>NZ_JAIMBZ010000012.1:0-85505 GCF_025499445.1 Acidiphilium sp. AL
CGCCGCCGGGACGGCGGATGGGCCATGCCGGGGCGGTGATTTCCGGCGGGCGCGACACCGCCCAGGCGAAAATCGAGGCGATGAAATCCGCCGGAATCCATGTCGCCGACAGCCCAGCATCCCTCGGATCAACCATGGTCCGGGTTCTGGCCGGCGACGAACCGAGCCGCAAATTCGCGACCGGCTGACGGCAGAATGGTATCGGAGCGTCCATCCATGAGCACTTCTCCGCGCGGCCCCGAAGTCGACGACACGCCGCGGCCATTGCCGCCGCGCGTGCCGATCGAGGGCCATCATACCAGCCTCGAACCTCTTGCCGTTGCCCATGTCGAAGACCTCTGGGCCGCCGCGCAGGGGGCCGAGGCAAGCTGGACCTACATGAATTGCGGTCCGTTCGGCTCCGAATCGGCGATGCGGCGCCATATCGCGACGCTGGCGAGCCAGCACGACCCCATGGCCTGGGCGGTCCGCTCGAAGCGGAACGGCCGGGTGATGGGCTGGCTCACCCTGCGCGACATTCAACCCGCCAACGCCGCGATCGAGCTTGGCAACATCTGGTTTTCGCCGGCTCTGCAGCGCAGCCCGGTCGGTACCGAATCGATGTTCCTGCTGCTCCGGCTCGCCACCGATCTCGGCTATCGAAGGCTGGTCTGGAAATGCGATGCGCTGAACGCCCCGTCGCGACGCGCGGCGGAGCGTCTGGGTTTCACTTTCGAGGGCATTCTGCGCAATCATCTGATCCTGAAGGGCCGCAGCCGGGATTCGGCGATGTTCAGCCAGACCGACGCCGAATGGCCGCGCAACCGCGCGATGCTCGAAGCCTGGATCGACCCGGCGAATTTCGACGAGGTTGGCACCCAGCGACGCTCCCTTGCGGAACTAGCCGCGCGCGGCTGACCCGATAGGGCCAGCCGCCTGACCGCTTCACCAAGGCGGCAAAGGCAGTTTCACTTATGCGCGACTTTTCCGAATGGGCCAAGCACAAGCTTCTAATAATTTTGACATTTTACATTTGGTATACTATATTATGACAACTTGCTGAACCGACCGTGGGCACGAAGCCGCGGGACATGAAAGCGGCCTGATCGAAGGGAGATCGACCTGGGCAGCAGGTTTCGGATAACCAAAAGAGGATCGAGCCATGAAAAGGATGATGTTTTTTGCCGTGATCGCGGCAGGTATCGGCGGGTTACGCGGTGTCGCATCCGCGCAGCAGGGTGCTTCCAGCTTGCTGGCAACAACGATCATCGCGCAAACGCCGCCTTCGGTGATCGGTCAGAACAAGCCGGTATTCGCGGAACAAGGAGTGCCCATCATTGCCCAAATGCCGCCGCCGGTAATCGGTCAAACTCCTGTTTTCGGGGAGCGTGGAGTCCCGGTCTTTCCGCAAACGCCACCTGCCGTCATTGGCCAAAGCTACGCGGCATTCGGCCTCCCGGCGGCATAACGGAACCAGTGGCAGCTGATTTGAAAAACCGGCCTTCAGTCAGGCCGGGATTTTTTCTCATCGATCCCGGCTGAAGGCGACGGCGCGGCCGGAAGAGTCCAGCCGGCGGAGACGCTGGTTGTTCGCCGCGCGCCCCTCACACGAAGTCCCACGATTTTCCTGCATTCGCGGTGATCATTCGCCGACCGGAATGGTGCATATTATATTAATGCGACAAATAAAATAATTTCAGAATAAAATTCTTGACATTTGGTATATCGTATACCAGACTGTCAAAAACCGTTTAGTCGATCCCGAATTCGAATGTCGGGACCGGGCAAATGGCGCGACATGAATCGAAGGGAGAACGCACATGAAAGTCTGCATTTTCGGGGCCGGGGCAATCGGCGGGTTTCTCGGCGTCATGCTGGAGCGCGCCGGATGTGAAGTCAGCATGGTCGCGCGGGGCGCGCATCTGGAGACGATGCGCCGCGACGGGGTCCGCCTGTTGATGGAAAATGCCGAGCATCACGCGCGGCCGCACTGCACCGGCGATCCGGCGGAACTCGGCCCGCAGGACTACGTCATCATCTGCCTCAAGGCGCATTCGATCCCGGCGGTGGTCGACCGGATGGTTCCGTTGCTGGGTAACGATACCAGCGTGGTGACGGCGGTGAACGGCATTCCATACTGGTATTTCCACCGCCATGGCGGCGAGCGGGAAGGCGCCACGCTGGAAAGCGTCGATCCGGGCGGGCGGCAATGGGAAATCCTGCGGCCGGAGCGTGCGATCGGCTGCGTGGTCAACCCGGCGACCGAGGTTGTCGGGCCCGGCGTGATCAAGCACGTCTATGGCGACAAATTTCCGCTCGGCGAACCGTCCGGCGAGCGGACCGAGAGAATCGTCCGGCTCGCGACGGCGATGGAGGCGGCGGGGCTGAAAGCGCCGATTCGCGACAAAATTCGCGACGAAATCTGGCTGAAGCTATGGGGAAATCTGTGCTTCAACCCGATCAGCGCGCTGACCGGCGCGACGCTCGACAAGATCGCTCACGATCCCGATACCCGCGCTCTGGCCAAGGCGATGATGCTCGAAGCCAAATCGATCGGCGACCGGCTCGGGGTGCATTTCCGGGTCGATGTCGAACGCCGGATCGACGGGGCGGGCGCGGTCGTCGGTCACAAAACCTCGATGCTGCAGGATCTCGAACGCGGCCGGCCGATGGAAATCGACGCACTTGTCACGGTGGTGCAGGAACTCGGCGCGCTCGTCGGCGTGCCGACGCCGACGATCGATACGGTTCTTGCCCTGATCAGGCAGCGCGGCGAGGTGGCGGGATTGTATCAGAAGCAGAAAGTTCCCGACTCGGCCGTTCTCTGCCCTGCATAAACAGAGGGTGTATGGTCGACCAGAGAGTCCATTATAAATACTCGGTGCCCCGAGGTCGCGTTCCTGCCTTCTTTGGACAACGCCGATTCAAGGGCCCGAATTATCATAAAACCCACTGGAGCTCTGAAGAGGATGAACCTGATCGCGAAAAAAACGACTATGGCCGGAGTCGTGGCCGCGCTCCTGCTGGCATCTTGCTCCGTCAGGGTAGCGCCGGCACCGGCGGATTCGATCAGCGTTCAGGCATGTCGCCAGGCGGAGGCGCATTCGATGATCCAGGCAGGGATGCGTCATGCGGATAATTGTCAGCCGGGCAATCCCCAGAGCGTTCATCTGGTGGGAGCACAGAACCAGAGCATTCATCCGGCGGGAGCGCAGATGAAGAGCGCGGGGATAATGGGAGTGCAGATCCGCGTGCTGCATCATTTGTCGCCAGCCGAGAAGCAAGCCTGCGAAACGGCGAAACTGCACTCGGTACCTCAATTGGGACTGCGCCATCCCGGCGGTTGCTGAACCGGTTCAACGGACATTGAAGGGCGGCCCGTCGCCGGCGGGTCGCCCTTTTTTGTGATCCCGCAATAAAATCATAGGGATTCATGCAAAATATCGCTAGACAGAATAATACAATATGGTATACAAAATAGAAAGATGCCAGAAGCCCGGAACGGGTCGATAACCGGCATCCAAACTGAACAGGCGGATCAGCCTGTCGCGTGAGAGGGAAGTCTTGGAATGAGCCAGGTCGCGAATGCGGCAATAGGCCGATTGCTAATTCATTCGAAATTGCTTCCGCTCTCATGCGCGATCCGCGGACGGGGCAAGTGCGGCGCGCTTCGCGCAACGCAGCTAACGCACCGTCAGGCCGTCGCTGAACAGACTGCACAAAAGGAGCAGCGCCATGAGCCGCGACATCATAAAAGTCTGGGAAAAAGGGAGCGTGACATGAAAAAGACGACGAAGTTTCTTGTCGGAGCGGGACTGACCACCGCCCTGCTCGCCGCATCGCAATCGAGCTACGCGCTCGGCGGCGGCGGTGAAGGCAACAACGTACCGGCGGAGACGATCAACGTTACGGGTATGGGTCCTCTGAGCGGGCAATGGACCTTCTCCGGCGGCATTGATGCGTTCGCATCGACCAACACGAACGCGACGCCGCGGCTGTTCAGCAATGAAGGCAGCCTTGGCCCGAACGCCCAATACAGTATAGGTCTCGCCGCCATCCAGATTCACAAAGGAACCGGCTGGCTGCATTTCACCTACTGGGGCGGGGCGTGGCAGACTCCGACGACAGGAATCACCAGCGACTTCGGCGCCTTCAACAGCCTGGCGCGATTCGGCTCGGGCGCGAACCCGTTTCCGCCGGGACCGACATTCAAATGGTGGTTTACCGCCCAGCCGTCAAAATACTGGAGCGTTTCGGCCGGTGAAATGGCGTCGCTGGAAGGAACCGAGATCGGGTTCGACTGGATGAATCCGACCTTCTTCGTTTCCAACCTCAACAATATGCAAGCGACACCGGGCTATGGGCCTCAGCTCAACCTGTTCTACGGGCCGGTGACCTTCAATCTGCAATACTCGGATTCCTACCATACCGCCCGCACCAACGTTCTGTCCTTCCTGCTGACCTACAACCTGAACAAATCGGGGACGGATAACTTCATCCTGTTCGGTCACACCAATCTCGGTCATACCGGCAATCCCGGCGTGCCTCACGCCGGTGTCGGGCTGGGCTTCTCCGAGTCCAACAGCTCTCTGCTCGGTGCCGGCGTGCAATGGATCGCCGGTCCCTGGACTTTCATCCCCGAGGTTCAGTACCAGTGGCTGCCCAAGAGTTCGGTAACGGCGGCAAGTGGTAATCCCCGGCCGCTCACCACCTATTTCGAAACCGCCGCGATGGTGGACGTGACGTACCAGTTCACGCCGAAATGGTCGGTCACCGCTCAGCCCCAGATCGTTTATCAGAACGGCGACAAGAACGATCCGAATCAAAATCTGTTCGGCAACTGGCTGCAGTTCGATTCGGCTCCTGGCCCCGGCACGTTCAGCCCCGGCACGACCATGACCGGCCTGCAGATTTCGCCGACATGGCAGAACAAGAACATCTTTATCCGCCCGACGGTGGATCTGACCCATCTTGCCGGGTTCGCCCCCGGCACGGGTTACGGCAAGCGTGGCAATAGCGCTAACCAATTTGTCGGCCTGGTGGAAGTTGGCGTGCTGATGGGGAAATAATGATCCGAGCTGACCGGCCCGGCCCCAAATACCGGGCCGGTTGCCGCGGGTGACGTGCCTGACGGCTCCGCGATGCGGCGAGGCCAACAGAAAAGTGTAGATACGCGTTGCAACAAACGGGAGTGAAACATGCGTTATCCAAGAAAAATCCTGGCGGGTGTCGCCCTGCTGAGCGGGCTGATGGCAGGCACGGCTTTCGCCAGCGCCTGGCACTTCAAGCTCGTCGATAAGATCCCCTTGCCCAATGCAAAAGGACATGGCGATTTCGTCAGGTATGATCCCACGGATGGGATGATCTATGTATCGCTGCCCAATGGCGGCGTGGCCGTCGATAGCCACACGAACAAAGTAGTCCACCATTGGAAATCAATTCCGGCGCCGAACAGCCACGCCTCGGATGCCCACTACGTATACTGGACTGCCGCTCAAGGTCCCGGAAAGACCAATCAGATCGTGGTGATTTCGAAGAAAGACTGGAAAATCGTCAACCGGGTCACCACCGTCGGAACCTCGCCGGACGGAATGTGGCTCGATCCCGCCACGCATAAACTCTACGTGGCGATGGACGATAACAACTGGGTCGATGTCTACAGCACCGGCAAGGACCCGAAATTCGAGACCAAGTTCCCGCTCGTCCCGACCAAGGGAGGCGGCCCGGATGTCGGTAGGTTGGTTGCGTCCAAGAACATTCTGTATATGCCCGACGATTCCTGGGAAGAATCGCTGAATGCGACGACCGGCAAGATCATGCACAAGATCAATCTGCACATAAAGGTCACCAAGCTCGACGGCACCAAAGGACAGATCTACGATCCTAAAACAAATGCCGTCTGGGTCGGCACGACGAGCGCTGGTATGTTCGTGCTCAACGCGGACACGCTCAAGGTGCTCAAGCATCTGCCTGCCAAGTCCGGCATCGACCAAGTGGAGTGGGACCCCAAGCTTGGCCTGGTTTATGCCTTTGAAGGCGCGGGCAAGGGCTTCAATGTCTACGACGCGAATACGATGACGCCGGTGACGTTCGTCTCGACCGGGGTCGGCCTGACTCACACCGGCACGGTCGATCCGGTAACGCATAATGTCTACGCCTATGCCGGCAAGGCGGGCGCGCTCTACGTCTACAAACCCGAAAAATAGGCTATCTCGGATGTTATCGGCCGGCGGCGTGAATACGCATGGCGCCGGCCGATGACGGGGCACGAAAGACTATTTTGGCGGCGGTATGTGGCGGTTTCTGAACGGGGTCATTTGAACGATGGCGACTTGGGCTGGATCATGGGGTGCAACTCGGTTCGCGGCATCGGTATCGGCCGCGATGATATCGGCTGAGCCGCTGGCACATGCTGCCGCGCGCCGCGGCGAAAAATCTCACAGCGCGTTCCATCCGGCCCTTCCGGCGCGGTGCTGACCATGAGGAGGCGTTTTTGCCATCGGGGCGGGATGCTGCTGGCCGCCCTCGCGCTCGCCGGCTGCGCGACCTATCGGGCCAAGCCCCTGGCGAACCGGCCGAACCTGGTTTCGAGTGTCGCTTCACTCCACCGGACCATTCCGGCGATGACGGCAAAGGACCCGCCGGTCACGCTCGCCCCGACGCAATCCTTCTCGATCGATCAGATCGGCCTGCTCGCGATCCTCAACGACCCCGATCTTGCCGAGCAACGCGGCCAGCTCGGCCTCGCCAAGGCGGCTTTGCTCAGCGCCTCGATCCTGCCCAATCCGTCGCTCGGCCTTGGCTTCGCGGCGCTGATCAGCGGGCCGGGCTCGACACCGTCCTACGCCGCGTCGCTCTCGCAGGACATCACGTCGCTCATCACCTATCGGGCGCGCGTCGCGGCGGCACGCGCCTCGCTCGGTTCGGTCAACGCGTCGCTGCTGTGGCAGGAATGGCAGGTCGCCCAGCAGGCGCGACTGCTGGCGCTCGATATCCATGGCGACAATGCGGAAATCCGCTACCTCAAGCGCGAACTGTCCCTGCTGTCCACCGAACTCGCGCAGGTGAGTCAGGCGACCGCGCTCGGCAATCTCGATCTGACCGCCGAGGCGCCGCTGATCGCGGCGAACGCGGGGGCCGAAACCGCTCTCGCATCCGCGCGCCTGACCCGATTGAAGGTCTGGCAGCAGCTCGATGCGCTGCTCGGCCTTGAACCCTCCGTCCGGTTCGCGATCAGCCGCCCCGAACTCACGCCGCCGCCGGCCGATCTGACGAAGCTGCTGACCACGCTGCCCGAGCGGCGGCCGGACCTGGTGGCGCTGCGGCTTGGTTACAGAACCTCGGAAGAACAGTTGCGCGCGGCGATTCTCGCCCAGTTCCCGCCGCTGGCGCTGGGCCCATCCGGCGGCACGGATACGTCGAACGTTCTGTCGGTCGGTCCGACCCTGACCATGGAGCTGCCGATCTTCAACCGCAATCAGGGCGGCATCGCGTCGGCAAAGGCGACGCGCGAGGTGCTCCACGCGCAATATCAGGCGGCGCTCGATCATGCCGACGGCATGGTCCATGGGCTCAGCACGCGGATCGCGGTTCTCGCGGCCGATCTGGTCCAGGCGCGCGATGCCGCCGCGACCGCGCGGCGTTTGTCGCGCAACGCGGAGAATGCTTACGCCCAGGGCAATCTCGATCAGCGTGCGCTGGTCGATTACCAGACGACGGCGCTGAAGCGCGAACTCGACGTGATCGCCTACCAGACCCGGCTCGACACCGACCAGCTCGCGCTCGGCATCGAACTCGGGGTCGGCCTTCCGCGGACAAGACTCGTCAACCATACCGGGGTGACCCATTCATGAAGACTCTCGCCGCCTTTGCGATTTTCGCGGGCATGATCGCCGCGCCGGCACTCGCGGCGGCAGGAACCACGAACGGCCCCAGTGTTCTCGTGAAGCTGACGCCGCTGACCCATGGCAGCCTGCCGCGCGTTCTCACCGTCTATGGCAGTGTCGGCCCCGCGTCGTCCGCGCGGCAGACGCTGATGGCGCCGCTGCAGGCGGCGGTCACCAATGTCTATGTCCGGCGCGGCGCGCTGGTCGCCAAGGGTGCGCCGCTGGTCCGGCTGGTGCCGAGCCCGGCGAGCGTTTCAGCCTATGCGCAGGCGAAATCGGCACTGCGCGTCGCCACCGATCTGGTGAGCCGCACCCGCTCGATGGTGGGCAGCCATCTCGCCACCGATCAGCAATTGTTCCAGGCGGAAAAGAGCCAGGCGGATGCAGAGGCGGCGCTCGACGCGCTGCAGGCGCAGGGTGCCCAAGGGCCGCATACGCTGCGCGCGCCGTTCCCGGCGATCGTCACGGTGATCGACACGACGCCGGGTGCGATCGTCTCCGAGGGGGCAGGGCTGGTCCAGCTCGCGCAGCCGAACGGGCTGGTGCTCAAGGCGGGCGTGGTTCCGAACGAGGCACGGGAGATCCATGTAAAAGATCCGGTGAAGCTGACGCCGATCGGCGGCGGCGCGTCGCTGGCCGGAACCGTCCTGTTCCATGGTTCGCTCGTCGAATCGATCAATGGGCTGGTGCCGGTCGATATCAGCGTGCCGGCCGGCAAGACGCTGCTCGGCGAGATGTTTCAGGCAAACATCACGGTCGGGCATATCAACGGCTATGTCGTACCGCACCGGGCGATTCTGGTGAACGATACCGGCAATACCTACATCGTTCAGGCGCACGGCATGACGGCGAAGAAGGTGGTGGTTCACGTTCTGGTGTCGGACGACGACAAGGACGTGATCAACGGCGCGCTCGAGCCCGGCGCCCCCGTCGTTCTCGCGGGCAACTACCAACTGGATAACGGCATGAAAATCCGGCTCGCCGATCCGAAAGGGAAGGCCAGCCAATGAATTTCGTCAGCTGGGTGGAGCATCATCGCCGGTCCCTCATACTGATTGCGGCAGCACTCGCCCTGGCCGGGGTATTTTCAATATCGAAAATGCCGTACGGCGTGTATCCGGTGATCAGTTTTCCGCGGATTCGCATCGAGGTGGATTCCGGCACTCGCCCGGCGCAACAGCAATTGTATGACGTCACGGCGCCGATCGAGCGGATGGTGCGCCGGGTTCCCCACGCGCTGGACGTAGAGTCCACCACGTCGCGCGGATCGACCGAATTGTTCGTCGATTTTCCCTGGGGCACCAACATGCATTTCGCCTATCTCGGCGTGCAGGCGGCGCTTTCCCAGATTCTTCCAGAATTGCCGCCCGGCACGACCTACAACGTGATCCAGATGCTGCCGAACGTGATCATGCCGTTTTCGTCCTATTCGCTGACGTCGAAGACGGTGTCGCAGGTCGATCTGCTGCGGATGGCCAAATTCCAGATAGCGCCGATGTTGATGGGAATTCCAGGCGTCGCGCGTGTGGGAACTTTGGGCGGGAGGCAACGCGAGATCGAGGCCGTGCTCAATCCGGCCAAGCTCAGGGCGTTTGGATTGACGCTTGCGGATGTAGAGAACGCGGTCAAGCAATCGAACGTTCTTGAGGGGGTTGGCCATCTGCAGGACAATGACCTGCTCTATCTGATGTTCGCGAAAAATGGCCTGACTGGCGCCAAATCGATTCGCGACATAACCCTGCGAACCGCACAGCATGGGATTATCCGGCTCGCCGATATCGCAACGATCAGCAAGGGCGTAGTACCACGTTGGTACCTGGTCAGAGATCAAGGGCTGCCTTCGGTGGAGATCAATGTCTATCAGCAATCGTCCGCGGACATGGTGGCGCTTCAGAACAAGGTGAAGAAGAAATTAAAGCAGTTCATGGCGGCGCAGCCGAAATCGATCCACCTGGTCAAATGGTATGATCAGACCCAACTCGTCCGGTCCTCGGTGGCTGCGGTGGAAGAAGGGATCGTCATCGGTCTGTTCCTGGCCGGCCTCGTGGTTCTGTTCTTTCTGCGCAACTGGCGGGCCACATCGGTTGCAATGGTGGTCGTGCCGATGGCGGTGCTGATCACATCGCTGTTGCTCTATGTGCTCGGCATGTCGTTCAATATGATGACGCTGGGCGGATTGGCCGCGTCGATCGGGCTGCTGATCGACGACGTGATCGTGATGATCGAGCAGATCGCCCGGCGCGCCGGCACGCCCGGCCTCACCAACCCGCAAAGTGCCGTTCTGCTCGCGACCAAAGAATTCCTCCGGCCGCTGACCGGTTCAAGCCTCGCCACCATCGTCATTTTCATACCGCTTGCTTTTCTGTCCGGCGTCACCGGGGCGTTCTTCCGCTACCTTTCGCTGACCATGGCCCTGGCGCTGATCATTTCCTATCTGCTGACCGCGTTCGTCGTGCCGATTCTCGCCAGAACGGTGATCGATTTTCAGAAATGGCACGACCCGAGCCATGACAAGCCGGACTGGTTCAAAAGAACCCATGGACGCGCACTCGATGCGGTGCTGCGCCGGCCCATCTATGTCGGGATCGGCGTGGTGATCCTGCTGGGGGTTGGCTATATCGGGATGCAACATACCGGCTCCGGCTTTCTGCCGAAGATGGATGAAGGCGGCTTCGTGTTCAACTACCAGACCAATCCCGGTACGTCGCTCAATGAAAGCAATCGCGAATTGCACCAGGTCGAGGATATCATCCGCTCGAATCCTTATGTCGCGGCATATTCCCGACGCACCGGCGCGGGGCTCGGCGGCGATTTGAACGAGCCGAACCAGGGAGATATCTATGTTCGCCTGATCAACCCCGACAAACGGCCGAACATCTGGAAAGTCATGGACCAGATCGATAACAAAGTAACCAGGGATGTTCCGGGAATCGATTTCGGTTCGGACCAGTTACTGACTGACAATATCGGCGATATGGTCGGCCGGCCCGAGCCGGTCGTGGTCGATGTGAGCGCCAAGAATCCGGCAATTCTCGACAATGTCGCGCAGAACGTCGCTGATGCGATTTCCAAGGTGCGCGGTGTCGATCCCTCCTCGGTCAATAACGGCGTGGTGCCGGCGGGCGACGCGCTGGAAATCCACGTCGACAAAGCCGCGGCGACGATGGAGGGAATGACGACGCAGGAAGTCCAAACTCAGGTCAATGCCTATCTCCATGGTATCGTGGCGACCAAATTTATCGGCACTCTGGGAGATGTCGGCGTGCGGCTGTGGATCGACCCGCCGCAGGAAGCGGCGATGCGCCGGCGCCAGTTGCAAAACCTGCCGATTCGGGCACCGAACGGGTATGTGTTTCCCCTGAACATGGTCGCGAAGGTCGACTTCGTCGCCGGCCAGCCGGAAATCACGCGGAAGAACCTGGCGCAAATCGTCGAGGTGACGGCCGAGATCTCGGGGCGCGATCTTGGCAGCACGGCTGCCGCGATCCAGAAAGTGCTTGCCAAGCCTGGCCTTCTGCCGCCGGGCGTCACCTACACGATGGGCGGCCTTTACAAGCAGCAGCAGATCGCCTTCCGCGGCATGGTCGCGGTCTTCATCGCCGCCCTGATCGCTGAAATCGTGCTGCTGCTGTTCCTCTACGAGCGGATACTGCTGCCGATCATCATCATCTGCACGTCGGTGATCTCCACCAGCGCGGTGTTCGTCGGGCTATGGCTGACCGGAATCGAGCTGAACATCACCGCGCTGATGGGCATGGTGATGATCCTGGGTATCGGTACCGAAATGGCGATCTTCTACGTCTCGGAATATCAGGAGCTGTCCAGGATCATGCCGCCGCGCCAGGCGCTGTATGACGCCGCACTTAACCGGCTCAGGCCGATCCTGATGAGCGTGCTCGCAATGATTCTCGCCCTGCTGCCGCTCGGGGCGGCGATCAGCGGCGCCGGCGATCAGATGCAGCAGCCCCTGGCGGTCGCGATCATCGCGGGAATCATCGTGCAGTTGCCGATGGTGCTGCTCGCGATGCCCGTTGTGATCAATTTCACCATCCGCAAACATGGTGACACAGTGACCCCGAACGCAGTGTAGCGACAACTCCTCCCCCCCCCGCATGGCCGCGCGTTCGGGTTGGCGGCCGGCGGATCCTGAGCGTGACGGTCTTGCGCCCGTCACGCTCCTTTTCTTTTCCTTACGATAAATGCCCGCCGGCGGCCAGCCGGTCGGCTTCGGCGAGATCGTCCGGGGTGTTGACGTTGAAAAACGGATCGACCGGATCGGCGGACCATTCGATCGCGGCGATCGCGTAGCGGCCGGTGAAGCGGTCGATCCTGCGGATATCCTCGTCCACCAAAGCGCGGCGCAGATCGAAGCGCAGAGCGACCGGCCACAGCCCGATCACCGGATGGGTCCGCCCGGCGGAAGCGGCGCACGCCAGCTCCGCTCCCTGACGCTGCACCCCGTCATACAGGCGCGCGACGAGATCGCTAGGAATGAAGGGCGCATCGCCGGGGACGGTGACCACCCAGCGCGCGCCGCGCAGCCCGCGCGCCGCCCAATCGAGCGCGGCCAGAACGCCGGCGAGCGGCCCCGGATGGCCGGGCAGATCGTCCGCCACGATGGGCATGCCGAAACCCGCGAACGGCGCGGGATCGGCGTTCACGTTCAGCACCAGCGCTGCCACCTGCGGCCGCAGTCGGGCGATCAGGCGGGAAAGCACGATCTCGCCCCCCACGTTTTGCAGCGCCTTGTGCACACCTCCCATCCGCCGCGCCAGGCCGCCGGCCAGGATCGCTCCCACGATCGCGGTTTTGTCATTCGTCATCGGCGGCACCCTTGCGGCGAAGCTTCACGCTCTCTTCCGCGACATAGGCGAGATCCTGGTCGAACACGATCCGCTCGGCGCCGGACAAAGCGAGAAACCGCTTGCCGCGCGCCCGGCCGATCAGGGTCAGTCCGGCCTGACGCGCCAGCTCCACGCCCCAGGCGGTGAAGCCCGATCGCGAAATCAGGATCGGAATCCCCATGCGCACCGTCTTGATCACCATTTCCGAAGTCAGCCGGCCGGTCGTGAAGAATATCTTGTCGGCGCCGTCGATCCGGTGGCGATGCATATAGCCGGCGATCTTGTCCACCGCGTTATGCCTTCCGACATCCTCCATATAGACGAGCGGTTCGTCGCGCCGGCACAGCACCGCGCCGTGGATCGCGCCCGCTTCGAGATAAAGCGACGGAATCGTGTTGATCCGGTTGGTCAGATGATAGAGCCACGAGGTCCGCAATTCGGCTTCAGGCAAGGTTACGCCCGCGATCACGTCCAGCACGTCGCCGAACGACGCGCCCTGGCCGCAGCCGGAGGTCTGGGTCCTTTTGCTCAGTTTCTCCTCGTAATCGGTTTCCCGCTCGGTCCGCACCGCGATCACCGCCAGTTCCTCGTCATAGCCGATCCCGGTGATCGTGTCGGACGGCCGCAGCATGCCCTGGTTGAGCAAATAGCCGACGGCAAGCTCCTCGGGGTAGTCGCCGATCGTCATCGCGGTCACGATCTTCTGGGTGTTCAGGAAAATCGTCAGCTTCCGTTCCATCGGCACCTTGGATTGCACGGCAGCACCGGTCTGATCGACGCCGGTGACCGCCATCGTCAGCCGCGGATCGTCGGGATTGGGCAGCACACCCAGCGAGGCGAGCGTCCCGGCCCTGAACGCGTCATTGTGCCGCATCGGCTGCCTCGGCGGAAATGGTGAATCCCATCGTCTCCAATTGCCGGCGGGTCGCCGGGTCCTGCAGAAGTGCGATGAACCGGCGTACCGCCGGGCGTTCCCGCCGGGCAAGCGGAACGACGAAATCGTATTGTTCATCCTGCAGCGGTAGAAACCCCAGCCCGTATTGCCGGGCAACGGTCTCGATCGCGACGCCCCAATCCGCGCGGCGCTGCACGACGGCGACGGCGGCGCCGTTATGGGATTTCGCCTGATAACCGTAGCCGGGCGGATGGTTTCCCTCCAGCAGCCGGTCGATCAGGATGCGGGTGCCGCTGCCGGCATTGCGGTTGACCATCAGGCACGATGCATCGGCGAGCGCTGCCGCCACGGCGGCTTCGGCGGTCGGGCACGGCGCGAAGCGCGCGTCGTCCCGGCGGAACACCACGCCCTGCAGACGCCGATAGCCCGGCACTAGGGTCAGCGCCTCGGTCAGGAACGGAACGTTATAACGCCCGGTTTGCGGGTCCATCAGATGGATGCCGGCGATATCGCACTCGCCCCGCCGTGCCGCGCCGAGGCCGCCGGAAGAGCCGACATTGAGCGCCTTCACCCGGATTCCCTCGCGTTCCAGATATCCGATCAGCAGATCGAGACCGACGCAGTGGCTGCCGATGACAATCAAATCCGCCGGCTCCACGTCCTGATCGATCAGGGTGACCTCGACCGCCGTGCCGGCGGCGACCGCCTCGGTCGCGGCCGGAATCGCGAAAAACCCGTCGGCCTGGGCAAAGCTGGTGACCGCGCCGGAGCCCTTCGCCGTGGGATAGGCCGTGAGGCCGCCATCCGGCGTCTGCATCAGCGAGACCATGACATATTCGGTGCGTCCGCGCTCCGAGGTGATCCGCAACGGCAGCGTGGCGGCAACTCGGCCCTGCCGGATCGCGCGGCGACCGGCCAGCCCGGCGATGACCGGGGCGACGAACGCATGGAAGGTGAATATCGCGGAGGTCGGGAAACCCGGCAGGATCGCCACCAGCCTGCCGCCGCTCACCGCGAGGCAGAGCGGCTTGCCCGGCTTCAGCGCCACGCCGTGGACGATGATGCCGGGATCGGTCAGCCGCGCCACTGCCCGGTGCGCCAGATCGCCAGCGCCTTTCGAGGTGCCGCCGGACAACACCACGAGGTCGCACGCCGCCAGCGCCCGGTCGAGCGCGGCCGACAGCGCCGCCTCGTCGTCCGCCACGATGCCGAACCGCACCGGCTCGCCTCCCAGTTCCTCGGTCGCGGCGGCGAGCACGGCGGCATTGCTGTCATACACCTGGCCCGCGCGGATCGGCGCGCCGGGTGTGACGATCTCATCGCCGGTGGACAGGATCGCAACGCGCGGCCGGCGCCAGACCGGCACGTCGCCCAGCCCAACGGCGGCCAGCATCCCGATCTCGCGGGAGGTGAGCAGGCTGCCCTGCCGGAGCACGGTCTCGCCGCGCGCGATGTCGGAACCAGCCGCCGCCACGGACCGGCCGGCAAAGGCGGGGCGGCGGATTTCCACCACCGGCGCATCGTCCGGGCCGGTTCGGACCTCCGTATCTTCGACCATCACCACGGCGTCGGCGCCGCGCGGCAGCATTCCGCCGGTCGCGATCACGCTGGCGACGCCCTTGGCGACGTCCTGTTCCGGCAGGATGCCTGGGGTCAGAATCTCGGTGTTCAGCCGCAGCGCCGCCGGCGCTTCCGGCGTGGCGCCGGCAATATCGGCGGCGCGCACCGCGAAACCATCGACGCTGGCACGATCGAATCCGGGAACGTCCACCGGAGCCAGCACGTCCTCGGCCAGCACGCGTCCGCGCGCGGCGCCGAGCCCGACGGTTTCCACGCCTGCCGGAACCGGATGGAGATGGCGGCGCAGCCGCGCTTCTGCCTCGTCGCGCGCGATCACGTCCAGAAACTGTTCCTGGCGCGCCGCGCGGGACAGGGCGGCCAGACGCTGCACCATGTCCGAACTCTCAGCCATAGCTAATCATATAGGTGCACGCGGACGATGTCGCCCGCCGCATACCCTTCCAGGGTTTCCGGCACCATGACGAAACCGGCGGCGCGGCAAGACGCCGCGAGATGGCCCGTCTCAACCGAACCGATCGGTGCAGCCTCGTCACCGGATACGGCAACCGGCACGATATCGGTGAAGCCGGTGGAAGAGACGATCTTGCGGCTCAGGGGCAGGGCGCCGATCCGATAGGGGAGATCTGTCGAAAGCCCGGCGATCCGGCGGATCAGCCGGCCGGCCAGCATGTCGTATGCCGCGAGACAAGCCATCGGATCGCCCGGCAGCAGGATTACCGGCACGGCGCCCAATTGCCCGAGCCCACTTGAGCCGCCGGGCCGCAGCGCGATGCCGTGGAGCGCCCGCGTACCGCCCGCTTCCGCCAAGGCGAGGCCCGCGATGTCATCTTCGCCCGTTCCCGAGCGACCGGCGATCAGGATGACATCCGCCGCACCCGCCTCCGCGACGGCGGCTTTGAAGGTCATCCGGCCTGATCCGGCCGGAACCCCGCCATCCCGCGTGGTCAGGGCGCGCAGCATCGGGCCGAGTTGATCCACGCCGCCGGTTTTCGACCCGGCGATCGCCAGCCCGACCAGCGGCCGCCGCAGGACCGCGACCCGCGCGATTCCGAGTGCTGCGAGCAGCGCGAGATCATGCGGCCGCAGCCGCCGCCCGGCCGCCAGCGCGACCGTTCCGGCCCGGATCAGGCTGCCGCGCGCCGCGACTCCCTCGCCTCGCGCTACCGGCTCCAGCATCTCCGCCCGATCCGCATCGATCCGAGAGACGGCGCCGAAATCCAGGATGGCGTCGCAGCCGGACGGCAGTGCGGTGCCGGCGGAAATCAGATGGGCGCGCGCCGCGCTCGCGGCATCGGACAAGGCAAAAGGCAGCGGATTATACGCGCTTGCGTCCTCGGTATCGGCGGCGCGGACCGCATAGCCATCCGCCGCCGCCAGATCGGCTGGCGGCAGGTCCTTCGGGGCCGCCACAGTCTCGGCCAGAACCCGCCCGGTCGCGTCCTCCGCCGGGACCGTCTCATGACCGAGCACGCTCCCCGCCGCGTCCAGCCAGCGCCAGGCCTGCGCGAGCGGCGCCCGGTCGGCAAAGCCGATGAGGCGAATGTCCCGCCAGGGTCGATGAGTGGTTCCGGCCGGCATGTCCGTGGTCCTGGTGTCCCGATTCGGAAGTTCGTTATCGCCAAACCTGGCACCATACGAACTTCCGAATCGAAAGGACACTAGCAAGTATATGAATCTAGAGTGGTTTTTGGTTCTGAAGTTCCTGAAAAGCGCCGCCGCATATGCGTAGGAACTTCAGAACCACCACAGTAGAGTATCCGTTCACATTGGCTCACGGGTGTTGCCCTAAATGTCGGTTACGCCTGCGGTCGCGACTTCAGCAGGTCGCGGATTTCGGTGAGCAACTGCTCGGTCGGGGTCGGCGCGGGTGCTGCTTCCGGCGGCGGCGGTTGGCGATAGAGCTTCTGCACCGTCCTGATCATCCAGAAAATCGCGAAGGCGACGATCACGAAATTAATCACCGCATTGACGAACAACCCGTAATTCAGCGTGACCGCGCCGGCCTTTTTCGCGGCGGCGATGGTCGGCTGAACCGCGCCCTTGAGGGTAATGAAGTGATTGGAGAAATCGACCCCGCCGGTGACCAGTCCGATCAGCGGATTGATGATATTTGCGACCAGGCTGGTGACGATTCCGGTGAACGCGGCGCCGATTACCACGGCGACGGCCAGATCGATAACATTGCCCCGGAGCAGAAACGTCTTGAACTCATCGATCCAGGCAGGTTTCTGTGGCCGGAATAATTGCGACATGCAAAGCCCCTTTTGTTTATCGAGCAGCCCAGATCATCTTTTTGTGAGATTCCGGCATATTATTCAAGATTTTTCAGTTGGTTGAGCGCCCAGCCCCCCGCTTCGGCGACCACCGGATCGGAATCCGCCGCGAGCCCGCGCGCCGCATCGAGCAGGCCGGGATCGTCAGAATTGCCGATCGCGACGGCGACATTGCGCGCGAACCGATTTCGTCCGATGCGCTTGACTGGGCCTCCGGCGAACAGCGCGCGAAATCCGGCCTCATCGAGCGTGGCGAGAACGGCTAGCCTCGGCGCCACCAGATCATTCCGTGCCGCCAGCTTCTGTTCCCGCCCTGCCTGTGCGAATTTGTTCCACGGGCATACCGCGAGGCAATCGTCGCACCCGTAAATCCGGTTTCCCATTGCGGTGCGAAATTCCACTGGAATCGGTCCATCATGCTCGATCGTGAGGTAGGAAATGCAGCGCCGCGCATCGAGTTTGTAGGGGGCGGGAAACGCATCGGTGGGGCAGGCGGCCTGGCACGCGGTGCAGGTGCCGCAGCGATCCGCGTGCGGCGCATCCGCCGGCAGGTCGAGCGTGGTCATGATCTCGCCGAGCAGCAGCCACGAGCCATGCCGGCGCGACACCAGATTGGTGTGCTTGCCCTGCCAGCCCAGCCCGGCCCGCCGGGCGAGCGGCTTTTCCATCACCGGCGCGGTATCGACGAACACCTTGACCTCCGCGCCCGCGCGTGACGCGATGAACTGGGCCAGATGCTTGAGCTTGCCCTTGATGACGTCGTGATAGTCCCGATGGCGCGCATAAACCGAAATATTGCCCCGATCGGTCCTCGCGAGCGTCGCCAGCGGATCGCCTTCGGGCGCATAGGACAGGCCGAGCGAAATGACCGTGACGGCATCGGGCCACATCGCGGCGGGGTCGCCGCGCTCGGCGGCGCGATCGGCCATCCAGCGCATCGTGCCGTGATGACCGGCCGCAAGATAGCCACGTAAACCATCCCGCTCAATCTTGGTCAGCGCGGCGCGGGTGAACCCGATCGCGTCGAACCCCAGCGCCGCCGCGCGATCCGTTATCGCCTTGCGGTGTGAGACCTTATCCACGGCCGCGATAGGGGGCGACCCCCTGATCCGGCAGAAATACGCCGTCCGGCGGGGCGCCGGTCTGCCAGAACACGTCGATCGGAATACCGCCGCGCGGATACCAGTAGGCACCGATCCTGAGCCAGAGCGGGGCAAGTAGATCGACCAGCCGTTCGGCGACCATCATGGTGCAGCCTTCGTGGAATGCGCCGTGGTTGCGAAACGAGGCCATGAACAGCTTGAGCGACTTGCTCTCCACGATCCAGGAGTCGGGGATGTAGTCGATCACGATATGGGCGAAATCCGGCTGCCCGGTGATCGGGCAGAGCGAGGTGAATTCCGGGCAGGTGAACCGCACCACGTAATGCCGGCCCTGGGCGGGAGCCGGCACCCGTTCGAGTTCGGCCTGTTCCGGGCTGTCCGGTGCGCGGCTTGCGCGGCCAAGCTGATGCAGCCCGGCATAGAGTTCGTCAGTCATCGCCTCTTGCCCATCCTTCGCGCGTCGCCACCGCATACTCTTCGAAGGTTTGCGTCTCGATCGCGCACCGCGCGCCCGCCATCAGGCGCTGATAGTAGGTCAGATTATGCGCCGTCAGCAGCATCGGACCAAGCATTTCCTCGGCACGGAACAGATGATGCAGATAGGCGCGGCTGTGGCGCGCGCAGCCAAGACAGGGGCATCCCGGATCGAGCGGCCGTGCATCGTCGGCGAACCGCGCGTTGCGCAGGTTGAAAATGCCGCGCGCGGTGAAGGCGCGCGCCGTGCGGCCGGCCCGCGTCGGCATCACGCAGTCGAACATATCGATTCCGCGCGCGATGCCGCCGAGCAGATCGTCCGGCGTGCCGACCCCCATCAGATAGCGCGGCCGATGGTCGGGCAGCAGCGGGTTGATGACGTCAAGCATCTCGAACATCCTGGTCTGGCCTTCGCCGACGGCGAGGCCGCCGATCGCGTAGCCCTCGAAGCCGATATCGGTGAGGGCGGCGGCGGATTCGGCGCGCAGATCGGGGAAGATGCCGCCCTGCACGATGCCGAACTGGCCATAGCCATCGCGCCTCGCGAAAGCATCGCGCGACCGCGCGGCCCAGCGCATCGACAGGCGCATCGACGCTGCCACTTCGTCATACGTCGCGGGAAATTTGGTGCATTCGTCGAACGCCATGGTGATCGTCGCATCCAGAGCGTGCTGAATCGCGATCGAGCGTTCCGGCGTCAGATGATGCGCCGAACCGTCGATATGCGAACGGAAAATCACCCCTATTTCGTCGAGTTTGCGCAGTTTCGCAAGCGACATTACCTGAAACCCGCCCGAATCCGTCAGAATGATGCCTGGCCAGTCCGCCATCCGGTGCAGCCCGCCCAGCGATGCGACCCGCTCGGCGCCGGGGCGCAGCATGAGGTGATAGGTGTTGCCGAGCACGATTTCGGTGCCGGTCGCGCGCACGGCATCCGCCGTCATCGCCTTCACCGTTCCGGCGGTGCCCACCGCCATGAAGGCGGGCGTCTCCGCCGTGCCATGCGCGCTCGCGATGCGCCCGCGCCGCGCGGCGCCATTCGTGGCGAGCAGCGAGAATCCGAAGCTGGTCATGGTTTCTCCAGCAAGCAGGCATCGCCGTAGGAATAGAAACGATAGCCCGCGCCGATCGCATGGGCGTAGGCGGTGCGGATGCGCTCCAGGCCGGCGAAGGCCGCGACCAGCATCAGCAGGGTCGAGCGCGGCAGATGAAAATTGGTCAGCAGCACATCGACCGCGCGGAACCTGTAGCCCGGCAGGATGAACAATTCGGTCTCGCCGGCCCAGGGATGGATCACGCCCGCCGCGTCGCTCGCCGTCTCCAGCACGCGCAGGCTGGTGGTGCCGACCGCGACGATTCGGCCGCCATTCTCCCGCGCGCGGTTGATCGTCCGTGCCGCCGCCTCGGAGATTTCGCCGCGCTCGGCGTGCATCCGGTGATCGGTGACGGTCTCGCCGCGCACCGGCAGGAAGGTTCCCGCGCCGACATGCAGGGTGACGCGGGTAAGCCCGATCCCACGTTCGGTCAGCGCATCCTGCAGCGCGCTCGTGAAGTGAAGCCCGGCGGTGGGTGCGGCGACCGCGCCCTCCCGCGCCGCGAACATGGTCTGATAATCCGTCGAATCCCGCGCCGTCGCTCCGTGAGCGCGCGGAATATAAGGCGGCAGTGCGAGCGCGCCCGCCTGTTCGAGTGCCGCCCGGAATGCCTCGCCGTCACGATCGAAGCGCAGTACCGCCGAACCATCGCCGGAGCGCGCGATCACCATGGCGGAAAATCCGTCTGCACCGTCGATCGCGATAGTCTCGCCCACACGCGCGCGCCGGGCATTGCGCAGCAGAACCCGCCAGGACCCATCGGCCAGGGGGCGATCAAGCGTGATGCCGATCCGCGCATCGCCGCGCCGTCCCTGTAATTGCGCGGGGATCACCCGCGTATCGTTGACCACGAGACAGTCGCCGGAGCGCAGCAGCGACGGCAGATCGCAAATCTGCCGATCATGCAGCCCGTCACGTGCGACATGCAGCAATCTTGCTGCGTCGCGCGGCCGCGCCGGTTCCGCCGCGATCCGTTCGGGCGGCAGATCGTAGTCGAAATCGGCGAGATTCATGCCGGGCTCGGCACCAGCCTGCGGGTCAACTGGATCAGCGGCAGGGCGATGCCGATCGACCAGAGCTTGCCGATCACCTGGCCCGGAAACAGCGCGAGCGACCCGAAGGCCAGCCAGAGAAACACCAGAGAATCGATGACGATGCCGGCCCCGGACGACGCCAGAACCGCCCGCGTCAGCCCGCGCCGTTGCAGCGGCGTGTAGATCGCGAAATCGGCGAATTCCGAGGTCGTGAACGCCGCCGCCGAGGCCAGCACCAGTGAAGCCGGCGCGACGAGTGCCGAGATCGCAGCCCCCAGCGCGACCGCGAGCAGACCCCAGCGCGCGCCGAGACAGCGCTGCACGATATCGCGCAGCACCAGTGCAAGCCCGGCGGTGAGAACGCCGGACGGCGCCATGATTCCCGGCGCCACCGGAATCAGGCACGGACCATGCGCGACGCACACGGTACCGATATTGCCGATCATCCAGTTCGACAGCGGAATCGTGATCAAAAACAGCGCGAAGGCGACCAGACCCAATCGCCGCCCAGCGGCGTCGTCCATCGATCAATCCTCCAGATAGCTGGCGATCTCGATGAGATTGCCGTCGGGATCGCGGCAATACACCGAGCGCATCGCACCCAGCGCGCCGGTTTTCATCGCCGGCCCCTCGATGATCGCGACGTTCTGTTCCTTGAGATGGGCGACGACATCATCGGTGCCGAGAGCAGTGACGAAACAGATATCGAGCGCACTGGGCTGCGGCTTCGCCGCGTGCGGACTGGATTCCGTGCCGGATTGGTGCAGATTGATTTTCTGCGCGCCGAACCGAAGGGCGAGGCGCCGGTCCGGTCCGAATTCCTCGCGCTCCATGCCCAGCACGCGCTCATACCATTCGGCGGTGACTCCGAGGTCGCCGCAGGTCAGCACGACATGGTCGATACGGTCGATGGTGAATTTCATGATCCGCTAACCAAGATTCGCGAAGAAGTCGTTGCCGCGCGGCAGCGCCGCAGGCGCTGCGCGCCAAGCCGAGAGAATGGGTACCGAATACGTCGTCATCATGCCAGATCCGCGAAGAAGTCGTTGCCCTTATCGTCGATCACGATGAAAGCCGGAAAATCTTCGACCTCGATTTTCCAGATCGCTTCCATGCCAAGCTCGGGATATTCTAGTAACTCGACATGCCTGATGTTGTCGCGCGCGAGCACCGCCGCCGGGCCGCCGATCGAGCCGAGATAGAATCCGCCATGCGCCTTGCACGCCTCGCGCACCGCGCGCGAACGGTTGCCCTTGGCGAGCATCACCAGCGATCCGCCCGCCGCCTGGAACTCGGCGACGTAGCTATCCATCCGCCCCGCCGTCGTCGGGCCGAAACTGCCAGTCGCCATGCCTTCCGGCGTCTTGGCCGGGCCCGCGTAATAGACCGGATGATCCTTGATGTAATCCGGCAAGTCTTCGCCGCGATCGAGCCGTTCCTTCAGCTTGGCGTGGGCGATGTCGCGCGCCACCACGATGGTTCCGGTCAGTGCTACCCGCGTCTTGACCGGGTGCCTGGATAATTCCGCGAGAATCTCCGCCATCGGCCGCTTGAGATCGATGCGCACCACCTCGCCGCCGAGATGCATGTCGGTCACCTCCGGCAGGTATTTTGCCGGATCGGTTTCGAGCCGCTCGAGGAACACGCCCTCCTTGGTGATTTTTGCTCGGATCTGCCGGTCCGCCGAGCACGACACGCCAATTCCGACGGGCAGGGACGCGCCGTGGCGCGGCAGCCGCACCACTCTGACGTCATGGCAGAAATACTTTCCACCGAACTGTGCGCCGATGCCGATCCGTCGAGTCATGTCCAGAATTTGTTGCTCCAGTACGCGATCGCGGAACGCATGGCCGAGTGCCGAGCCTTCCGCCGGCAATCCATCGAGCCAGCGCGTCGAGGCGAGCTTGACGGTTTTCATCGTCGTCTCGGCCGAGGTACCGCCGATTACGATCGCGAGGTGATAAGGCGGGCAGGCCGAGGTACCAAGTGTCTTCACCTTGGTTTCGATGAACTCGATCAGCTTCCCGGGATTCAGGATCGCGCGCGTCTCCTGATACAGAAAGCTTTTATTCGCTGAACCGCCGCCCTTGGCGACGAACATCAGCTCGAATTCCTCGGCATGCGCCTCGCCGGGCGCGGCCAGGATGTCGCACTGCACCGGCAGGTTGGTGCCGGTATTCACCTCGTCGTACATCGACAGCGGCGCCATCTGCGAATAGCGCAGATTGGTCTCGGTATAGGTGCGATACACCCCGCGCGAAAAGGCTTCCTCCTCGTCGCCCTCGACCCAGACGCGCTGGCCCTTCTTGCCGAACACGATGGCGGTGCCGGTGTCCTGGCACATCGGCAGCACGCCGCCGGCCGCGATATTCGCGTTCTTCAAAAATTCCATCGCGACGTAGCGATCATTCTCCGACGCCTCGGAGTCGTCGAGAATCGCCCGTAATTGGGCGAGGTGCCCCGGCCGCAGCAGATGCGAGACATCGCGGAACGCTTCGAAGGCGAGTGCCGAAAGCGTCTCGGGCGCGATCTTCACGATCGTTTTGCCGTCCACCCCGATCGTCGAAACGCCGCCAAGATCGAGCTTGCGCCACGGAGTCTCATCGTGGCCGAGCGGAAACATCGTGCTGAAGACGAAGTCCGGTGTTTTTTTGGCGATGACGTTCATGACGGATTTCCTTGCAATCAGTCCTTGGCGGGCGGCCGGCGGCGGAACGCATCGAGGCTGACCACATCCGCCGGTCCGGCCGGCTCGGTTCGCGGTTCGGCTTCCTCCGGCACCTCTTCGGGTGCGGGTGGCGCCTCGTCTTCGCGCGGCGCGAATTGCAGCCCGAACCGCACTTCGGGATCGGCGAAGGCGGTCACGGCGGCGAGCGGAATGTCGAGCGCCGAGGGTACGCCGCCGAAGGACAGCTTCACCGAGAACCGCCTGCCGGCCTCATCGACCCTGAGGTCGCGGAACTGGTGCTGGAGCACGATGGTCATTTCGTCGGGATACTGGGCGCGCAGCCGGTCCGGGATCGACACGCCCGGATGCGCGGTGCTGAAGGTGATGTAGAAATGATGGCCGCCCGGCAGGCCCTCCCGTTCCACGTGCTGCAAGGCACGTAACGCAACCAGGCGCAGCGCCTCCTCCGTCCATTCATCGTAGGGCAGCAGGCTGTCGGGGATCGGCGTATCGTCTTCGGCCATGTCGGATATTATGCCTCAAGCAGGGATGTCGCGCGCACGCATAGCGCGGCGCGCGGCGAAGGCCAACCGCGTCCGGCGCGCAGCGGGCGGCTATCGTGCCTGGCGCTCGTAATGCCGGTAATATTTCTCGGTGACCAGATCGGTCTGCACCACCACGGCGATGTCGGTGGTGTTGAACTGCCAGTCGATCACCGCGCCGTCGCCGACGAAGCCACCGAGCCGGAGATATCCCTTGATCAGGGGCGGCAGCCTTGCCAGCACCTGCTTCGGGTCGATCGTCGCCGCATCAAGCCGCCGCATATCGACATAGCGTTCCGGCAAAGCGCGCGGCCGGATGCTTTCCGGCGCCAGATGATGACAGAACAGATAGGTGAGATCGGGCGCAAGAGCGTTAAGATCGGTGCCGTGCAGGCTCGCGCAGCCGAACATCAGCTCGATATCATGCTGGAACACATAAGCCGCGATGCCGCGCCATAGCAATTGCATCACGGCGCGCGAGCGATAGGCCGCATCGACGCAGGATCGCCCGAGTTCGAGCAGCCTTCCGGGAAACCGCTCGAGTGCCGAGAGGTCGTATTCATCGGCCGAATAGAACCGACCCGTCCGAGCGACTGCTTCCTGGCGGATCAGCCGATAGGTGCCGACGACGCCGCGTGCATCGCCGGCGATGTCGTGATCGATGACCAGAAGATGATCGGCGATTGCGTCGAATCTGTCCCGGTCGCGGCGGCTCGCGGTGGCCTCCGCGTCGGCGGTCGCCCCCATCTCCTGGTAGAAGACGCGAAAGCGCAGGGCCTGGACGGCGTCGAGTTCGTTGGCGCTGGCCGCGAGGCGCACGCCAAGATTGCCGGCCCGCAATTCGCCGAAGCCAGCGGGCGCGCCGATCGCCGCTTCGGGAGTCATCGGGCAGGGATCTTTCCCGCACGCTCCGGCTCGGCGCGTGCGGGTTCGGAGCGGGCTTTCCGGCCGAACAGCTCGATCTTCAGTGAGACCAGTTCGAACCCGTGACGCGCGGCGACGCGGCGCATCAGTTGCTCGGTTTCCGGTTCGTCGAACTCGATCACTTTGCCGCTATCCTGATCGACCAGATGAAAATGGTCGTGCTCGCCGGACATTTCGTAGCGAGCGCGACGGCTGCCCAGGTTGCGCCGCTCCAGAATTCCGTGCTGCTCGAACAGACGCACGGTGCGGTAGACGGTGGCGAGCGAAATCCGCGGATCGAGCCGGTGGGCCAGCCGGTGCAACTCATCGACGTCGGGATGGCCGGTCGCTTCGGACAATACGCGGGCGATGGCCCGGCGCGGGCCGGTCATTTTGAGCCCGTTGGCCATGCATAGACGCTCGATGCGGGTCTCCATCCAGCGCCTTGTGAACCATCTGGGCCCCTCGGTCCACCCCTTTGAGACAGTGCTTTCGGGTTACGGAAATGTAACTGCTCGCATCCACATTGCCTGCCCTGGGGTAACATTATACAAGATGTTCGATGGCATGGAGAGCGATTGGGTGACGGAACAAGCGGCCAAAACGGCTGCCGAGGGGGAACTTGCCCTGGTTCTCGGCCGTTGTGCCGCGCGTGATCCTTCGGCGTTGCGCAGTCTCTACGATGCCATGGCGCCCACTCTTTTCGGCATCGCATTAAGGCTTCTGCGCAATCGCCCCCACGCGGAGGAGACATTGCAGGAGGCTTTCCTGCAAATCTGGCGCAATGCCGATCGGTTCGACGCCGCTCGCGGTTCGCCGCGCGCCTGGATGATCGGGATTTTGCGCTATCGCGCGCTCGACCGGCTGGAGACCGAGAACCGCCACACCGGCGATGGTGAACTGCCCGACATCGCCGCCGACATACCGGTCGGCATCGAAGACAGACGGGCCTTGTCGGACTGCCTCGGCGAATTGCCGGAAAACTGGCGCCGCTCGGTCCTGCTCTCCTTCGTCGAAGGATATTCTCACAGTGAGATCGCGGTCCGCACCAACACCCCGTTGGGCACGGTCAAGAGCTGGATCGCGCGCGGGCTCGACGCCCTGAAAAAGTGCCTCGAACGATGAGCGATCTCACCCCTCCGCCCCCCGATCGTGCCGGCGAATACGTCCTCGGTGTCCTGCGCGGCGAGGAACGGCGCGCCTTCGAGGCCGATCTGGCGCGCGATCCGGTTCTCGCGGCTGAAGTGGCCGCCTGGGAGGAGAGACTCCTGCCGCTCGCCCTCACGGTGCCCCAGGTTGAACCGCCGGCAACCGCGTGGAGCGAGATCGAGCGGATCATTTCACCCCCCGAGCCGCGAGCCGCGATATCCCGGCAGGCACCCCGGCGATTGGCGCCGTCCTGGCGCGAGCGCTTCTGGGATAATGTGGCGATCTGGCGCGGCATCGGCGCCGTCGCCGTCGCAGCGGCCATCGCGCTCGCCATCCTTCGGCCGCAACTTCCGGCGGCTCCGCATATGGTCGCCGTGCTTGCCAGCAAAAGCGGCCCCGTCTTCACTGTGGCGCTGCGCGGCGACGGTGCGATGAGCATCGCGCCGATCGGCCATATCCTGCCGCCTGCCGGCAAGGTCTGGCAGCTCTGGGCCGTTGCGGGCGGCGAGAAACCCGTGCCGATCGGATTCGTGAAACCGGGCCACACGGTGCTGCCGGCGAACGATATGCCGCCCGACCTGCGCAAGCCGAAAATCCTGATCGCGGTAACGGTGGAGCCGCCGGGTGGCGCGCCGACCGGCCAGCCGGACACGCCGATCGTGTTTTCCGGGCCATTGCTGCCGATCGGTTCGGCGTCCTGATCTACAGGTCCAGGCTGGGCTGAACCGGCGGGGATTTACGGGACTCGGTCCGTACCGCGACGCCGCCATCGCCGAACCTTATTTCGAACCGTGTAGCCGCCGATGCGGCCTTCGCCGAGGTGATCGGCTCGCCGTTCGGCCCGATCGCCAGGGCGAAACCGCGCGCCAGAACCGCGTTGTAGGACAGCCCTTCCAGCCGTGCCGCGAGAGAGTCGAGACGCAACCGCCCCTCCCGCAGCATCGCGCCCGTGGGCACGGCCATGCGATGGGTCAGCAAAGCGAGAGCGTGACGTTTCGCCGCGATCAGCTCGCGCGGGTGCATCAGCCGAGCGGTCATGCGCTCCAGCGCGCGGCGTCGTGCCGCCACTACATTGGGTAGCGCCAAAGCCAGCCGCTCGCCCCGATCATCCAGCCGCTGCCGCGCCGAACCGAGCAGCGAGGGCAGATCGGGCAGCGCCGCCGAGGCACGATCGAGCCGCAGCCGCGCCGCCTGGGCGATCCGCGTGAGCGCTCCGGCGATCCGCGCTCCCGATTGCGCCAGATTCGCGGCCAATGCGATCCGGTCGGGCACCGCCAACTCCGCCGCCGCCGTCGGCGTCGGCGCGCGCCGGTCGGATGCGAAGTCGATCAAGGTCGTGTCGGTCTCGTGTCCCACCGCCGAAATCAGCGGAATGGTGCTGGCCGCCGCCGCGCGCACGACCGCCTCGTCGTTGAACGCCATCAAGTCTTCCAGCGACCCTCCGCCGCGGGCAACGATCAGCACGTCCGGGCGCGGAATCGGCTCTCCCGGCGCGAGCGCAGAAAACCCTTCGATCGCCGCTGCAATCTGCGCCGCCGCCGCCTCGCCCTGCACTGCGACCGGCCAGAGCACGATGCGGCTCGGAAACCGCCGCGCGATCGTGGTTTTGATGTCCTGGATCACCGCGCCCTGCGGCGAACTGACCACACCGATTACGCGCGGCAGCATCGGCAGAGCCCGCTTGCGCGAAGCGTCGAACAGCCCTTCCTCGGCAAGTTTTTTGCGCAACCGCTCGATCCGCGCGAGCAGCGCGCCTTCGCCGGCATAGTCGAGCCGCTCGATGATGAGTTGGTATTCCGAGCGCTCGGGATAGGAGGTGATCCGCCCGGTCGCGATCACGTCCAGCCCGTTCTCCGGCTTGAGTCCCACCCGTGCCGCATTGCCCTTCCAGATGATCGCCCGAATTTTGGCGCCTTCATCTTTCAGGGCGAGATAGGTGTGGCCCGAGGCATAAATCTTCATCTCGGTGATCTCGCCGCGCACCCGCACCCGGCCGAACGCCGTCTCCAGCGTGCGCTTCACCGCTCCGGCGATTTCCGAGACGGTCAATTCCGGCAGATTGCCGGCCGGCGCTTCAATGGTTTCACTCATCGCACGCAACTATGCTAAGCGCGCGCCGGTTGCACAAGCGGACAGGAGCGAAAATGCGGGTTCTGGTGGTGGGCGGCGGCGGGCGGGAACACGCGCTCGCATGGAAGATCGCGCAAAGTCCGGTACTCACCAAATTGTTCATCGCCCCCGGCAATCCCGGCACCGAATCGCTTGGTGAAAACGTCGCTATCCAAGCCGACAATATTCCGGCTCTGGTTGCATTCGCCCAGGAGCACAAGATCGACCTCGTGGTTCCCGGCCCCGAAACCCCGCTCGCCTTCGGCATCGCCGATGCCCTGGCGGAAACCGGCATTGCCTGTTTCGGCCCGTCGCGCGCCGCCGCCAAACTCGAATCTTCGAAGCGTTTCACGAAGGAAATCTGCGATCAGGCCGGCATTCCCACCGCCGCCTGGGCGAGCTTCACCGATGCCGCCGCCGCCCGCGCCTATCTTGCCGCCCATTCGGCGCCGATCGTGGTGAAGGCCGATGGTCTCGCCGCCGGCAAGGGCGTCGTCGTCGCCGAAACCCAGGCCGAAGCCGAAGTGGCGGTCGCCGCCATGCTCGAAGCCGGCATCCACGGCGCATCCGGCGCGGAAATCGTCATCGAGGAATGCCTGACCGGCGCAGAAATTTCCTTGTTTGCTCTTTGCGATGGCGAAACCGCCCTGTTCTGCGGCGCCGCCGCCGACCACAAGCGGGTCGGCGAGGGCGATACCGGCCCCAATACCGGCGGCATGGGCGCGGTCGCACCGCCGCCCGCCGCGACCCAACCGATCATCGACGCCGCCATGGCAAAAATCATCCGCCCCGCGCTTGCCGCCATGGCGCGGCGCGGCACTCCGTTCCGCGGCTTCCTGTTCGCTGGGCTGATGCTCACCGCAACCGGGCCAAAGCTGATCGAATTCAACGTCCGCTTCGGCGATCCCGAATGCGAAGCCCTGATGCCGCTGCTCGGCACCGATCTCCTACCCATTCTTGCCGCCGCGGCGGCCGGTAAACTCGACCCCTCCGCCGAACTCGTCTGGTGCGGCGGCGCCGCCGCGACGATCATCCTCGCCGCCAAGGGCTATCCCGGTGCCCACGAAAAAGGCGGTCCCATCGACCTCGCCAACGCCGGCAATCTGCCAGGAATCGAACTTTTCCACGCCGGTACGGCGCGGCAAGGTGCAACTCTGGTCAGCACCGGCGGCCGTGTCCTCGCCGTCACCGCTACCGGCGCCGATCTCCCCGCCGCGATCGGCAGCGCCTACCGCGCCGTGGATGCGATTGGCTTCCCCGGCGGTTTCTGCCGCCGCGATATCGGCGCCAAGGCGCTGCCGATATGAACGCCGCCGGACTCAGGATTTGATCGCGCTCAGCACCGCGGATCGGTAAGCGATCCTCACGCCCGCCTCGGTTTTCTGTGCCCCCACGCCAAGACGATCGCCATCGACGCTGGCCTCGATGAGGGCCACGAGGCCCGAGCGATCCCCGCCTTCAGGGAAGGATTTTTCAGCCAGATCGGCGGCAAGATAGGACATCTGAAACATCCGTATCTCGGGTTCGCCGAGCCCGGCTTCGATGAAAAGGGTGCGCAGGGTCTCGAACGTCCGAAACGCGACCGTGGACGGATCGCGCAGGCGCTCCATGCGGTTGAATGCCTCGGCCTTCTGCCGGTCGTCCGATGCCAGCCCGTCGCACAGCACGATGCGTCCGCCGGGCGCGGTCAGGCGAACCATTTCCCCGAAAGCGCGGACTGGGTCCTGAAGATGGTGAAACGCGAAGCGGCAGGTGCAGATATCGAACCACCCGTCGGGATAGGGAGCATCATAAATGCTGCCTTCCAGCCATTCGATGTCGGCGAATCCCTGCTTTTCGGCGCGGGTACGGGCCTGATCGAGCATCGCGGCGGTGGCGTCCAGGCCGACGACATGCGTGGCGCAGCGCGCGAGAGCGCAGGCAACCGAACCGGGGCCGCAGGCAAGATCGATCACGCGGTCGCGCGGACCGGGGTTGGCTGCCTCGACGATAAGCGCAGTGACATCATCGCCGTGAAGTTCCGGGGCGGCGGCGAAGCCTGCCGCCTGCCGGGTGAACTGGTCGACGATCGCACGATCATGCGCCGTAATATCGTTGATGGTCATAGGGAAAAGCTCCGAAATGAAGGGCGGCGACGCGTCGGACCGGCCCCGCGCAGGGGCCGGTCAGCTAAGTCGGAGCAGCGTGCCGTTCGGAGCCATCCGGCAACGATGTTGACAACTTGGCGCGGAGTCAAGCGCCTGCGCCGAAGCGGATGAAAGGCGCTCTTCGGTTATTTTTATTTGTGGGCCAGGGGGGCGAAGGCTGGATAGGCATCATGGCCGGCCTGCACCCATTGCGGGGAGCCCGAGGTTGCCGGGGTTCCGAATGAAACGGCGGTGCCGCTGCGCGCGGCGGTCACGACGGCAATTCCGCTGGAACTCGCCATGTTCTCCATTTGCGGCGCGATCTGCGCGATACGGGTCGGTTGGGGCTGGGCGGCCATCGCGCTTCCCGTCGTCATCAGGGTTGCGGCCGTCAGGGCCGCCATCAGGGTTCTCTTCGTAGTCATTGAGTCTTTTCCTTTTTTGTCGCATCCGGCGGGTCGTCCGATCCGTCCGGTTGGGGAGCCCGGTCGGCGACGGCCGATCCGGCCGCGCCTGGGCTTGACCGCAATCTGGGATGCATGCCGCGCGCTTGAATGCCCATGGACTGACATGATTCTCATCCGCCGCGCGCATGGATGTGCCGCGGCTCTCCCTGCGGCGGCGATCAGCGCCTGCCGTGGGCCGAGACGATCAGCCGTTGCAATTCCTGGCCGAGATGGTCGAACACCAGACGGACGCGGCGGCTCGCGCGCAAATTCTCATGCATGACGATCCAGGTATCGAGCCAGACCTCGAATGCGCCGGCCAGCACGCGAATCAGTGCCGGATCGCGCTTCGCGATCGGCACCTGGCATACGCCTATGCCATAGCCGGCGCGGATCGCGGCAAGCTGGGCGAGATCGCTGTCGGTGCGCAGGGCGAAGTTTTCGCGCACCGCCCAGGACGGCAAGTCGCCGAGCGACCGTGCGGACAGCGTCTGCCGGTCGAAGCCGATCAAGGCGTGCCGCTCCAACTCCTCGAAATTCGCCGGGGTGCCGTTGCGGTCGAGATAGTCGCGCCTCGCATAGAGTCCGAGCTTGATTCGCCCGACACTCTTCGCCACCAGGGCTTCCTGCACGGGCCGCACCATCCGCACCGCGATGTCCGCATCCCGGCGCAGGAGATCCTCCGTGCGGTTCGACAGAACGAGTTCGAAGGCAAGCCTCGGATGCGTCATGCGCAGCCCGGCCAGGATTGCCGGCAGAATTTCCGCGCCGACGATCTCGCTCGCGGTGATCCGCACGATCCCCGCATCCGATGCCATCGCCCCGGAGGCGACCCGGCTTAACGCATGGGAAGCTGATTCCATCGCCTCGGCCTCGGGCAACAGCGCCAGCGCCAGATCCGTCGGCGTCAGGCCCTGCGGTGAGCGGGTGAATAATGGTGAGCCCAGCGTGTGCTCCAATTGGTTCACATGCCGGCCAAGGGTCGGCTGTGCGATGCGGAGCGTGCGGGCGGCACCGGACAGGCTGCCCACACGCATCACCGCGAGAAAGGAGCGATAGAGATGCCAGCCGGGGCCAGTCATACGAAAATGTATAGCGATCAGACAGATTTAAGCAATTTTGAATTGGATGGCGTGGCGGCAGAATGAGTCATCGGAATTGATGGAGAGCGATATGAACGATGACCGGCGGGCTTTGGTGTTGGGGGTGACCGGTGGGGTTGGCGATGCGGTGGCGCGGGTTCTCTGCGCGTGCGGCTGGCGCGTGACCGCGCTGCATCGCGACCCGGCACGAGCGCGGATCGGCCGGTCCGACATCGACTGGGTGCGGGGTGACGCGATGAACGGGAAAGACGTTCATATGGCTGCCAGGGGATGTGACCTGATCGTTCATGCGGTGAATCCGCCTGGATATCGCAACTGGCGCGGTCTTGCCCTGCCGATGCTGCGCAATACCATCGCCGCCGCGTCCGCGCAGGGTGCGCTCATTCTGTTTCCGGGCAACATCTACAATTACGGGCCGGACGCATTCCCGCTGCTCGGCGAGGCATCGCCGCAAAATCCGCTCACGCGCAAGGGAAGCATCCGGGTCGCGATGGAACGGGAACTGACGCGCGCCGCCGATGCCGGGGTAAGAAGCCTGATTGTGCGCGCCGGCGATTTCTTCGGCCCACATGCAGGGAATAGCTGGTTTTCCCGAGGATTGGTCAAAGCGGGCGCGCCGCTGCGGTCCGTCACCTATCCGGGCCGGCCGGATGCGGGACATGCCTGGGCATATCTGCCCGATCTTGCGGAGACGATGGTCCGCCTGGCTGAACGGGCGAACGAACTGGCTCCTTTCGAAACCTTCCATTTCGCCGGCCACGGACTGCCACGCGGCCTCGATATGGCCGAGGCGATCCGGCGTGTCGTGGAGCGACCCGATCTGCCGGTGCGGAAATTTCCCTGGCCGGCTGCCTATCTCGCCGCGCCCTTCGTGACCACGCTGCGCGAGATGCTGGAGATGCGCTATCTCTGGCGCGAGACCGTTCTGCTCGACAATACCAAGCTGACCGCGTTTCTGGGCGCCGAGCCGCATACCCCGCTCGACGACGCGGTGCGAGCCTCGCTTCAGGGCTTGGGCTGCCTTGAACCCGGCTATATGAACAATTTAGTAAATTTTATATGATTCGCGCCGGGTCCGGTGCTATGCTGCCGATGCACCGAAACATCCACGCATTCGAACGGCACGGCAATGATCGCGAATTTCCTGAAGCACGGCAGCAATACAGCTCTGCTCGCCGCCCTGGCGGTGTGGGGCGGCCTTGCATTGGCGGATGTTTGGCCAGTGCATCCCGGCTTTATCGTGCTGGGTGGTGTGCTGTTTTTCCTCAGTGAATACGGATATCACCGCTTCGCCTTCCACGCGAAGCCGATGCGTGCGGTTCCGTTCATCCTGCGGCTGCAGCACCGGCTGCACTACGATCATCATGTCGAGCCCGACCGGCTCGATCTGCTGTTCCTGCCGCTCTGGTTCCTGATCCCCAATCTCGCGGTGACCGGCGGTCTGGTTGCCCTGATCTGGCCGAATCTGTCGGTCGTCGCGTCGATCATCGCGGGGGCGATGCTCGCCATCCTGTACTACGAATGGGTGCATTACGTGGCGCACATCCCATATCGGCCGCGCACGCGCTGGGGGCGCTGGATCAAGAAATATCATTTGTGGCACCACTTCAAGAACGAACGCCTGTGGTTCGGCGTGACCAATCCGAGCTTTGATTTGGCGATGCGCACCTATGCCCGACCTGACGACGTCGCGCGAAGTGCGACCACCCGCAATATCCACGGCACATAAACCCCGCCGCGCGAGGCGGTTCCGCGTTATGCCGCGTCGTGAAAAATGATGCCGAGCGTCAGCCGATGGCCGGTGCGGAGGCGGCTGACGCCGTGCCGCATCGTCACCCGATAGGCGCCTTTCGTACCGGTTACCGGCCGCTGATTGACCGCGAAGATCACGCCCTCGCCCTGAACGAGAGGCACGACTTCGGCGCGCGATTGCATGCGCGGCCGCTGCTCGGTCAGCACGAAGGCACCGCCGGTGAAGTCTTCGTCCGGCGCGCTCAGCAGAAACGCCACCTGGAGCGGAAAGAACAGATCGCCATAAAGATCCTGATGCAGGCAGTTGTAGTCGCCCGCGCCGTAGTTCAGCAGCAGCGGCGTGGGCCGCGTCTGTGCCGCCGCGTGGCAGCAATCGAGGAAGCGACGGTGCTCGGCCGGATAGTCTCCGCCGCGTCCCAGAGCCACGTCCCAGCGATTGGCGATCGGTGCAAGCCGTGGATAGAGTGCGGTGCGCAGCCCGGTCACAAGGTCGGGGAGCGGGTAGGCGTAGTATTTGTATTCGCCGCGGCCGAAGCCGTGCCGCGCCATCACGATCCGGCTTCGGAACAGGCGATCGGTCTTGTATTGGCCGGCGAGATCGGCGCATTCGGCCGTTGTGAGCAATGGACCCGTGGTCGCACAGCCGAACGCATCGAGATCGGCTTCCAGCGCCGGCCAGTCGAGGTGCGCAACGCGCTCGGCGATATCTGATCCAGCCTGATGGCGCGATGGCGCGACCTTCGCGGAACTCTGCATCACACTGCGCCCTCCCGGCGCAGCAATTCGCGCTTGCGCTCGATCCCCCAGCGATAGCCGCCGAGATCGCCGTTCGACCGGACCACGCGATGGCAGGGAATGACCACCGCTGCCGGGTTGACCGCGCAAGCCTGCGCCACCGCCCGCACCGCCGCCGGATTGCCGATGCGCCGGGCGATCTCGGCATAACTCGCGGTGCTGCCCGGCGGGATCTGCCGCAGCGCCTGCCAGACGCGCTGCTGAAAGGCGGTGCCGCGCACATCGATCGGCAGATCGAGCCCCTGGCGCGGTGCTTCGACGGCGCCGATCACCTCGGCCACCATTCGTTCAAAAGCAGCGTCGCCGCCCGTCAGGCCCGCCTTCGGGAAACGATCCTGCAACCCATGGACCAGCCGCTCGGGATCGGCGCCGAACTCGATGGCGACGACTCCCTTGCCGGTCGCGGCGACCAGGACGGCGCCGAGCGAGCATTCGGCGACGGCAAAACGGATTTCCGCCCCGGCACCGCCATCACGATAGGCGCCTGGAGTCATTCCAAGAATTTTGGTCGATCCTTCGTAAAAACGCCCGCTGGAATTGAACCCGGCGTCAAAGATCGCGCGGGTGACGGTGTCGCTCTGGCCGAGTTCCGAGCGCACCCGCTTTGCCCGATGCGCGCTCGCATAAGCCTTTGGGGTGACGCCGGCGATCTGCTTGAAGATGCGATGGAAATGGTACCGGCTCAGCCCGGCGGCATCGGCCAGTTCGGCGAGGGCCGGCGGTTCCTCGGCGGTTTCGATCAGCCGGCACGCGCGGGCGATGGCGGCGGCGTGCCGGCTGGCCTGCGCGGCGTCACCGGGGCGGCATCGTTTGCACGGCCGGAAGCCGGCCTGTTCCGCCTCGGCACGTGTTGCATAAAAACTGACATTCTCGCGGCGGGGCAACCGGGCGGCGCAGGACGGGCGGCAATAGACGCCGGTGGTGCGGACCGCATAGTAGAAATGTCCGTCCGCACTGGCATCCCGCCGTTTGACGGCGATCCACCGCGCATCGTCGGGATCGGCGATTGGCGGGATCGGCGTGTTTCGGTCGGGAGAGAGGGTCATTCTGGTCATGTCTGGCTCCGAAGGCTCCAATATGGGGCGATGATGGGCGTTGCGCACGCTGCCAGCACTCCGGCTCTTGCTTTCGAATTCGATTTTGTTCTGGCAATCTTGTGATTGCGGGCAACGTTCCAGGAGCCGCTTTTTTATGCGAGAAATATAGGGTGTGTACCCAATGGCGGTATGGCCGCGACCGGAGGGATTTTGGCCGCTGGCCAGAAGAGAGGAGTGAAATGATCTTGCCGATCATGAGCGACGAACGCCGCCATTGGGTACACACCCTGATATGAAACGTCGAACCATTGCTGCCGCGCTCGGCGGCATTCTGTCGGGTTTTCTGGCGACTCTCGGGTTTGGCCGGCGCCAGGCGTTCGCCGATCAGCCTGGAGGGATGATGGGTGGCGGCGGAATGATGGGCGGCATGTCCGGCGGGACCATGCGGGACATGATGTCGCATAACAACATGATGGGGCCGATGAAGCTCGGCATGGAGTTGTTCGAGCGCCACGCCGAGATCCAGCGCGCCACCCAATATCTGCCGAACGGCATCATCGACGCCACGGTGTCGGGCAATGCGAAGACCGCCGGCATCATCCAGGCCCATGTGATCGAGATGTACGATCGTCTCGATTCGAACCGTCCATTTCCCTATCCGATGAGTCCGAGCGTCACCACGATGTTTCGGAACAGCGCGAAATATCGCCGCACATACAAGATCCTGCCGGATGGCGTCGAAGTGACCGAAACCTCCGACGACCCGGAGATGGTCAAGGTGATTTATGCGCACGCGAAGGAACTCGACGCTTTCGCCAAAGACGGCATGCCGGCGATGATGCGCGGGATGATGCAACGGCCAGACTGATGCAAGGAGAACCGGCAATGATGCACGGTGGCATGATGGGCGGAATGATTCTGGCCGGCCTGCTGGTTCTGTTGCTGATCGTGCTCGCGATCGCAGCTCTGATCAAATATCTGTTCGGGTCACCTAGACCGAAATAGGCTTTGGCTGGACAAAACGCCTGATCGCCGCCGTGCCATTGGCGCCGAACCGCGTCCCTTGTATTCCCGCGAACGAACCAGACATCTGCGCCGCAACCAAGGGATCGGCCCATGAAGCTTTTCTATTCTCCGACCAGCCCCTATGTCCGCAAGGTGATGACCTGTGCCATCGCTCGCGAGATCGACCGGCAGATCGAGAAAATCCCGACCAATCCGCATGAAAGCCCGGTAGCGCTGATCGCGGAGAATCCGCTGTCGAAGGTGCCGTGCCTCGTCACCGAGGACGGGTTCGCGCTCTATGACAGCCCGGTGATCTGCGAGTATCTCGATACGGTGGGCGAGGCGCCGCCGCTGTTTCCCGCCGCCGGCGCCGCCCGCTGGGTAGCACTCCGCCATCAGGCGATGGGCGATGGGGTTCTCGATGCCGCGGTCATCTGCCGGATGGAGGGCCAGAAGCCGCGCGATGCCGCACGCGATGCTTTCATTGCCCGTCAGCGGGAGGTCATCGCACGTACCGTCATAGTGCTCGACCGCGATCCGCCGGGAAAACTGCTCGATATCGGCACCATCGCGATCGCGTGCGCGCTTGGTTATCTCGATTTCCGGCTTCCCGATTATGATTGGCGGGTATCCGCCCCGCGTCTTGCGGCGTGGTTCGAGCCGTTCGCCGGGGAGCGCCCGTTCATCGAAACCGCACCGCCGGGTTAAACGTCGCCGAGATGCGCCGCGACAAACTGGCGCAGCGCGCGACCGCGATGGCTGATCGCGTTTTTCTCTGTTTTGCTTAGTTCCGCGAAGCTGCGGTCATCGCCGTGGGGGATGAAAATCGGGTCGTAGCCGAAGCCGCCGGCGCCGCGCGGCGCATCGGCGATCCTGCCGTGGCAGAAGCCGAGATAGGTCGCGGTGGTTCCGTCCGGTGCGGCGAGGCACAGGGCGCAGGCGAAAGCGGCGCGGGGTTCCTCGCGCGTTCGCTCGATGATCGCCGTCATCGCTGCGGCGAAACCGCCGCAATCGGCGGCGAACCGGGCGGATCGCACTCCCGGTGCGCCGCCCATGGCCGCGACCATCAGCCCGGAATCGTCGGCCAGGGCGAACAAGCCGCTGTCGCGCGCCGCCGCGAGCGCCTTGATCCGCGCATTGCCGGCGAAATCCGCGGCGTTCTCCTCGGGTTCCTGAAAACCAAGCGCGCCGGAGGCCACGCAGTCGAGCCCGTAGGGCGCGAGCAGGGCGGCGAATTCCACCACCTTGCCGGGGTTATGGGTGGCGATGACGAGTCGCTGACCGCGTTCAAGCCGCATCGATCGCCGCTTGCTGTGCGGCGAACAGTGCCGCCGTTCCGATCCGCGCCAGGCCAAGCAAGACGCCGAACGCTGCTTCGTCGAAGGTGGCACGCTCGGCGGTCGCCTGAATTTCGACGATGCCGCCGGACGCCGTCAGCACGAAATTGGCGTCCGCCTCGGCGCCGGAATCCTCGGCGTAATCGAGGTCGAGCACCGGCACGCCCACCGCGATGCCGCAGGACACCGCCGCGACCTGCCCGATCAGCGGGTCGCCCTTCAGCACATTGGCCGCGCGCAGTTTTTTGATCGCCAGGGCCAGAGCCACATAGGCGCCGGTGATCGCGGCGCAGCGGGTTCCGCCATCGGCATTCAGCACGTCGCAATCGAGCGTGATGGTCATTTCGCCCAATGCCGCCCGGTCCACCACCGCGCGCAGGGACCGCCCGATCAGCCGCTGGATTTCCTGGGTGCGGCCCGATTGCTTGCCGCGCGCGGCCTCGCGATCGCCGCGCGTATGGGTCGCGCGCGGCAACATGCCATATTCGGCGGTCACCCAGCCCTGACCCGAATTGCGCAGGAAGCCCGGCACCCGGCCTTCCACGCTCGCCGCGCAGAGCACCTCGGTGCCGCCCATGCGGATCAGCGCCGAGCCTTCGGCATGGCGGGCGAAACCGGTCACGATGTCGACGCGGCGCAGCGCATCCGCGGCGCGGCCGCTCGGTCGTCCGGGTTCGGTCATCGGGATGCTCCTGAAAGGTGAGGTATGCTTGATTTTGAGCACGGGATAGCCGAGTCTCGCGTCATGGACCAGCCACAACAGCGTTCGCCGAAACTGCCGCCTGGGCTCGATGCCCGCTCGGCGGCGGTGCTGCGCGAAATCGTCGAGCAATATGTCGAAACCGGCGAACCGATGGGCAGCCGGACCCTCTCGCGCCTGCTGCCCATGGGGCTGTCGCCGGCGACCATTCGCAACGTAATGGCGGATCTGACCGATGCCGGGCTGCTGTTCTCGCCGCATACCTCGGCCGGGCGCCTGCCGACCGACCGGGGCTTGCGCCTGTTCGTCGATGGATTGCTGCAATTCGGCGAATTATCCGACGAGGAGCGCGAGCGGATCGAGGCGGCGCTGGCCCAGTCGGGCCGTTCGGTGCAGGACACACTGGCCGAGGCTTCGACCATGCTTTCGGGCCTGTCCGCGGCGGCGGGGATCGTTCTCGCGCCGAAATCGGACGGTGCGGTCAAGCATATCGAATTTGTCCCGCTCAATTCCGGCCGGGCTTTGGTCGTGCTGGTTTCGGCGGACGGTCAGGTCGAGAACCGGGTGATCGAAACGCCGCCCGGCCTGCCGCCTTCGGCGTTGCAGGAGGCGAGCAATTATCTCAACGCCCAGCTTTCCGGCCTGTCGCTCGCCGAGCTTCGCCTGCGCGTCGCCGCCGACATGAAGGCGGACCGCTCAGCGCTCGATACGCTGACCGCAGGCGTGGTGGCAGCCGGGCTCGCGACCTGGTCGGGCGAGGAACGCGGCGGTTCGCTGATCGTGCGCGGCCAGGGCAGGCTACTCGCGGATATCGACCAAGTCGAGAAGCTCGGAGCGATCCAGCATCTGTTCGAGCGGCTGGAAGCGCAGGAAACCATGCTCAAGCTGCTCGAACTCGCAGACCGTTCCGATGGTGTACGGATTTTCATCGGTGCGGAAAGCGGGCTGTTCGGCGCGGCCGGCGTATCCATGGTGGTCGCCCCCGCGCGCAACCGCAACGACCGGATCGTCGGTGCGATCGGGGTGATCGGACCGACCCGGATCAATTATGGCAAAATCATTCCGGTGGTGGACTATACCGCGCGGGTTATCGGCAGGCTGCTGGGATGAGCGACCGGCTTTATTTCGACGATCTGTCGGTCGGCCAGCGGTTCCAGAGTGGCAGCACGACGCTCGATGCCGCCGCGATCAAGGATTTTGCAGCAACCTATGACCCGCAGCCGTTCCATCTCGATGAGGAAGCGGCGCGGGACACGCTGTTCGGCGGCCTCGCGGCATCCGGCTGGCAGACCGCCGCGCTGACCATGCGGCTGCTGGTCGAAAGCGTGCCACTCGCGGGCGGTATTGTGGGTGCCGGCAACGAAATTTCGTGGCCGCGCCCGACAAGGCCGGGCGACGTGCTCACCGTGGTCAGCGAGGTGATGGAAGTGACGCCATCCGTCTCGCGGCCCGATCGGGGGCGGATCGTGGTGCGCAGCGAGACAAGCAATCAGAACGGTGAAGTGGTTCAGGTGCTCACGGCACGGCTGATCGTTCCGCGCCGGGTCGCGTCCACATGAGCGGCAGGGCGGCAAGGCCGATCGCGAGGTGACGCGCCTCGGGCGGTAGCCGGATGACACCGGCGCCATCGGTCCAGAGTGCCGAATCGCCCGAAGCGCGCGGAAGGAATCCGGAATCGGCCAATGCCTCGGGGACGAACCGCCTGCGTCCGATGTGCAGCCTGGTAATTGCGATACCAAGATGACGCCGGTCTTCGGAGGTCGGATCGAACTCGGCGGGAATAAATCGAGCGGAACGGATCGTTACGCGGCCGCCATGCCGCGCCGGCACGACGAATCGCGCTTCGCCGGCCGGACCCGCACGGCGCTGGATCGGCGCGTCGTCGATCCAGAGGGTGACGGCGTAATCGTGGCGGAGCGAAAACCCTAACTCGGTTGCGCGTGCGTGAAGCCGGGTGCGCACCGTGCGCAGGATCGGCCCGGTGGTGCAGAGCGGGGCGCAGGCGTCACAATCCCAGCGTTTGCGCCGCACCGGCCAGGATACCGCCGGTTCGAACCCCGCGCGATTGCCGGTGTCGAGATAGGATTCGCACGCCGCACCCTCGGCCAGCACGATGTCATGCCGCGTCAGTTCGATATGATGATAGGTGACCGCCATGCAGTCCCGCTCGCGCCGGATGGTTGCGCCGTTGACCAGCAGTTTCGCCGGAATCAGTACGCCGTCGAACGACAATGCGTGATCGGGCGAGACGCGCAGCGCCCGGCGCGGCACGCCGGGGCCGAATGCTCCGGGCGCGATCTCCACGGGTTGCACCGAATCGGGTTTCGGATGGGTTGCCAGATCGAGCGTGCACGACCCGACCCAGACGATCGGCTGGACCGAGCCCGCCGCAGTGATGACGGTGTCGCCCGGTCTCAATGATTCGACGGCGCGGTAGCCGGTCGGCGTGAGGATCGCGGTGCCGCGCACGAAACAGGGCGGATCGGGAGTTGTCGCCACGGCCGAGGTGCTGGCGGCGACGATCGCGCTGCCCGGGCCATCGGCGATCACCGTGAGACGCGTGCCGGATGGATCGGCGAAACTGCCTTCGGCCGTGCCGAAGCGGTTTAGAATGGTCACCCGGCCGGCATTCTGGACAATGCGTGCATCGGCGAGATCGAGCAGCAGCAGGACATCGCCGCCGCCGAAGCCGGAAACCGTCACGCCGATTCCCAGCAGCGGATCGGCCAGCGAAACCGTGCCGCCTTCCGCGCCGAAGATGAAACTCTGCGCCGCTACCTCGTCGCCGAACGCGGCGAGGGCGTTGTTCGCGAGGCTTATAGTTCCCGACCCGCCGATCGCGCCGCCCGAAACATCGAGCGTGCCGCCCGCAAGTGCGACCACGGCCTGATTCTCGAATTCGGTGCCGCCGATATCGAGCATTCCGCCCGATGCGACGCTGACCGTGCCGGTATTGGCGAAGCTCGGCGGCGGCGCGCCGGTCAATCCGCTGATCGCGCCGAGATCGACCACCACATCCAGCGCCGAACCGGCACCGAGCGCCAGGGCACCCTGGTTGACCACGGAATCATAGGCATAGAATGAGGCCGTGCCGGCAATCGAAACACTGGCTTCCGCGCCGAGCACGATTGCGCCGCCATTGCCGATCAGATCCGAAGACGTCAAACTGACGTCCGCCTCGATGGTGATGCCGGGGTCGATCGCCGCCTTGGTTCCGATTATGTCAGCGATGATGCCCGCGCCCGGCACAGCGCTGCCGGACCAGTTCGCCGCTTCGCTCCAGTCCGGCGCCGGTGTGGTGACGGGATGGAAAGTCTCGACCTGAAGTGTTCCCGCCATCGGAATCCTCCTCCGCCGCCGCGCGCATCCTGCGCCGGCACGAGCCAAGGAGGCGGTTTTTTCGCCTCGACCAACATCAGGTTAGCGGTATCATGAAGCAAAAGCAACAGAATCGGATAACAAATGAAATGGATTCAGTGATTTCTAACGAAACTCAACCTCAGCGTTCAATCCGATCCCTGAATTGCCACACGTTGGGCGAGGCGGAACTGTGCCGCGGGATAGACACCGAGAATGCGGAATTCGCGTGAGAAAAAGTCGAGTTCCTCCAGCGCGAGCCGTACCCCACGCTGCTCGGGGTGGCCGTCGATTTCGGCGAGAAACTGGGTCGCGGCGAAAAGGCCGCCCACCATGTAGCTCTCCAGCCGCGTCATGTTGATGCCGTTGGTCGCGAATCCGCCCAGCGCCTTGTAGAGCGCCGCCGGCACGTTGCGGACGCGGAATACGAAACTCGTTATCAGGTTTTCGGCTTCGGGCGGCGGCAGGCGCGGGGTTTTCGCCATGACGTAGAAGCGCGTGGTGTTATGCGCCGCGTCTTCCACATTGGGGCGCAGAATATCCAGCCCGTAAATCTCGGCTGCGAGGGATGACGCGATCGCGGCGCTCGCCGGATCGTTCCAGCGCGCGACCAGTTCGGCGGAGCCCGCCGTATCGGCCTCGACCACCGGTTCGGCGCCCAGTTCGCGGATGAGCGCCCGCACCTGGCCGAGCGCCACTGCGTGCGAATGCACCCGTTTAATTCCCGCAAGTTTTGCGCCGCTCGGCGCCAACAGGCAGTGTTCGATCCGCTGGAAATGCTCGGCGACGATCGACAGGCCGGAATCGGGCAGCAGCGTGTGCATGTCCGGTACCCGGCCGGCGAGCGAGTTTTCGGTGGGCAGCATGGCGAGCGACGCCTCGCCGTTGCGTACCGCATCGATCGCAGCCTCGAAGGTCTGGCACGGCAGGGTCGCCATCGCGGGAAAGGCAGTGCGGCAGGCAAGGTCGGAATAGGCGCCAGGCACGCCCTGGAATGCGATGCGGTCCGTTGTGAGGGCGGTCATGGTGCGAATTCCTTTCGGGCGCGTTCGAGATCTTCCGGCGTATCGACGCCGAACGGGGCACGGGCGATCCGCGCCGCGCCGATTCGCATTCCGGCTTCCAGCGCGCGGAGCTGTTCGAGTTTTTCGCGCTGTTCCAGCGGTGAGGGCGGCGCGTTCACGAAGCGCTCCAGCGCCGCGCGGCGATAGGCATAGACGCCGACATGGTGCCACAATGCCCCAACGCCTGACGGGATGCGGTTTCGCGAGAAATACAAAACTGGGGCGACAGGTGCGCCATTGCCGAAGCCGCAGGCCGCTTTCACCACCGACGGCGCCTCGGCCTCTGCCTCGCTGGCGATCGGGGCGACCAGGGTTGCGATGTCGAAGCGCGGATCATCCAGCACGGCGAGAAGGGTGCGCAGCGTTTCGGGCTCGATGCCGGGCAGGTCGCCCTGCAGATTGACCACCACATCGTGCCGTCCGCCTTGGTCGATCGCCGCCAGGGCCGCATGAATCCGATCCGACCCGCTCGGGAGATCGGGATCGGTCAGCACCGCGCGGCCACCGGCCGCCGTCACCGCCTCGGCGATCGCGGATTCCGCGCAGGCGACCGCCACAGGCCCCAGTGCGGCGTGTTCGGCGCGCTTCAGCACATGGACGATCATCGGCACGCCGCCGATATCCGCCAGCGGCTTGCCGGGCAGGCGGGTCGAGCCCAGCCGTGCCGGGATCATGACGATAGGGGACGGTATGGCAGCCTCCTTGCGCGGGGTCGGGTTATCGCTTGTCGCACTTTCCTAAATCGCTATACATCGCCCCGTAAAGCTTTGGAGGACGCGCTGGCATGAGCACCCGGAACGAGCAGACCCAGGGTCACGGCAGGAAAGGCCGCGATCCGCTGCTGCTGAACAAGATCGCGGGGGGGATTCTCTCGGCCGGTCTGGTGTTCTGGGTCGCGACCCATATCTCCATGTTCTTCACCAATCACGAGGCACCGAAAAAGCCGGTGATCGCCATCGCCGGCGCGGGTGCCGCGAAGACGGCGGCGGGCGGCGTGCCGTCGATCGACGGGCTGATTGCCAAGGCCGACGTGAAAAAGGGCATGAGCTTCGTCCAGCAGCAGTGCTCGGCGTGCCACACCCTGACCAAGGGCGGGACGAACGGCGTCGGACCGAATCTGTACGGCGTGGTGGGCGCGCCGATGTTCGCCAAGGCCGGCTATGCCTTCTCTTCGGCGGCGAAAAAGAAGGCGAAGGGTAAGTGGACTTATCAGAAGCTGAACGAGTGGCTGTTCGACCCTGACGATGACGTGCCGGGCACCCGCATGAGCTACCCCGGCATCAAGAACGACGCGGTGCGGGCCGACGCCATCGCCTATCTGCGCACTTTGTCGCCCAGCCCGGTCCCGTTGCCCAAGCCCGGCCCTGGCGGAGCGAAGCCAAGCCCGGCGGCGGCTTCGGGCAGCGGCGCGCCATCGATCAAGGCGCTCTACGCCAAGGCGGTCATCGCCAAGGGGCAGAGCTTCTTTCAGCAGCAATGCTCGGCCTGCCATACCGTTACCAAGGGCGGAGCGAACGGTGTCGGCCCGAATTTGTATGGCGTGGCGAGCGCGCCGATGTTTGCCAAACCCGGCTATTCTTTCTCGGACGATGTGAAAAAAATCGCCAAGGGCAACTGGACGCCGCACAAACTCAACGAATGGCTGTTCGCCCCGATGAAGGATGCGCCCGGCACCCACATGGCCTATCCGGGAATCAAGAACAATCAGGTCCGCGCGGACGTCATCGCCTATCTGAATTCGCAATCGGCCAGCCCCGCCAAGCTGCCGTGAGTCTCGATGCCGAAGTCGCCGCGGCCCAGGCGGCGGCGGACGCAGCCGGCGCGGTGATCCGCCGGTATTTTCGTGCCCAGGTGGGGGTAGAGACAAAAAGCGACGCGAGCCCGGTGACGGCTGCCGACAAAGGCGCCGAAGTGGCGATTCGGGAAATATTGCGGACGCGCTTTCCCGATCACGGCATGATCGGCGAGGAACTTGGCGGCCAAGAGGGGGGCGATCAGCGTGCCGGGAGGTTTACCTGGGTGATCGACCCGATCGACGGCACCCGCGCCTTCATCACCGGACGCCCGACCTTCGCGACCTTGATTTCCTTGCTCGATCATGGCGTGCCGGTGCTCGGCCTGATCGATCAGCCGATTACCGGCGAACGTTGGCTCGCGGCAGGAGGCAGGCTGAGCTTCACCGGTGCCCATGGCGGCGTGGCGGGTTGCCGGCGCGTGGCCTCGCTAGCGGAGGCGGAACTGTCCTGTACTTCGCCCGATATGCTCGACGCGGCGCAGTATGCGCGGTTCCGTAAGCTTGCTTCCGCCTGCCGTCGGACAAGCTGGGGCGGTGATGCCTATGCTTACGGGCTGCTCGCCCTCGGGCAGATCGATGTGATCGCCGAGGCTGACCTGAAACTATGGGATTGGGCCGCCCTGGCGCCGGTGATCGAGGCGGCCGGCGGAATTGCGACCGACTGGCAGGGCAGGCGCCTGACCTTGGACGGCGACGGTTCGATGCTCGCGGTGGGCGATCCTTCCGTTCACGAAGCTGCCGTCGCCGCGCTCTTCGGCACCGATTCGCATTGAGTGCAATCAGCTTAGTTGTTTAGGGTGTGTACCCAATAGCGGTGTGGCCCTATTGGGTACGCACCTAGTCCAGGACTTCGATGGTGCATTCTTGTCGCAAGAATGGAAGGATGCGCGATGGGACTGGAGTGGGGTCCTGGGGCGGAACAGATCGCCCCGGCGACCTGCCGCGTCCGAGGAAGCAGGCATTACGCACGGGTACTAGCGTCAGGTCTTGACCATTGGATTGTGTTGCCGCCGGAATCCGTCAGCAGGTGAATCGCCTCGGGGTCGATCTCGACGATCGTATCGTCGCCGGGCGCGAGGCCAAGTTTTTCAGTATCGCGTCTGGTGAGATAAGCGACCAGAGGAAAATCGCCATCGAGCGCGACCTTGCGGAACGCGCCGAGACCACTCACCCCAACCACGCGCATGGTCAGGCGATTGGTCGCGGCATTGCCGCACTCGGTGATCCCGGCGCCGCGCAGCACGACATCCTCGCCCCGAATGCACACGAAGACATTCGCGTCCGTCTCCCCGGCGAAGCGATCGTCCCGCGCAAGAAGAAGCCGGCCGCCCACATCAATCCGCCAGCGATCGCCCGCCCTACCGATCACCCGGCCGGGAAGCCGATTGTCGATGCCGACGAAATCGGCGACGAAAACATTGGCCGGCGCCTTGAACAGATCCGCCGCCGGCCCTTCCTGCACGATCGCGCCGTGGTTCATGATGGCAAGCCGATCGGCCAGCGTCGCCGCATCCGCCTGATCGTGGGTCACGAAAATCGCCGGAATCCGCGTTTCGCGCAGGAATGCACGAAGTTCCTCGCGCAGCGTCTCGCGGCTTTGTGCATCGAGCGCCGAGAACGGTTCGTCGAACATGAAAAGATCGGGCTGCATCGCCAGCGCGCGCGCCAGGGCAGTGCGCTGTTTTTCGCCGGGACTCAAATCCTCCGGCAGCCGATCCGCGAGGTGATCGATGTGAAACCGGGCGAGCAGGGGGGCAAGCGCCGGGTCATGCGGCCGCATCGCCGGTTTCCGGCCCGCGCGAAGCCCGAGGACGATGTTCGCGGCCACCGTCAGATGCGGGAAAAGCCCGAAATTCTGGAACAGCAGGCCGACCCGGCGCCGTTCCGGCGGCAGATCGGTCACGTCGCGACCGCCGATGACGATCCGCCCAGCTTTTGGGCGGTGAAATCCGGCGATGGTTTCCAAGGTCACCGATTTGCCGGCACCGTTCGGGCCGAGAATCACCAGGATCTGGCCGGGCGCCACGGTCAGATCGATATCCCTGAGCGAGAACCCACCGAGCCGCAGGGAAACGCCTTCGACCGCGGTGGTCGCTTGAGTCATCGGCCGTACCCGGTCGCTTTCTTCTGGCCATAGGCGACATAGCGGAACAGGATCAGCAGAACCAGGGTGATCGCCAGCAGCAGCGTGGCCATGCCCGCCGCCCGGTTCAGGCCGAAGCGCAGAAACAGCTCGTAGATCTTCACCGGGGCGGTCATCGGATAATAGACCAGGATCACCACGGCGGCGAACTCGCTGATCGCGCGGGCATAGGTCAGCGTCAGCCCGGTCGCGATGCCGCGCCAGGCGAGCGGCAGCGTGATCGTCCAGAGAACCCTCCACGGTCCCATGCCGATGGTGCGCGCCACTTTTTCCAGCCTTGGATCGACCGCCTCGAACCCGATGCGCGCCGCGTTCACCGCATAGGGCGCGGAGACGAACAGCATCGCCACCACGATGCCGGCGATCGTGCCCCAGAATCGCAGGTCGAGCCAGCGATCGGCGAATCCGCCGAAAATGCCGCGCCGGCCGAACACGAACAGAAGCGCGATGCCCGCCACCGTGTGCGGCACCGCGAGCGGAATATCGACGATCGCGCCGACGATGCCCTTGCCGGGGAATTCGGCGCGGGCGAGCGCGTAGGCCAGCGGAACGCCGATGACCGCCGCGACGCAGGTGGCCAGCAGCGCCGCTTCGAGGCTGAGCAGGATCGCCTGCCTGACATCCGGCCGCGCTGCGACCCGCATCAGGCTGCCGGCCGACTGGCTGCCAATCAGCCGCGCCAGCGGCACGATGATGAAGACGAGCAGGACGCCGCCGAGCAGCCACGACGTCAGCAGCACGCCGCGCGGCCGGGGCAGCATCAGCTCCGGCTCACCAGGCCGGCCACGGTTTCACCAGCGGGCGGAGCTTTACCGGCATTTTCGCGATATCCATGCCATAGGCGGGGTCGATCACGTTGAAACCGTTTTTTGCCATGATCGCCCGCCCCTTCGGCCCGAGCAGAAGTGCGACATATTGCGCCGCCAGCGTTTTCTGTTGTGCATTCGCCGGAATCGTCACCGCGTAGACGATGGGGCTACCCGGAAGCTTGCCGTTCTTGGTCTGCGCCGTCACGGTTTTATAAATCGCGGCGTCCTTCGGGTCGCTGAGATCGATCCTGGCCGGCAGCGGCAGATATTTCAGCCCGAGCTGGACCGCGTCGGACCGGTAGATCGCGAGATAATCGATCTGGTCGAGCTGCAGCGCGGACAGCAGCGCGGTTTCGGTATCCCGCATGTTGGTCGGCGGGGCATTGGCGAGCACCTTGGCCTTGAGCCCCGGCGCATGGTAGAATTTCTGGGCCAGGCTCAGCATCTGCAGGGTCTGATAGCCGGACGGATCGGTATTCGGGTTCGACCGGCCGATCTGAACGCCGGGCCGCGCCAGCACCTTATACCAGTTGCTCGGCGTGATCTGGCCGGCGAACCGGCTTTTCGGCGTATACGCGAAGGTGATCGCGTTGCCGACGAAGCCGACATACCAGCTCGCGAAACCCTTCCGGCCGGATTCGGGAAAAAAATAATCCGGGATCACGTGATAATCGGCGGACGCGAACACGTCGGCGCGGTGATGCAGTTCGGTGATCCGTTTGGCCAGCATCACGCTGCCGCCGAATTCCGGCTGAACCACGACGCCCGGATGCCGTTTTTCAAAAACCTTGTCCAGTTGCCGGAACGGCGGGGCAAGCGTGCCGGCCGCGTAAACCGTCAGGACCGTCTGTCCCGCCAGCGCGGGCGGCGCGACGCCCGCGAGCAGCAAGCCGACAGCACCTGTTAGCAAGGCCCGAAATTTCATGACGCGTTCTCCCGTTAGATTTCCTGGATTCTAAAACAGGCCGGCATAAGGCAGATATCCGACGACATCGCCGGGAACCACAGTCGTGACAGGTTCCGCAAGCTCCGCAAGCCCGTCGGTTTCGGTCAGGGAGGATAGGATTCCGGCGCCGTCGCGCGGATGTTTCCGTGCCTCCAGTTCTCCGTCGGCGGCGCGGATCAGGCGCACCCGGAGATATTCGCGCCGTCCGCTTTTTTTCCGATGGCTGAAGCCGGCGCGGACCGGCAGGGCGATCCGCTCAGGCGGCGCGGCGCCGGAAAGCGCCGCGATCAGCGGCCGCGCCACGGCGGCAAAGGTCACGAACGCCGCGACCGGATTGCCGGGCAGGCCGACCAGTGGCGTGCCGTCGATGACGCCCATCGCGACCGGTCGTCCCGGCTTGATCGCCAGCCGCCAGAACACCAGATGGCCTGTCGCCTCGATCGCGCGACGTACGTGATCTTCGTCACCGGCGGAAACCCCGCCGGACGTCATAACCAGATCGTGCGTCCGCGTAGCATCGCGCAAAGCCCCGGTGATCACCCCGGCGCTGTCGGGCAGGATGCCGAAATCCGTCACCTCGGCTCCCGCGCGACGGGCCAGTGCCGCGAGCAAAATCCGATTGGCATCGTAAAGCTTGCCTGGTGCCAGAGGCGTGCCAGGGTCGACGACTTCGTCGCCGGTCGAGAACAGGGCCAGCCGGATCGGCCGCCGCGCCGTCAGGTCGCGCAGGCCGAGCGAAGCGGCCAGGGCGACATCCTGCGGCCGCAGGCGCCGCCCGTCCGGCAGGGCGGTCGCGCCGGCCCGCACATCCTCGCCCTGGGCGCGGGTGTTGGCGCCGCGCCGCAGTCCCGGCGGCAGATGAACCCGGCCGGCCTCGTCCAGCCGCACATCCTCCTGCATGAACACCGTGTCGGCACCCTCCGGCAGTATGGCGCCGGTGAAGATCCGCCTTGCGGTCCCGGCGCGCAGCGCAACCCCTGCCGGATCGCCCGCGGCCGCCCGTCCCTCGACCGGCAAAACCGTCCGGTCCCGCAGATCGGCGGAGCGAACGGCATAGCCATCCACCGCCGAATTGGCGTAGGGTGGCAGGTCGATCGGCGCCACGATGTCCCCAGCCAGCACACGACCGTCGGCATCGGCCAGCGTTACGGTTTCCGTGGATGCGACCGGGCCGATATTGGCGGCGATGATCCGCATCGCCTCCTCGATAGGCAGAAGCGCGCCGCCGAAGGCGAAGCAATCATCCGATAGCTGGGCCATGACACGCATCTTCCGCCGTCATGCGCCACGGGATCGCTCCAACCGATCGCGCCTGGCTCAGCGCGATGTCGGCGATTGCCGCCACATCGTCCAGCCCAAGCACCGGCACGCCGGCGGCGGGGAAAGCGGTATCCGAGGCGATCGCGACGATGCTCGGATCATGCGGATGCAGCGGCGGCTTCCCGGTCCCCTGCCGGTGGATTTCGATTTTCGGGTGCGGCTCCCGCTTGAAACCCTCGACCACCACGAGATCCACGGGACTCATGCGATCCAGGAGTTCCGCGAGGCTGGGCTCCCGATCTCCGCGCAGCTCATGCATCAGCGCCCAGCGCCGGGCTGAAGCGACCAGCACTTCAGTCGCGCCCGCCGCGCGATGGACCCAGGAATCCTTTCCCGGCTGATCCACGTCGAAATCGTGATGCGCGTGCTTCAGCGTCGAAACCCGCACTCCGCGCCCGATCAACAGAGGGAGAAGCCGGCACAGCAGCGTGGTCTTGCCCGACCCGCTCCATCCGGCCAGCCCGATCACTCGCATGTGGTCATCTTCTTCATTCGAAATCCCATCCATGTCTTGCACGCGCCATAAGCAACGTATACAACATACATCATATATAGCTGCCCTGAAAACGGGTTGCGAAAAACCGTTCGAGCACGAAGCGGCTCGCCCGCTTCACCCTGGAACGATCGGTGGGAAACGGAAAGCGCGAATATGGAACATTCGGATGGTCATGAAGCGCAGGTGAACGAAACCTCTCTCTCCCGATTGCGGTCGTTCCGCCATCCGGGAGCGGGAGAGAAGCAAGCCAAGGCGACCCCAAAAGGGCGCATCGTCGATCCCCACGCGCGCGACGAGGTGGAAACCCTCCTGGGCGACCGGCCGCGCCGACGGGACCTGCTCATCGAACATCTCCATCTGATCCAGGACGCCTATGGACAAATTTCGGCGGCGCATCTGGCCGCGCTGGCCGACATCATGCGTCTCGCCTTCGCGGAAGTCTATGAGGTCGCGACCTTTTACGCGCATTTCGATGTCGTCAAGGAAGCCGATGCACCGATCCCGCCGCTGACGGTCCGCGTCTGCGACAGCATCGCCTGCGCCCTGCTCGGATCGGAGAAACTGCTGGGGGAATTGCGGCAGAGCCTCGGCGCCGATGTGCGGGTGGTGCGCGCGCCCTGCGTCGGCTTGTGCGATCAGGCGCCCGCCGTCGAGATCGGGCACCATTTCGTCCATCGCGCCGATGTGACCGCCGTTGAGCAGGCGGTGCGGAGCGGGCACACGCATCCGGAAATTCCGGCCTATATCGATTACGCGGCCTATCTGGGCGGTGGCGGCTATGCGCTGCTGGAGCGCGTGCGCTCGGGCGTGCTGCCGGCCGAGGCGGTGCTGACCGCGCTGGAGGCGGGCGGATTGCGCGGTCTCGGCGGTGCCGGTTTCCCCACCGGGCGCAAGTGGCGCTCGGTGCTCGGTGAGCCCGGCCCGCGCCTGATGGCGGTGAACGCCGACGAAGGCGAACCCGGCACCTTCAAGGATCGCTATTTTCTCTACGCCGATCCGCATCGCGTGCTGGAAGGCATGCTGATCGGTGCCCATGTTGCCGAAGTGAACGACATCTATGTCTACCTGCGCGACGAATACCCGATCGGTCGCGAGATCCTGCGCCGGGAGCTGGAGAAGCTGCCTGCCGGCGGCCCGCGCATCCATCTGCGGCGCGGCGCCGGCGCCTATATCTGCGGCGAGGAATCGTCGATGCTGGAAAGCATCGAGGGCAAGCGCGGCCTGCCGCGGCAGAAACCGCCATACCCGTTCCAGGTGGGATTGTTCGGCCGCCCGACGCTGATCAACAACGTGGAAACCCTGTTCTGGGTGCGCGATATCATCGAAAAAGGCGCTTCCTGGTGGGCCGGCCACGGGCGCAACGGATCGAAGGGGCTGCGCAGCTTCTCGGTGTCGGGGCGGGTCAGGGAGCCGGGCGTGAAGATCGCGCCCGCCGGCATCACGGTGCGCGAGCTGATCGACGAATTCTGCGGCGGAATGCAGCCGGACCATCGCTTCACGGCCTATCTTCCGGGCGGCGCGTCGGGTGGCATCCTGCCGGCCACGATGGCGGATATTCCACTCGATTTCGGCACCTTGGAGAAATACGGCTGCCTGATCGGCTCTGCTGCCGTGGTGATCCTGTCGGACCACGACGATGTGCGCGAAGCGGCGCGCAACCTGATGCGGTTTTTCGAAAGCGAAAGCTGCGGTCAATGTACGCCCTGCCGCTCCGGCACGCAGAAGGCGCGCATGTTGATGGAGCAGCCAGTCTGGGACCGTGAATTGCTCGGCGACTTGTCCGCGGTGATGCGTGATGCTTCCATCTGCGGCCTGGGTCAGGCCGCGCCCAACCCGGTCGATTGCGTGATCCGCTATTTTCCAGAAGCATTCGAGACGGAAGGAGGTCTGAAATGAGCGACCCGATCCTGTTCGAGCTTGACGGACAAAACGTCGAGGCATGGCCGGCGGAGACCATCTGGCAGGTCGCCAACCGGCTGGGCAGCGAGATTCCGCATCTCTGCTACGCGCCGGAACCCGGCTACCGCGCCGACGGCAATTGCCGCGCCTGCATGGTGGAAATCGAGGGCGAGCGCGTGCTGGCACCGTCCTGCACCCGCAAGCCCGCCGCCGGCATGCGCGTGCGCAGCGCGACCGAACGGGCGCGGAAAGCGCGCCGGATGGTAATGGAACTGCTGATCGCGGACCAGCCGGCGCGGCAGACCTCGCACGACCCGACCTCGACATTCTGGGCCTGGGCCGACCGCCAGGACATCACCGTGAGCCGCCTGCCGCACAGCGATCGCTGGGCGCCGGATTCCAGCCATCCGGCGATGCGGGTGAACCTCGACGCCTGCATCCAGTGCAATCTGTGCGTGCGCGCCTGCCGGGAAGTCCAGGTGAACGACGTGATTGGCATGGCCGGGCGCGGCGCAGAAGCGAAGATCGTCTTCGATTTTGACGACCCGATGGGCGAATCCACCTGTGTGGCCTGCGGCGAATGCGTGCAGGCCTGCCCGACCGGCGCGCTGATGCCCGCTGCCTATCTGGACGCGCGCCAGATCCGTGTGGCCTGGCCGGACCGCATGGTGGACAGCCTGTGCCCCTATTGCGGCGTTGGCTGCCAGGTGCGCTACCACGTCAAGGACGAGAAGCTGGTCTATGCCGAGGGCCGTGACGGCCCGGCCAATCACCAGCGGCTATGCGTCAAGGGCCGCTTCGGGTTCGACTACATCCACCATTCGCATCGGCTGACCAGGCCGCTGATCCGCAAGGACGGTGTGGCGAAAAACGCCGAAGACCAGGTGGACCCCGCCAATCCCTTCAGCCATTTCCGCGAAGCGACATGGGGGGAAGCGCTGGACCGCGCGGCGGACGGGCTGCGGCGCCTGCGCGACCAGCACGGCCCGGCCGCGCTGGCGGGTTTCGGCTCCGCCAAGGGCTCGAACGAGGAAGCCTATCTGTTTCAGAAGCTGGTGCGCACCGGCTTCGGTTCCAACAATGTCGATCACTGCACCCGGCTCTGCCACGCCTCGTCGGTGGCGGCGCTGATGGAGGGGCTCAATTCCGGCGCGGTCACCGCTCCGTTTTCGGCCGCTCTCGATGCCGAGGTCATTCTGGTGATCGGCGCCAACCCGACCGTCAACCATCCGGTGGCGGCGACCTTCATCAAGAACGCGGTCAAGGACAAGGGCGCCAAGCTGATCGTCATCGATCCGCGCCGCCAGTCGATGTCCCGTCTCGCACTGCACCACCTGGCGTTCAAGCCCGGCACCGATGTCGCCCTGCTGAACGCGATTCTGTACACGATCATCGACGAGGGCCTGACCGACGAGCAGTATATCGCCGCCTGGACCGAGAATTTCGACGAACTGAAACAGCGCATCAAGGATTTCCCGCCGGAGAAAATGGCCGGGATCTGCGGCATTCCCGCGAGCACGCTGCGCGAGGTGGCGCGGCTCTATGCCCGCTCGCGCGCGTCGATCGTCTTCTGGGGCATGGGGATCAGCCAGCACGTTCATGGCACCGACAATGCCCGCTGCCTGATCGCGCTGGCGCTGATCACCGGCCAGATCGGCCGGCCCGGCACCGGCCTGCACCCGCTGCGCGGCCAGAACAACGTGCAGGGCGCATCGGATTCCGGGTTGATCCCGATGGTCTACCCTGACTATCAGCCGGTTGCCGACCCGGCGATCCGTCAGGCGTTCGAGGCGCGCTGGGGCATGAAGCTCGACCCCCATGCCGGCCTCACCGTCGTGGAAATCATGAACGCGATCCATACCGGAACGATCAAGGGCATGTATATCGAGGGCGAAAATCCCGCGATGTCCGACCCCGATCTGCGCCACGCGCGGGAAGGGCTGGCGAAGCTCGGGCATCTGGTCGTGCAGGACCTGTTCCTGACCGAGACGGCGTTCCACGCCGATGTGGTGCTGCCCGCATCGGCCTTCGCGGAAAAAACCGGCAGCTTCACCAACACCGACCGGCGCGTGCAGATCGCGCGCCCGGTGATCGCCCCTCCCGGCGAGGCGCGGCAGGATTGGTGGATCATCCAGGAAATCGCCCGCCGCATCGGCCTCGACTGGAACTATGCCGGCCCGGCCGACATTTTCGACGAAATGGCCGGGACTATGCCGTCCTTCAACAACATCACCTGGGAGCGGCTGGAGCGGGAGGGCGCCGTCACCTATCCGGTGGATGCGCCGGACAAGCCGGGCAACGAAATCATTTTCGCCGCCGGATTCCCGACCAAGACCGGACGCGGCAAGATCGTGCCGGCCCATGTCCAGCCGCCGGACGAGGTGCCGGACGACGCCTATCCGATGGTGCTATCGACCGGGCGGGTGCTGGAGCACTGGCATACCGGCGCGATGACGCGCCGCGCCGGCGTGCTGGACGCGCTGGAGCCGGAAGCCATGGCGTTCCTGTCGCCGCGCGAGTTGCGGCGCCAGGGGTTGGATGCCGGCGATACGATCCTGCTGGAAACCCGCCGCGGTGTGGTGCAAACGAAGGTGCGCGCCGATCGCGACGTGCCCGAGGGCATGGTGTTCATGCCGTTCTGCTACGCCGAGGCGGCGGCGAATCTGCTCACCAATCCGGCGCTCGATCCCTGGGGCAAAATCCCGGAGTTCAAGTTCTGCGCGGCGCGAATCTCCAAAGCGGATCGCCTGCCGGCGGCAGCGGAATAGCCGGTATGGGCTAAATCCGCTTCACCACGTAAACGTCTTCGAGCGCGCTGGCGATCGCGTTGCCGTGTTCGGCATCGCGCGCCTCGACCATCACCTCGAGATGTGCCGCCTGCACGGTAGGCGAGGCGAACAGCCGCTGATGTACCACCTCGATGATGTTGCCGCCCTGGTTGCCGATGCGGCTCGCGATATCGGCGAGAACGCCGGGCCGGTCGGGGATTTCCATCAGCACGCGCAGCAGCCGCCCGTCGCGCAGCAGGTTGCGCAGCAGCGTATTGGCCAGAATCCGCGCATCGATATTGCCGCCGCAGACCGGCAGGGCGACCCGTTTGCCGGCAAACCGCTCGGGGAACGCCAGAACCGCCGCCAATCCCGCCGCACCGGCCCCCTCGGCGACCACCTTGCCGCCCTCGATCAGCAGCGCGATCGCCTGTTCCACCGCCGCTTCCGGCACCACCAGGATTTCGGTGCCGAGTTCCCGCAGGATCGACAGCGGCAGCGCGCCGATATCGCGCACCGCGATACCCTCGGCGATCGTCGCCCCGCCCACGTTCACCGATCGTCCGGCAAGCGCCTGGGCGAAGCCGGAATAGGCCTCGACCTCGACGCCGAGAACCTCAAGCTCGGGCCGCTTCGCCCGTGCCGCCACCGCGCAGCCGGAGACGAACCCGCCGCCGCCGGTCGGCACGATCAGCGTGTCGAGACCGGGGGCGTCCTCCATCACTTCGAGCGCCAGCGTGCCCTGTCCCGCGATCACCGCCGGGTCGTCATAGGGATGGATGAACACCAGGCCATTCTCGGCGGCCAGCGCATGGGCGTGCTCGGCCGCTTCGGCAAGGGTTTCGCCGTGCAGTACCACCTCAGCATCCCAGGCGCGGGTGCGCGTCACCTTGGTGGTTGGGGTGAAGCGCGGCATCACGATGGTCGCGGCGATTCCCGCCAACTGCGCGTGCCGGGCCACCGCCTGCGCGTGATTTCCCGCCGACATGGCGATCACCCCGCGCGCCCGCTCCTCGGCCGACAGCAGCGCGATCCGGTTCGCCGCACCGCGCTCCTTGAACGCGCCGGTCGCCTGCAAATTCTCGAGCTTGAGAAAAATCTCCGCTCCGGTCGCGCGCGACAACGCATCGGAATGCACCAGCGGCGCGCGCAGCACCGCCCCCGCGATGCGCACCGCCGCCGCTTCGATCGCCTCGATCGCAACCGGAAATTCAGCCACCGTATCGGACGGTCAAAATCTCGTAGCTCCGGTCGCCGCCCGGTGCCGGGACCGACACCGTATCCCCGGATTTCTTGCCGATCAGCGCCTTGGCGAGCGGCGACGTGACCGAGAGCCGGCCGGATTTGATATCCGCCTCGTGCATGCCGACGAGCTGGTATTGCACCTGCTTGTCGGTCTCCTCGTCGATCAGCTCGACATGGGCGCCGAACTTCACCGTCTCGCCCGACAGGGTGGACGGGTCGATCACCTCGGCCGCCGAAATGATCTCCTCCAGCTCGGCGATCCGGCCTTCGATGAAGGATTGCCGCTCCCGCGCCGAATGATATTCCGCATTTTCCGACAGATCGCCATGGCTGCGGGCCTCGGCGATGGCGCGGATAATGGCCGGCCGCTCCTCGGCCTTGAGCTGGCGCAGCTCGGCTTCGAGATTTTGCAGTCCGGGCCCGGTCATCGGGAATTTTTGCACAACGGTTCCTTTAGTCAGAATAAGGTATCAGGCATTAGGCATGAATCCGAACATCGTGGCCGGAACCCTCCGGGCACGATGCCGGTCAGAACGAGGCGGGAAAATACGACTGAAGCGGCGCGACTTCAAGATTGCCGGCAGCCAGGGCCGCAATAGCGTGGGACGCGGCCCGCGCGCCGGCAATGGTGGTGAAATGCGGCACGCCGTGAGTCAGCGCCGAACGGCGGATATCGAAACTATCCGCCACGGTCTGCGCCCCGGATGCCGTGTTGATTACCAGTTGCACCTCGCCCGACCGGATCGCATCCACGCAATGCGGCCGTCCCTCCAGCACCTTGTTCACCGCGCGCGCCGCGATCCCGGCAGCGGACAGATGCGCGGCGGTGCCGCGCGTCGCCAGGATCGAAAAACCGAGATCGGTGAACCGCCGGGCGATCGGCACGATCGCGCCCTTGTCGGCATCGCGCACCGACAGAAACACCGTCCCGCCGACGGGCAACTTCACCCCGGCGCCGATCTGCGCCTTGGCGAAGGCGCGGGCGAAACTCGCATCCAGCCCCATCACCTCGCCGGTCGATTTCATCTCCGGCCCGAGCAGAACGTCCACTCCGGCAAACCGCGCGAACGGAAACACCGCCTCCTTCACCGCGACGTGGCTGCGCGTCACGCTGTCGTCGAGCCCGAACGAGGCGAGGGGTTCGCCCGCCATCACCCGCGCGCCGATTTTCGCCACCGGCACGCCCGTCGCCTTGGCGACGAACGGCACGGTGCGCGAGGCGCGGGGGTTGACCTCCAGCACATAGACCGTCTCGCCCTGAATCGCATATTGCACGTTCATCAGCCCGACCACGCTGAGCGCCTTGGCCATCGCCTCGGTCTCGGTGCGCAATTCCGCCACCACGGCGGGCGACAGCGAATAGGGCGGCAGCGAACAGGCAGAATCGCCGGAATGGATGCCGGCTTCCTCGATATGCTCCATCACGCCGGCGACATACACGCTCTGGCCGTCGGCGATGCAATCGACATCGACCTCGATCGCGTCGTTCAGATAGCGGTCGATCAGCACTGGGTTGGCGCCGGAGACGATCACCGCTTCGCGCATATAGCGGCGCAGATTGGGCAGATCGTAAACGATCTCCATCGCCCTCCCGCCGAGAACGTAGCTCGGCCGGATCACCACCGGAAAGCCGATCTTCTCGACGATCGCTTCGGCTTCCCCGGCCGAACGGGCGATGCCGTTCTCCGGCTGGCGCAATCCGAGCGATTTCAGCAGAATTTGGAACCGCTCGCGATCCTCGGCGATGTCGATCGCATCCGCCGAGGTGCCGAGGATCGGGATTCCCGCCTCTTCCAGCGCCTGACTGAGTTTCAGCGGCGTCTGCCCGCCATATTGCACGATGCAGCCGAGCACTTTGCCGTTCTGCTGCTCGCGGCGGATCAGCGCGATCACATCCTCGGCAAACAGCGGCTCGAAATACAGCCGGTCCGACGTGTCGTAATCGGTGGAAACCGTTTCTGGATTGCAATTGACCATGATGGTCTCGAAGCCGGCCTCGCGCAGCGCATAGGCGGCGTGGACGCAGCAATAATCGAACTCGATGCCCTGACCGATCCGGTTCGGGCCGCCGCCGAGGATGATGATTTTGTCGCGCGCGCTCGGATCGGCCTCGCAATGGGGGGTGCCGAAGCCGCCCTCGTAGGTCGCATACATATACGAGGTCGCCGAGGCGAATTCGCCGGCTGTGCTGTCGATCCGCCGATACACCGGGATCACGCCGCGCGCGATCCGCGCCGCCGCGATGTCGGTTTCCTTATGCCCGGTTAGTTGCGCCAACCGATGATCGGAAAACCCGAGCGCCTTGACCGCGCGCAGCCCGGCGGCATCCTCCGGCAAACCGTTGGCGGCAATCTCGCGCTCCGCCGCGACGACATCCTTCATCTGACGCAGGAACCATGGGTCGAATTTGCAGGCGGCGTGAATGTCCTCGACCGAAAGCCCGGCCCGCAGCGCCTGTGCCGCGATCAGCAGCCGGTCCGGCCGTGGCGTGGACAATGCCGCGCGGAACGCGTCATGCGTGCCGTCGCCCGGCGCCTCGACCTCATCCAACCCGGACAACCCGGTTTCCAGGCTGCGCAATCCTTTTTGCAGTGCTTCGGCGAAATTCCGGCCGATCGCCATCGCCTCGCCGACCGATTTCATCGAGGTGGTCAGCAGCGCCGGTGTGCCGGGGAATTTCTCGAAGGTGAAGCGCGGGATCTTGATCACCACGTAATCGATGGTCGGCTCGAAACTCGCCGGCGTCACCTGCGTGATGTCGTTGCGCAGTTCGTCGAGCGTGTACCCCACCGCCAGCTTCGCCGCGATTTTCGCGATCGGAAACCCCGTCGCCTTCGAGGCCAGCGCGGACGATCGCGAGACGCGCGGGTTCATTTCGATCACCACCATGCGGCCATCCGCCGGGTTCACCCCGAACTGCACGTTCGACCCGCCGGTATCGACGCCGATCTTGCGCAGACAGGCGATCGAGGCGTCGCGCATGATCTGGAATTCGCGGTCGGTCAGGGTCAGGGCCGGAGCGACGGTTACGCTGTCGCCGGTATGCACGCCCATCGGGTCGATATTCTCGATCGAGCAGACGATGATGCAGTTATCGGCGGAATCGCGCACCACCTCCATCTCGTATTCTTTCCAGCCGAGCACGCTTTCCTCGATCAGCACCTCGGTGGTGGGCGAGGCGTCGAGCCCGCTGGTGACGATTTCGAAAAACTCCTCGCGGTTATAGGCGATGCCGCCGCCGGTTCCGCCCAAAGTGAAGGATGGCCGGATCACCGCCGGCAGCCCGACCAGATCGAGCGCGGCGCGCGCTTCCTCGATGCTATGAGCGATCGCGCTTTTCGGACTTTCGATGCCGATTTCGGCCATCGCGTCGCGGAATTTCAGCCGGTCCTCGGCGCGGTCGATCACGTCTTCCTTGGCGCCGATCAGTTCGACGCCGTATTTTTCCAGAATCCCGGATTTCGCCAGGCTCATCGCGGTGTTCAGCGCGGTCTGCCCGCCCATGGTGGGCAGCAGCGCATTGGGCTTCTCGCGCGCGATGATCTTTTCCACCATCTCCGGCGTGATCGGCTCGATATAGGTCGCATCCGCCAGATCGGGATCGGTCATGATCGTCGCCGGGTTGGAATTGACCAGCACCACGCGATAGCCTTCCTCGCGCAGCGCCTTGCATGCCTGCGCGCCGGAATAATCGAACTCGCAGGCCTGACCAATAACAATCGGCCCGGCGCCGATGATCATGATGGTCGAAATGTCGGTGCGCTTGGGCATGTCAGGTTTCCAGTTTCAGGCTTGTAGAAGCAAGACTCGTCATTGCGAGCCGGCGAAGACGCGTCATTGCGAGCGTAGCGAAGCAATCCAGAAGTTGCGGCGGTAGATTACAGTCATTTAGGCAAGTCACGCAGGGCTCCTTCCGGGCGATTTCCGTCGGCGCAACCGACGGAACCTTTTCGCCTTTCGCCCCGCACCCGCTGGGGCGGAGTAGCGAAAGATTCCAACAATCTCTTGATTGTTGGAACGCTGCGGAGGGTTTAGGCCCCAGATCCCGTTAGGTGGTACCCTTTATGAATGAAGAAAATCACTGAATTTTTCTTTTAGAGAAACATATTTTTCCAAATCAAAATTTCATAATTTAGCTTCATTTTCCAGATATTCTTTTCCTGAAGCAGTGATTTTCCATCGTGACTTAGAACGGACTGCTTCAATAAGGCCCTGTTTTTGCAAATGCTCAAACGAGTCTCGCTGATCGTCTGACATTTTTATTTCGTTAATTTTTGGGTAACTGAACAAAAATCCAATCATGTTGCGGTATATATAAATTAGTATTTCTAGATCTGGAGAAATTTGTTCTGACTTTACTTTTTCTTCCTTAATACGATTTTTTATATGCGTATCATACTCCTCTATTCCAGATCTTGTAAGAAAATAATCATGATCCATAGCAGATTTTAAGTTGTTCAAATCTTCATCTATCTCTTCGTAATTGAAATCATTATCGCTTGATCTAACAAATTTTTCCGAAATGAGATCAACCAAAGAAAACAAAATTCTATTTTTTGATTTACCAGAATCCATATTTTCTGAAATCTCATCAATTGAAAACTCAATTTTATCTGATCTCTCTGTCAGATTTCCCAGAGACATAAGCGTCAGATAGCTATAATCTATTTGATCAAGCGCTTTATCTGAGTTCATTTTTGCTTCCGTGTGATTTATGCCACGTTGTGGCGATAACGCCTCTAGTTGTCCAGGCTGTAGCTTGCAACAGTATTGATCATGAAGAGACAACCATCAGCCATGACGCTCCTCCCGCCATTCGGGCATGATCCGGCGGAGAAAATGATCGAACAACGGCACCGCAAACGTCGTATCCCCATAGGTCGGCGCGAATGGATTGCGAACAGGGTCCATGAGGTGATTTATAAGCAGTTTATGCGTTTATATGTTACAAACCATATAACTCCGTAAACTCCTTATACTTTCGCTTCCATCATCGCGGTGAACCGCCGGAACAGATGGTTCGCGTCGGACGGGCCGGGGCTCGCTTCGGGGTGGTATTGCACGGAGAAACATTTTTGCTCCGCACACGCGATGCCCTCGTTCGAGCCATCGAACAGGCTTTTATGGGTCACCACCACCCCTTCGGGCAGCGATGCGTCGTCCACCGCGAATCCATGATTCTGGCTGGTGATCTCGACCCGTCTGGTCGCCAGCTCCTGCACCGGCTGGTTCGCCCCGCGATGGCCGCGCGCGAGCTTGTAGGTTTTGCCGCCCAGCGTATGGGCGAGCAACTGGTGGCCGAGACAGATGCCGAACAGCGGCACCCCCGCATCGAGCACGCCCTTGATCGCGGGCACAGCGTATTCAGCGGTCGCCGCCGGATCGCCGGGCCCGTTCGATAGAAACACTCCATCCGGCTTGTGGCGCAATATGTCGTCCGCGCCCGAGGTTCCGGGCACCACGATCACCCGGCAGCCGGCGCTGGCGAGGTTGCGCAGGATGTTCCGTTTCGCCCCGTAATCGACCGCGACGACGGTATATTTCGGCGCATCCTGGCGGCCGAATCCGTGCTCACGGGTCCACAGGGTCTCGGTCCATTCATAGCTCTGCGTGCAGGATACCTCGCGGGCGAGGTCCATGCCCTCCAGCCCCGGCCACGCGGCGGCCTTGGCAACCAGCGCATCGATGTCGAAACGCCCATCCTCGGGGAAGGCAATCAGCGCGTTGGGCGGTCCATCATCGCGGATCAAGCGGGTCAGGGCCCGCGTATCCACCCCGGCAATGCCGGCAAGACCCATCCGCCGGCACCAGCGATCCAGCCCTTCGGTCGCGCGCCAGTTCGAGGCGGCGGTGATGCCGCGATTGAGCACCAGTCCCCGCGCAAAACTCGCCGATGCCTCGATATCCTCGGCATTCGCGCCTACATTGCCGATATGCGGAAAGGTGAAAGTGATGATCTGGCCGGCGAAGGACGGATCGGTCAGGGTTTCCTGATAGCCGGTCATGCCGGTGGAGAAACAAAGCTCCGCGGGCGCGCCTTGACCCCGCGTGCCGAAACCGCAGCCCCAGAACACCCGTCCGTCGCCCAGAACCAGCGCGGCGGTGGCGCCGTCGGGCCGTTTCGTCTCGGCTGGCGGGGCGACGCCGCCGGGCAGATCGTCGAGGGTGAGCCCGGTCGCGGCCAGCACGGCGGGCCAGTGGCGGGATGGAATCGCACCGGCGCTGCGCCATTTGCGAACCGCTTCGGTCGAAACCGTGGTAAGCTTCGCGGCGGCTTCGGGGCCGCCCAGACGGTCGATCAGCTCGGCAATAGTCATCGGCATGGGGGCAGTCTATACTGGAAATTAAATCCCGCCTCAACTGAATTGGGTGGATACGGAAATTATTTCCGGTTTGAGCCGGGCGATGATCGAATTAGATGGCCGTCGAATTCGCCGAGCATGGAATTAGATTGAGGTTGGAGGAGATCATGAGCAGCACGTTGCGATCCCGGATGCAGAACGACCTCAAATCGGCGATGCGCGCCCGCGAGGCGCTGCGCGTCTCCACTTTACGCATGATGATCGCGCGCCTCAAGGATATTGATATAGCCTCCCGTCCCAAGGGTGCCGGCACGGTGCCGGAGGCCGAGATTGTCGCGATGCTGCGGGGCATGGTGAAGTCGCGCCGCGAGTCTGAAACGCTGTATCGCCATGGCTGCCGGCCCGATCTCGCCGCCAAGGAAGCCGCCGAGATCGTCATCATCGAGGAGTATCTGCCCCGGACCCTGAACGGTGCCGAACTCGACGCCGCGATCGCCGAGGCGATCGGAACCACCGGCGCCGCCGCCCCGAAAGACATGGGCAAGGTGATCGCGGCGCTGAAAGAGGCGCATGGACCGGCACTCGACATGGCTTCCGCCTCGGCCGCGGTGAAGGCGAAACTCTCGCACGCATGAGCCTGCCCGCCCCGTTTCTCGACGAATTGCGCGTCCGCACGCCGCTGCCGGCCTTGATCGGCCGGCGGGTGCGGCTCGAACGGTCGGGGCGCGACCAGAAAGGCTGCTGCCCGTTCCACAACGAGAAAACGCCATCTTTCTATGTGTATGACGACCATTACCACTGCTTCGGCTGCGGCGCGCATGGCGATGCGATCAGCTTCGTCATGCAGAGCGAGGGGGCGAGCTTCGTCGAGGCGGTCGAGCGGCTCGCCGCCGAAGCCGGGCTGGAGGTGCCGAAGCCGAGCCCCGAAGCCGCCGAGGTGGCGCGGCGCGAAGCCGATCTATCGGATGTGCTGGAAGCCGCGGCAGCAGAGTATCGTCGCCGATTGTTGCTGCCCGAAGGGGCGGCGGCCCTGGCCTATCTGCGTGGGCGCGGGCTTGCCAATGCCACGATCGAACGGTTCGGTCTCGGCTGGTCCGGTGAGGGCAGGGGGGTATTGCTCGCGAGCCTCGGGATCGGCGCCGACCGGCTGATCGAGGCCGGGCTGATGAAGCAGGGCGAGCGCGGCCCGGTCGATTATTTCTTCAACCGGGTGATGTTCCCGATCCGCGACCGGCGCGGGCGGGCGATCAGCTTCGGCGGGCGCCTGCTGGGCGACGGCCAGCCGAAATATCTGAACGGGCCGGAAACCGCGCTGTTCTCCAAGCGCCAGACCCTTTACGGGCTCGATCGCGCGCGCGAGGCGGTGCGCGGCGGTGCGGCGCTGATCGTGGTCGAAGGCTATATGGACGTGATCGCCCTGGCCGAGGCGGGGTTTGCCGGAGCGGTCGCACCGCTCGGCACCGCACTGACCGAAGCCCATCTCACCGAATTATGGCGGCTCTCGCCCCGGCCGATCCTGTGTTTCGACGGCGATGCGGCGGGTCGGCGCGCCGCCTTGCGCTCGGCGGAGCTTGCGCTGAAAGCCCTGACGCCGGATCGCTCGCTCGCCATTCTCCGTCTGCCCGAGCGGGATGACCCGGACAGCTATGTCCGCCGCGAGGGGACGGCATCGTTCGGCGCGATGATCAAAGCGGCGCCCGGCCTTGCCGATACCCTGTTCGACATGCTTGCCGAAGGGGCGGATCGTGCGACGCCCGAGGGCCGCGCCGCATTCCGCAAGCGGCTGGAAGCGGCGGCGCACACCATCGAGGACCGTTCGCTGGCGGGCGAATATCGCAGCGCCCTGGTCGATCGGCTGTTCGCCGAGAAACGCCGGTCGTTCGGGGCTGGCAACGGCAAGCCAACGCGGCCGGTTTCGCTGCCGCGCCCGCCGATCGACGCCGAGGCGATAGCCCAGCGCCGGGCCCGGCTGCTGACCGCGATGCTGCTGCGCCACCCCGAGCTTCTGCCCGATCTGGAGGAGGCATTCGGCTCGTTGGCCCTCCCGGAGGATTGTGCGGGTCTGCGCGCTGCCATGTCGGCCTGGCTGCATGGCGCGGAGACACTTGACTCTAGCGACTTGCTCAACCATTTGACCCAATTGGGTCTTCGGGATAACGCCGATCGTATTGGCGCGACCATCCCGCAGCGTTCTGCGACCAAGGAGGCAGCGTCGCTGTTGGAATTGGAAGCCTCTTGGTATGAAAATTATGGGCTGCTTAATCTTGATCGGCTACGCGAGGAATGTGCCGAGCAGGAACGCCGCTTGGCGCAGAATATGACACATGAAAACCAAGCAAAGCATATCATGTTGATCACCGCTCTGAATCGTGTCGTGCGGTGCGATTCCGATGACCCGGACGCTGCCTGACCCCAATCGCCGTCTTTCTCTGGAGTCCGATATCTTATGGCTACCAAGCAAGCTGCCACGACCGAAACCGCCGCTCCCGAGGCCGAGGCCGACACCGCGACTCTCGACATCCAGTCCGCCTCGGTCAAGCGCCTGATCGCGCGCGGCAAGGAACGCGGTTATATCACCTTCGACGAACTCAACGCCGTGCTGCCCTCGGACCAGAACAGCTCCGAGCAGATCGAGGATGTCATGTCGATGCTCAGCGAAATGGGCATCCAGGTCGTCGAGAGCGAGGAAGGCGAAGACGCCGAAGCGGCACCCAGCGCCGAGAAGGAAGAAGAGGTCGCGGAGGCCGACGAGGAAGCCTCCGCCGGCAACATCAGCGAAACCAGCGGCAGCCGGACCGACGATCCGGTGCGGATGTATCTGCGCGAGATGGGCACGGTCGAGTTGCTGTCGCGCGAGGGCGAAATCGCGATCGCCAAGCGGATCGAAGCCGGGCGGGACATGATGATCGGCGGGCTGTGCGAAAGCCCGCTGACCTTCCGCGCGATCGTCTCCTGGCATGAGGCGCTGAAGGACAGCAAGATGCTGCTGCGCGACGTGATCGACCTGGAGGCGACGCAGGGTGGCGGCGATGGCGGGTTCAACCCGGCAGCGGCGCAGGCCGAGGAGGTCGAGGACGAGGATGAGGGTGAGGGCAGCGGCCTGTCGCTCTCGGCGGTCGAGGAAAAGCTCAAGCCGGAGGTGTTCGAGACCTTCACCGAGATCGAGAAGCTCTACGAGAAATTCATGAAGCTCCAGCACAAGCGGCTGGATGCGCTGACCGCCGGCGAGGAGGCCAGCACCCGCTCGGAAAAGACCTACGAAAAGCTGCGCGACGAACTGGTCGCGAAGGTCGAGCAGGTGCGGCTGCACAACAACCGGATCGAGGAGCTGGTGATCCAGCTCAAGGAGCTGAACCAGCGCCTCAATGGCCTCGAAGGCCAGATGCTGCGGCTGGCGGAGAGCTGCAAGGTTCCGCGCGACGAGTTCCTCAAGGCGTATCGCGGCCGTGAGATGGACCCCGCATGGCTCGACGATGTCGCCAAACTGCCCGGCAAGGGCTGGAAGCTGTTCGTGCCGCGCTATGGCAGTCAGATTACCGAATTGCGCGCGCAGATCGGCCGGATCGCCGCCGAGGCGCAATTGCCGATCGAGGAGTTCCGCCGGGTCTATGCCACGGTGTCGCGCGGCGAGCGCGATTCGACGCGCGCGAAGAAGGAGATGATCGAGGCGAATCTGCGCCTCGTCATTTCGATCGCCAAGAAATATACCAATCGCGGCCTGCAATTCCTCGATCTGATCCAGGAGGGCAATATCGGGCTGATGAAGGCGGTGGATAAATTCGAATATCGCCGTGGCTACAAGTTCAGCACCTATGCGACCTGGTGGATCCGGCAGGCGATCACCCGCAGCATCGCGGATCAGGCACGCACCATCCGCATTCCGGTGCATATGATCGAGACGATCAACAAGCTGGTGCGCACCTCGCGCCAGATGCTGCACGAGATCGGCCGCGAACCGACGCCGGAGGAACTGGCCGAGAAACTGGGGATGCCGCTGGAGAAAGTTCGGAAAGTGCTGAAGATCGCCAAGGAACCGATCAGCCTGGAGACGCCGATCGGCGACGAGGAAGACAGCCATCTCGGCGATTTCATCGAGGATAAGAACGCGATCATACCCTTGGATGCCGCGGTTCATGCGAACCTCAGGGAGGCCGCGACTCGGGTGCTGTCGTCGCTGACGCCGCGCGAGGAGCGCGTGCTGCGGATGCGTTTCGGGATCGGGATGAATACCGACCATACGCTCGAAGAGGTCGGCCAGCAGTTCAACGTGACCCGCGAGCGGATCAGGCAGATCGAGGCGAAGGCGCTGCGCAAACTGAAGCACCCCTCGCGCAGCCGGAAATTGCGGAGCTTCCTGGAGGACTGAGGTTGCGGGTGTGTACCCGATAGCGGTGTGGCCGCGACCGGAGGGATTTTGGCCGCTGGCCAGGAGAGAGGAGCGCGATGATCTTGCCGATCATGAGCGACGAACGACACCGAATCTTTGCGACCTTGGGGCCAAAAGCCCCCGGTCCCTTCGGGCTGCGGCGCAAATCGCGGCTGAGGGCGTTGTCCGGCTTGGCCGATGAACCACATCGTCCTGCGCCGGCCGCCTGCTCAGTCACGATTTTCGCGCCCATCGCGACTCACGCCGCTATCGGGTACACACCCTAATGTTCGATTATGCCCGCGCCCGGCCTGGCGAAGCGACCGATCGGGTGCTGGTGACCGTGACGTTCCTGCGCCTCGACCGCAAGCCGCCGGTGACATGGCGGAAGATGCCGGAAAATGCGGTGCTGGAGCCGATGCGACGCATGGATGTCGCGACCTATCGCGATCTGTACGACCGGGTGGGCCAGGATTGGCTGTGGTGGCTGCGCCGGATGATGCCCGACGACATGCTCGGCCGGTTGCTGGCCGATCCCGCGATCGCCGTGCAGGTTCTGAGGATGGATGGTGTGGTTGCGGGATTTTTCGAACTGGACGCAACGCCGTGGCCCGATGTCAATCTCAGCTATTTCGGGCTGTTGCCGGGGGCGATCGGCAAGGGGATCGGGTTTTCGCTGCTCGGAGCCGCGATCGAACAGGTGTTCGCCGGGCCGGTACGCGGCATGACGGTGAATACCTGCACCGCCGATCATCCGCGCGCTCTGCCGAACTACCAGCGCGCAGGGTTTCGCATCGTGCGGCAGATCAACGAGGTGTGGGACATTCCGCGCCGGCTGGGTTTCGTCGTACCCGAGAGGCTGCGCGGGGCAGCGCCGTGATCACGGCCGGTTCATTACGCTCGAGTGATGCCGTCAACTTTGCGGCTGTTCAGATTCGACGCGTATCATAACGACTGTTGCCGCGGGCATCACTTATCTCCGATCCAGATTCCGATCCTTACGCCTGGGCGGCGACCGTGACCTACGCCAGCGTCACGCCGAATGCTTCGGAGAAACCACGGCGCCCGGCTTGCGTGATCGTGATAGAGCGGCTGTCCTTGATTCGCTCCACCCAACCGAGATCGAAAGCCCGCGTGGCCAGTGCCGCCCCGACCACGCCGGCAAGGTGCGGGCGCCGCTCGCTCCAATCCAGGCACGGCTTACAGAAGGTGCGGCGGCGCTTGCCGCTATACCGGGAGGCGCTCATTTTTCTCGAAGGTCGCGAGGTTATGTCCGAACGGCCGATCACGCTCTATGTGTGACCAGTAGATCGAGAACGGGAGTTTGGTTCATGTTCGCCGTGATTTTCGAGGTTCATCCCAAGCCGGAGCAGTGGGACGCCTATATCGGCCATGCCGGGATGCTGCGGCCCGAGCTGGTCCGGGTGAACGGGTTTGTCAACAATGTGCGGTATCGGTCCAAGCGGCGGGAAGGATGGCTGCTGTCGCTGTCGGTCTGGCGCGACGAGAAGGCGCTGGTGCGCTGGCGCACCCATGCATTGCATCACGCGGTTCAGAAGAAGGGGCGGTTCGAGATTTTCCAGGACTATCACCTGCGCGTGGGCCAGATCACCGTCGATACCGATGATCCCGAAGGCAGCACACTGCCCGAGCAGCGCCTGGATGCCACCGAGACGGGCGCGGCGAAGGTGATTTCCATTATCGAGACGAAGCAACAGGTCGAGCCGCCCGAGGGTGTGGACGGTCTTGTTACATGGGATGCGTTCGAGGCGATCCTGACGCCGGGGGATTTTCTGCTGCTGCTGTCCTGGCGGGATGCCGATGCCGCCGCGCGGTTTGAGCCGCCGGACGGCGCACTGAGCCGGCATGTCCGGGTGATCCGCGATTACGGCATGTACGATCGCTACGAAGCGCCGCAATACTATGAGGACGTGACCCGTCCCGCCGAAATCGAATGATTGCCGTTCCCGCCATTCTGTTCCGGTCGAACCATTTGTTGGTTATCGACAAGCCGGCGGGCTTGCCGTGTCATGCGGGACCGCGCGGCGGGGCGAGCGTGGAGGATTGGTTTCCGCTGTGGCGGCGCGGTCAGGACGGGCCGTGGCTCGCCCATCGGCTCGATGCGGATACCGCCGGCTGCCTTGCCATCGCCCGCCGCAAATCCACGCTTTTGCTCCTGCAACGGGCGTTCGCCGAGCGGCTGGTGACTAAAATTTATTGGGCGGTGGTCGAGGGCGTGCCGGACAAGGCAGCGGGGACAATTGCGCTGGCTCTTGCCAAACGCAACGAAAAATCGGGCTGGCAGATCGTGGCCGATCCAAGCGGCGATCCGGCGGCGACCGACTGGCGGGTGCTGGCGCGGAGCGAAAAGCGGGCACTGCTGGAACTGCGGCCGCGCACCGGGCGAACCCATCAGTTGCGGGTGCATTGCGCTGCGCTCGGCCATCCGATTATCGGCGACCCGCTCTATGGCACGGCGGGAGGCGGGCAATGCCTGCTCGCGCGGCGGCTGGTGCTGCCGCTCGACCCGCATGTCGAGACGGTGGCCTCGGTGCCGCCGCATATGCGGGCGGTGCTACCCGGTGGCGCGTTCGATGAATTTGAGGCGACGCAAAAAGTCACGGCAGAATGACGCCGCCGTGTGCTTGCGGATTTTGGCGAGAAGGGCCGCGTGCCGGGTGATGCGTTCGTCCTTTTCCATGATCAGCGCCGCGTGCATCGCGTCGGCGACGGCGTCGGCGTCGTAGGGGTTGACGATCAGCGCCTCGGTCATGTCTTCGGCGGCGCCGGCGAAGCGCGACAAAACAAGGACGCCGGGATCGGCCGAATCCTGTGCGGCGACGAACTCCTTGGCGACGAGATTCATGCCGTCGCGCAGCGGCGTCACCACGCCGATCCGCGCGAGCCGGTAGAACCCGGCGATGGTATTGCGGTTGACCGCGCGGGTCATGTAGCGCAGCGGCGTCCAGTCGAAATCGGAATAGGCTCCGTTGATGTCGCCGGCCTTGCGGTCGAGCTCGCGGCGCAGCGACTGGTAGCGATCGACGTCCTCGCGCGAGCGCGCGGCGATCTGCAGAAAGCTGATCCGGCGCAGATGTTCGGGGTGGCGGTGCAGCAACTGGCCGAACGCGTCGAAGCGCTGCGGCAGGCCCTTGGTGTAGTCGAGCCGGTCGACGCCGATGGCGAGGTCGCGCCCGACCAGGCTTTCGATCAGGCGCTTGGTCTCCGCCATGTTGGCGGCGCGCTTCGCGGCCTGGGCGAAGCCGTCCGCGTCGATGCCGACCGGGGCGACGATGGTTTCGGTGCGATGGCCCTGATGGATGAAGCCGTTTGTCGCGTCGGGCGCGGCACCCATGCAGGAGGCGGCGGATTCGAGAAAATTCATCCGGTCGCCATGGGTCTGGAACCCGACCAGATCCGCCGCAGCCATCGCGCGCACCAGGACCGAGGCCGACGGCAGCACGTGAAGCACCGCAGGCGGCACAAACGGGATGTGGAGAAACAGCCCGATCCGGTTGCGCACCCCGCGCTGGCGCAAGGCTTCGGCCATGGTGAGCAACTGGTAGTCGTGAATCCAGACGATGTCGTCCGGCTTGAGCAGGGGGGTCAGGCGGTCCGCGAAGATTTCGTTGACCGCGAGGTAGCCTTCGTAGTCATCACGCCGGAATTCGAGCAGCCCGGTCCGGTAATGCAGCAGCGGCCAGAGCGAACCGTTGGAGAAGCCGACATAGTAGCGGTGGTAATCCGATTCGCTCAGGTCGATCGTTGCGTAGGTGACGCCTTTGTTTTCGACGATCGTGGCAGCGTTCGACGTGGCCGGCATGCGCTTGCCTGACCAGCCGAACCAGACCGATCCGGGGGTCATCGCATCGGCGAGGGCGACCGCGAGACCGCCGGCGCGCGCGCCGCGTTCGGTGGGCATCGACACCCGGTTCGAGACGACGACGAGGCGCGACATTCAACCCTCTCCGTTCATGCGGACCTCGTTCAACCACGCGCGCACCGATTTTGTTTCGCCGCCGAAATCCCGCGCGACATGCAGGCCGATACCGCCCAGCGCCTTTGCCGCGTCGATCGCCGCCTCGTCGGTGACGTCGTCGCCGACGAAAACCGGGATTTTATCCGCGAACGGCCGATGCCGCATGAACCAGTGCAGCGCGCTTCCCTTGCCCGCGCCTTTGGGGCGGATTTCCCAGGCCATATGCGCGCCGAGAAGCTCGACCGAGGGATCGCCGGTGATCATCGCCTCGATCATCGCACGCAATTCGGGCCCGCGTTCGGGGGCTTGGCGGAAATGCGCGACCAGCGTGTAGGTTTTCAGTTCGATCGCGACGCCCGGCATGGCGAGGGCCGCCTGTTCCAGCGCCGCGCGCCATTCGGGCCGGTTGGCCGATTGCGCGACCGGACGGGTGATCGTTCCGGTCGCGTCGCGCAGCAGAAATCCGTGTTCCGCGCCGGCCGGCAGGATCGCGCCGGTCACCGCGTCGATATCGACGAGGGTGCGGCCGGACAGGATCGCCAGTGCGCCGTTTCTCTGGGCCGCGAGGCCGGTGAGGAGCGATCCGAGGCCAGGCGGCACCTCGACATCCGCCGGCGTGAGCGCAAGATCGAGAAGCGTGCCATCCAGATCGAGGAACAGCGCGTGGCGGTGCGTGAGGGCCGGTTTCATTGCGGAACAGATGGGGAAGTGGCGGCACCGGATCAAGCAATGCCGCGCGGGAACCGCGATTGCCGCACGATTGCCAAGAGTTTACTTTGGCTCCAGCCGATTCCCTCTTGCCGAAACCGCTTCGCGGCGCCACGATACGTGTCATGAACCAAGGCAATGGTCCCGTCATCGATATGACGCTGGAAGGCGACTTCCCGGAGCGGCCGAAGCCGTCCCTCGGGGCGATCATGCTGCGGCTTGCCGCCTTCGCGCTGTTGCTGGGATTCGGCGCGCTGGCTTTCTGGCTCGCGGTGTTCACCGTGCCGGTGCTGATCGTGGCCGGTCTCGTCTGCTACGGATTGTTCCGTTTGCAGATGGCGCGGCACGGCGTACGGTTTCGCCCGATCATCGTGCGAACGACGCGGCGCTGAAGGCGTCGACGGAAATTGTACGATCGCTGTTTTCTCCGCGTGATGGATTGCTTCGGTGGTTTCACCGCCTCGCAATGACCGGTTCTGGCTGTCGTTGCCTTTAAACAACGTCGAGTTGTAGCTGCTCGTCTGACCAAAACCCGATTTCGCGAGATCACGCTGCTGCGATGGGGCTTGATCGCGCGGCGAGCCAAGATTACAAAAATTTTGCGTTGACGTAAGTTTTTTTGAAATATTTTCTACTCAGGGATCGGGGGAGACCGAAATGGCCAAGTCGAAATCAAGGATTGCGGCGGCTTGCGTGGCCGGTGCCGCGATGTCGGCGCTGGCGGCGGGGAGCGCCGGAGCTGCGACCGCGCCGGCGGTACTGAAGATCGGCACGCTCTATGCCAGCAGCGGATCGTTTGCTGTCGCGTCCGAGGGGCAATATCAGGGGCTGCAATTCTGGGCGGCAGGGGTCAACAAGGCGGGTGGCGTGTTCGTCAAGGCATTCGACAAGAAAATCCCGGTCAAGATCATCGCCTATGACGATCAGAGTTCGACCGCGACCGCCACGACCCTGTACAATCAGCTCATCACTCAGGATAAAGTGAACCTGCTGGTCGCCGATTTCGGCTCGGTGCTCACCTCGGTTGCCGTACCGCTGGCCGCCGAGCATCATATGCTGCTGATCGACCCGACCGGCTCGGGCGCGAATTTCTTCACCAAGAAGACGCACTACCTGGCGGATGTCAGCATTCCGGCTTCCACTGTCTGGCCGATCCCGCTCGGTGATTACCTGCTGAAGCAGAAGATCAAACGCGTCGCGGTGCTCTACGGGTCGAACGATTTCGATGCGTCGCAGGCCAACACATTGAAAGCGGTGCTTGCCAAAGGCGGGGTGAAGCCGGTCTATTTTCATGGAGTGCCGACCTCCGAGTCCAACTACACCGTGCTGCTGCACACGATCGCGGCGCGCCGGCCGGATGCGGTGATCGAACTCGGCTATCCGCCGAACGACATCGCGTTTCTGCGTGCGCTGTCGGGCAGCGGGCTGCATTTCAACATGACCTTCACGATTTTCCCCGGCCAGTTGCTCGCTCTTCTGACCAAGAATGTCGGCGCGAAGACGCTCGCTTATACCTACACCTATCCGACGCCGCCGCTGGTGAAATTCAGCCATGTCACGTCGGGGCTGAACACCGACGATTTCGTGAAGACCTATACGGCGGCGAAGCATGAGGCGCCGAACTTCCTGAACGCGGCGGGCTACAATACCGGCGTCATCATGCAGGACATGCTGAAGACCGCGCCGCAATTCACCCAGATCTCGTTCGACCGGGCGCTGCTGGGGATGTCGGGCAAAACCAAGACCCTGCTCGGCGCGTTCAAGATGACCGATCACGGCGCCCAGCTCGGCGAGCTGCTGCCGGTGGCTCAGCTCGTGCCGCAGGGCAAGGGCAACAAGATCGTCGTGGTCTATCCGAAGGCCAAGGCGACCGGCAAGGCGGTCTATCCGGCGCCGAAGACATAACGGAACGTCAGCGAGACCCGGCAGGCGGCAATCCTGCCGGGTGATTTCCGCCCGGTTTTGAGAGGCTGCAATCATGGTGGGCTTGCTCGAATACGCCGTGATCGGCGGCATATTATACGGCTTGTTCTTCAGCCTGATCGGCATCGGGCTGAACCTGATTTTCGGCGTGATGCGCATCATCAACCTGGCGCACGGGCAATTCATCATGCTCGGCGGGTTCGGGGCGTATCTGCTGTCGCGCGATCTCGGGCTCAACCCGCTGTTCGGGATTCCGCTGGCGATCGCGGGTGCGATCGTAATCGGCTATCCGTTGTACTATGCGGTGGTGCCGCGCCTGCAGAAGAGCCACGACCCGGAGATGCTGTCGTTCATCCTGTTTTTCGGCATCGCGCAGATCATCGAGGCCTTGGCGGTGTTCGGCTTCGGCGCCGACCAGCGCTCGCTGCCGGGCGATGCGCTGGGGGCCGGCAATCTTGGCGTGCTCGGGCAGGAATTTCCCGATAGCTGGTGGGTCGCGGTGCTGGTCAGCGTGCTGGCGATCGGCGGTTTGTATGGATATTTCGCGCGAACCAAGCTCGGCTATGCGACGCGGGCGATCATGGCCGATCGCGACGAAGCGCGCGCGACGGGAATCAATGTCGATCGGGTTTCCGCCATCGCCTTCGTGATGGGGTTGGCGCTCGCCGGCGCGGCGGGCGTGTTCGTGCCCTATCTGCTCGGGTCGGTGTCGCCGGATATCGGCACCGGCCTGACCACGACATCCTTCGCCATCATCATCATCGGCTCGCTCGGCAATCCGCTCGGCACCGTGGTGGGCGGCCTGGTGTTCGGCCTGGGCACAATGCTGATGCAGACATTCTACGCGTCCTGGTCGAACCTGGTGCCCTATGTGCTGCTGGTCGTCATCGTGCTGATCCGCCCGAGCGGCCTGCTCGGCAAGGCGGTCCGCCATGCGTGATCGGGGAGCGTGGCCGGGGATCGTCGTCGTTGTGTTGCTGGCGGTGGTATTCCTGATCCTGCCGCATGTTTACGGCAATCAGTCATTGCTGTTCCAGATGATGACGTTCGTCGTGCTTACCCAGGGGCTCAACCTGCTTTACGGGTTCACCGGCTATCTGCCGTTCGGCTATGTCGGGTTCTTCGGCGCCGGCGCCTATGCGACATCCTTGCTGGTTCTGCACACGGATCTGCCGGTGATCGCCTGCGTGATCGGCGGCGGGATCGGGTCTATCGTGATCGCGATCATTCTTGGGCCGCTGCTGCGGCTTTCCGGCGCGTATTTCTCGATCGCCAATCTCGCGGCGTCGCAGATCATGTTCTTCGTCGTCTCGAACGGGAATTTGTCGAAAATCACCGGCGGGCCCTATGGTTTGAAGATCGACCGGGTCTATGCGCCGGAGGCGAGCTATCTGACGATGCTGGCGATATTGCTGCTCGCGACCGGGTTGGCCGCCTATTTTCGCGCATCCCGCTTCGGTCTTGGCTTGCGGGCGATGACGCAGGACCCGGTGAGCGCGGCGATGGCGGGAATCGACGTGGTGCGCCAGCGCGTGCTGGTCTGGCTGGCCTCCGCCGGGATCGCGGGACTGGCGGGCGGCGCCTATGCGTGGAACCTGTCGGTATTCTATCCCGATGCGGTGTTCACCCTGCAGATCAGCGTATTCGCCATCGTGTTCGCGCTGTTCGGGGGCGTCGGCACGGTGATCGGGCCGATCATCGGCGCGGCGTCGCTCTATCTGCTCTATAACGGCATCGGCATTTCGTTCCCGCAGGGTTTCGAACTGCTCTACGGGGCGTTGATCGTGCTGCTGGTTCTGTTCCTGCCGAACGGCGTATCGTCATTGCTGACGCGGAGGGGTGTGCGTGTCTTCTGAACCGCTGCTCAGGCTGGATGGCGTCGGCAAGGCATTCGGCGGCAATATCGTGCTCAACCGGTTGAGCTTTTCGGTCGAGCCGGGGGAAATCGTCGGGCTGGTGGGGCCGAACGGATCGGGTAAGACCACCGCGATCAACCTGATTTCGGGCGTGCATCGCGCGGATGCCGGGACAATCCGGTTCCAGGGGCGGCCGGTGCAGGGGCTGGCGCCGTTCCGGCTCGCGCACTTGGGAATCAACCGAACGTTCCAGGTACCCAAACCGTTCCGTGAGATGGGCGTGCGGGAAAATATCGAAGTGGCGGCGCATTTCGGCGGGGCGCGCGGGATGGATGCCGATGCTGTGCTCGCCGAGATCGATCTCGCCGGCCATGCGGCGATTATGGCCGGAGGGCTCACGGTCAATCAGCAGAAAATGCTGGATCTGGGCCGCGCCCTGGCGACCGATCCAAAATTGCTGCTGATCGACGAGATCGGCGCCGGGCTCAATCCCTCGGAACTCGGCGCGATTGCGAATCTGCTCCAGCGCCTGGCCCAGCGCGGCATCGCGCTGATCGTGGTCGAGCATCTCCTCGATTTTCTCAATCGAATCACCAACCGGGTGATCGTTCTCGGCGCCGGGCGGATGCTGTTCGAGGGGACGCTGAAGGCGGCGTCCGAGAACCCGGACGTGGTCGCCGCGTTCATCGGGGGTTAGCGGGATGGCATTGCTCGAACTCGGCGGCGTGACATCCGGCTATGGCGCGATGCAGATTCTCTGGGGCATCGATCTCGATGTCGGCGCCGGCGAAACGGTGCTTCTGCTCGGGGCGAACAGCGCGGGCAAGACCACGCTGCTGCGCACGATCATCGGTTTGCTGCCGTGCTGGAGCGGGTCGATCGCTTTCGAGGGCGAAGCGCTGCAGACCCTGCCGCCGGACCAGCGAATCCGGCGCGGCATCGCGTTCATGTCGGAACTCGGGGTGTTTCCCACGTTATCGATCGAGGAGAATATCCGGCTCGGTGGGTATTTCCTGAGCGATGCGCAAGTGCGCAAGCGCGGCGCGCTGTTGTTCGACCTGTTTCCCGATCTGGCGAAAAAGCGGCGCGACCTCGCGGCGAGCCTGTCGGGCGGCCAACGCAAGATGCTCGGAATCGCGAAAGTTCTGGTCTCCGAGCCGAAACTTCTCCTGATGGACGAGCCGTCGTCGGGTCTGGCGCCGGTGTTCGTCAAGCAGGTGATCGAGGTGCTGAAAACAACGATCGGGCACGGCACGTCGCTGCTGATCGCCGAGCAGAACGTGGCATTTCTCGCCCTCGCCGATCGTGGATTCCTGATCGATGGCGGGCGGGTGAAACTCTCGGGCACGCGCGCCGAGCTTGAAGCGAGCGACGCGGTGCGCGAGGCATATTTCGGCCTGTGATGTCGATCAGGCCAGTGTCCCGATCCTGAGGGCGCTCAACCATGGATTGCTTCGCTGCGCTCGCGATGACGTTTCGAACTCGTTCCGATATCGGTCTTCCGGTTCATTGCATGAACCAGCCATGGCTGACGACGAGCGACTGACCGGTGAGCGCATTGGTCGGGAAGCCGGCGAAATGCAGCACCGCCGCGGCGACATCCTCGACCGTGGTGAATTCGCCATCGACGGTGTCGCGCAGCATGACGGTGCGGATCACCGCATCCTCGGTGATGCCCAGCGCCTTCGATTGTTCGGGGATTTGTTTATTCACCAATGGCGTGCGCACATAGCCGGGGCAGACCACATTGGCGCGCACGCCGAATTCCGCGCCTTCCTTGGCAACGACCTTGCACAGCCCGATCAGCCCGTGCTTCGCCGTGACATAGGGCGATTTGAGCCTGGACGCTTCTTTCGAATGGACCGAACCGATATAGACAATCGCGCCGCTTTTCTGGGCGTACATGTATTTGAGGCATGCCCTGGTGGTGAGGAACGCGCCGTCGAGATGGATGGCGAGCAGCCTCTTCCATTCGGCGAACGGAAATTCGTGGACCGGGTGGACGATCTGAATACCGGCATTGCTGACCAGAACGTCGATCCGGCCGAATTTGGCGCCGACCGCGTCGATTCCCGCCTGCACCCGCGCTTCGTCGGAAACATCCATCGCGACCGCGAAGGCTTCCGGCCCCAGTGCGCCGATCTCGCGCGCGGTTGCCTGTGCCGTGTCGAGATCGAGATCGGCGATCACCGCGTGGCCGCCTTCGCGGGCAAATTGCTCCGCGATCGCGCGGCCGATGCCGCTTGCCGCTCCCGTAATCACGCCGACCTTGCCGTCAAATCGCGCCATGCTGGAACTCCTCGGTTTCGATTGATGATTCCGTCTTTATCCCCGATCGCCGGGATGCCGAAATCCCGCAGGCGAGACCGGGCATCGCCGCGATGCCGTCAGTCAGTTCGCGCGCGACTTGGCTCAAGGTGGAAAAGGCCATGCTCTACGACGCGCTCCGCCGCCGATCATCCTGTTCCATGGACCGACCACCTGATTGCGGTCTTGCCAGGACCGCTTGGTCGGGCAAGATTGCCTCATGGCTGGAGAAAAGCCCGCGGCGCGGATCACCGACATGCACACCTGCCCAGCCAGCGACGGGCCGGTGCCTCATGTCGGCGGCCCGATCGTCAAGGGCGCGCCGAATGTGCTGATCGGCGGGCTGCCGGCGGCAAGGGTTTCCGACCTGGTGACCTGCGTGGGGCCGCCCGATACCATCGTGATGGGCTCGCCGACGGTGCTGATCGGCGGAATGCCGGCGGCGCGGATGGGCGACCAGACCGCCCATGGCGGGGTGATCGTCGGCGGAATGCCGACCGTACTGATCGGCATGGGTGGCGCGGCCGGTGGAACGGGTGGTACCAATGCGGGCGCGCCAACGATCACCCTGGTATCGGACACGACCACGCCCCAGAGCCCGCCCCTGACCCGCGAGCAGGTCTACCGGCACCTACAAGACCATACCACCAGCGCCGCCGGGAAAATCGATCGGGGGCCGGATAAGGACGTGTACACCGATCGACAGTTGCGTGCGATCAAGAAAGACCCGAACGCGCGAGCGCGGTTCCGAGGCACTCAGATCGACAAGGAGGCACGTGACCAAGTTAGAAAAGATGACGCTTTAAACAAGCGAATCACGGGGAAATCCAATCGTGGCCCAGATTTCATCGACAAGGATACGGGCGACCAGTACGACATGACCACCCAGGGCCAACTCCAGGCGCACCGGCTGAAATACGGTGATGACCTGATGCATCTGGATACCAGCGGCAAAACGATCGACCCGCAGCCGCCAATGCCTCCGCCGAAAATTGCTCCCGCCTCATCTCAAGGTCCGCCGGACACCCCGATCATGCCCGAGGAACCCGAAGTACCAATCATCGACGATTTTCTGATACCGTAAGCATTATGACCGAACTTTCCGCATCCCGCCCGCCGAAGCGCCATACCGCCAAGCAATTCACCGAATGGCGCGAGCGCTGGGCCGGGATCGATCCCGACGAGGCGCTGCGGACCCAACCCTTCGGCAGGACCGAGGACGGGCTGTTCGATCTGCGGGGACTGCGGCTCTGCCCTCCAGATGCGCGGCGCAAGAAATCGTTGAACCATGCCGTGTTCAAATCGTGCGATTTCACCGCAGGGTCACTTGCTGAAACGGTCGCTGAGCACAGTGTCTTTCAGGATTGCGTCTTTGATTATGCCGATATGAACGATTTCGGGGATTACGGCTGCACCTTCATCAATTGCCGGTTCTATCGCTGTGAGTGGCAGGTTGGGGCCATTGGTTTTGATTATAACACCAGCAAGAAGGACGAATATCAATCACGCTATATTAATTGCCACTTTGAAAACATAAAGCTTGCCAAGACAAGCATCGGCGATCCGCAGTTTGTTAACTGCGTCTTCGTGTTCAAGAAGCTGAGCGGGGTGGATTTTGGATGCAGCGGCTTCGTGAACTGCCGGTTCGAAGGAGCTTTCCAGGACCTCACATTCCGGGGAAAATATTCAGACGAGAAAGATACCGCCCGCAAGGGCGTGCCGGAACTCGCCGGTTTCACCGAGGTCAGCTTCGAGAAGGCTGCCCTGCAATGGATCGATGTCCGGGCGGAGTTTCCGTTCCGCTCGGTCAGGATGCCTGCGGACGGCAGCGCCTTCATCGCCGACATGCCGAAACTGTGCCAAGAACAGCAGGTAATCGCCGGTCAGCTCTCCGATCAACGGTCACAGGAAATTCTTGCCAATTACCTTGATGTTGGCTGCCTACGTATCGACACTCAGCCACAGGACATCATTTCACGCTACGACCTGTTCGAGTGCTGTGAAAAAGGCGAAGAAGCGTTGGTTGGCCCAATCTACGACCTGCTCAAGCAGAGTTACGAGATCTCCACCTGAACCGGGATCAAGTAAACACAGGACGTTTCTGATTTGTTCATATCTGGCGTACGTAAAATGCTTTCATGTCTTAAGCGATCAGGAGCGAGACCGATGAGCACAGCGACATTGCCGACCCAGGACCAGATCGACAGCTTCCAGAGAGATGGCGTCGTGCTGGTGAGGGGATTGTTCGGGGATTGGGTCGAGACGATCCGCGCCGGCATCGAGCGCAACATGAGCGAGCCGGGGCCGTACGCCGCCGAGAACCTTAAAGCGGGCGAAAGCGGCAGGTTTTTCGACGATTATTGCAACTGGACCCGGATTCCCGAGTTCGAGGCGGCGATCCGCGAATCGCCGGCGGCCGAGGTGGCGGCCCGGCTGATGGGATCGCGGACCGTGCAGATCTTTCACGACCACGTTCTCGTGAAAGAACCCGGCACGTCGAAGCCGACGCCGTGGCATCAGGATAGCCCGTATTACTTCGTCGAGGGCGAGCAGACCGTCAGTTTCTGGTCGCCGATGGACCCGGTTGGGGAAGCTTCGCTGCGATGCGTCGCGGGTTCGCATAAATGGGCAAAGCCGGTCTTGCCGACGCGCTGGCTGTCCGAGGAGAATTTCTACCCCGATGAAGGTGCCTATATGCCTGTTCCCGACCCCGATGCGGAGCCGGGGAAATACCGCGTGCTGGAATGGGAGATGCAGCCGGGCGATGCCGTGGCATTCAGCTTCAAAACCCTCCATGGCGCGCGGGGCAACGATGCCACGACGCGGCGGCGCGCGTTTTCGCTCCGGCTTCTGGGCGATGACGCGCGCTACGTGACCCGGCCCGGCCGCACATCGCCGCCGTTTCCCGGGCACGGCATGGCGGACGGGCAGAGGCTGCGCGAGGACTGGTTTCCGACGATCTATCGCGCCTGACCGCGTGCGCCTGGATCAGTCCTCGGCGTAAGGGTTTTTGGTGCCGCGAAGGGAGAGGCGGATCGGGGTGCCGGGCAGATCGAACTGGTCGCGCAGGCTGTTCACCAGATAGCGCTGATAGGTCTCCGGCGTCGCTTCGGCGCGGGTGCCGAACAGGGCGAAGCTGGGCGGCCGGGCCTTGACCTGGGTGATGTAGCGCAACTTGAGCCGGCGGCCGTCCACCAGGGGCGGCGGGAAGCGTTCCAGCGCGCCCTCGAACCAGCGGTTCAGCGCGCCGGTGGAGACGCGCTTGTTCCAGATTGCATCGGCCTCGCGCACGGCGGGCAGCAGCTTTGCCATGCCTTCGCCGGTTTCGGCGGAAAGCGGCACGGTGACGATGCCCTTCATTTGCGCGAGCGACGAGTCCAGCCGGTCCTTGATTGCGCGACGGGTCTTGTCGCGATCTTCGACCAGATCCCATTTGGTCAGGGCGATGACGCAGCCGCGGCCTTCGCGTTCGACGAGCCGCGCGATATGCAGATCCTGGTCGTGGATGCCTTCATGCGCGTCGATCGCGAGGATCACCGTGTCGGCGAATTTCAGCGCCTCGATGGCCGAGGAGGTCGAGAGTTTTTCGAGACCGGGTTCGACGCGCGCGCGGCGGCGCAGGCCGGCGGTGTCGAACAGGCGGTAGCGCGTGCCCTTGGCGTCGGTGAGTTCGGCGGCGATGGCGTCTCGGGTCAGACCGGGTTCGGGGCCGGTGATCGTGCGCTCCTCGCCGAGTAGGCGGTTGAGCAGGGTCGATTTGCCCGCGTTGGGCCGGCCGATGATGGCGAGATGGAGCGGGCGGGCGCCCTCGCTTTCCGTATCGCCGGACGCTTCGGGCAAGGTTTCGACGATCTGGTCGATGAGGTCGGACACGCCTTCGTTATGTTCGGCGGAAATCGCGACCGGTTCGCCGAGGCCGAGTGCGTAGGCTTCGAGGGCGGCCGCACCACCGCCTTTGCCCTCGGCCTTGTTGGCGACGACGATGACCGGCTTGTTCGCACGGCGCAGCCAGGCGGCGAAGTGTCGGTCCTCGGGCAGCAGGCCGGCGCGCGAATCGATCATGAACAGCACGAGATCGGCCTGTTCGACGGCGGTGCCGGTGGAGGCGCGCATCCGGCCCGGCAGGCTGGCGGGCGGCGCTTCCTCGAGCCCGGCGGTGTCGATGAGCTGCACCCGGCGGCCGGCGAGATCGCCCCAGGCTTCCTTGCGGTCGCGCGTCACCCCCGGCTCGTCGGCGACCAGAGCGATCCGCTTTCCCGCGAGACGGTTGAACAGGGTCGATTTGCCGACATTCGGCCGCCCGCAGATGGCGATGCGCGGCGGGCGGGATTCAGGGACGGTCATCGATACGCGGTCAGCACCGCATTGCGGGTGAGGACCAGAAGATTGCCGCCCGCGGCGATCGGCGCCATGTCCGCGACACCGTTGAGCCCGAGCGCGCGGTCGGGCGGGGTGAGCAGAACGCCGGTTCGCGCGTCGACCACGATCATCCGGCGATCCGAGCCGGTCAGGATCAGCCCGTTGCCGGCCAGCAGCGGGCCGTGCCAGGAAATCGGGCCGGAATCGGTCTTCGGGTTGCGCCAGGCGGGCAGGGCGGTAACCCAGGCGGTATAACCTTCCTGCATATGGATCGCGGCGAGGCGCTGATCGTCGGTGAGCAGGAACAGCCAGTCGCCGGCGATCGCGGGGGTTTCGGCGCCGCCCGCGCCGTGCCCCCAGATGCGCCGGCCGGAGCGCAGGTCGAACGCAACGGTCGAGCCGGCGAGGCCGGTTGCGACCACCAGATTGCCGCCGATCACCGGGTTGGCGACGATGCTCGATACGTTGAGCGGGTTGGTCACGTCGTAGCCGGCGGCGAGGCTCTGTTCCCAGAGAGCCGAGCCGGTGGTCGCGTTGATCCCGGCGAGCAGGCCGGTGCCGAAGCCGGCCACCACGACGCCCTGGTCGTAGGCGGGCGCGCCCGCGCCGAACATCGAGTTGGAGGAAGAACCGGTGGGGAAGCGCCAGGCGAAATCGCCGGTTTTGGCGTCCAGCGCGGTCAGGGTGTTGTCGAGCAGGACGATGTAGATCTGCCCGCCGCCGATGGCGGGGGCGGAGCGTGCCGGTTGATCGAGCTTCTTCATCCAGTGCGCCGCGCCGGTTGCGGGATCGAGCGCGCGCAGTTCGGCGAATCCGGTGGCCACGTAGAGTATCCCGCCGTCGATCGCGAGGCCGCCGCCGAAGGCGAAGCTGGTATTGTGCCTGGGCCGCATTTTCTGGCGCCAGAGATGCCGCCCGGTTTCCAGGGCGACCGCATCGACGAAGCCGTTGGCGTCCATGGTGAAGACGCGCCCATTGGCGACGACCGGCTGGGTGTGCAGCGAGCGGCGATAGGTGCCGCCGGCGCCGATGCCGGTTCGCCATGCCTGCGCCAGCCGCGCGGGGAGCGAGACGGAGCCGGGGTTGTGCCGCGCATTGGCGCCTGCCTGCGTCCATGCGTTGAGCGCGGCTGATGGCGGAAGCCGCACCGGCGGGGCGGCGGGGTTCGCGACCAGAGGTTGGTGCGGCGGAAGCACCGGGATTTTCACGCCGGGCACGGGTTTCTTGGTCGAGCCCTCGAACAGGCTGCACCCCGAGAGCAATCCGGCGGAAAGCAGCATCGCGCTGCGCCGGCCGAGTTTGGTCATCGCGCGTGATTCAGTCATGTTGTGCTCGATTATCCGTTCAGTTTGGCGATGAGGCCTTCGGCCAGATTGCGCAGATTGGCCGGGGCGGCCGGATCGGCGGAAACGCGATCGAGCAGCGATTTCGCTTCGGCATTCTTGCCCGCCTGCATGTCGAGCACCGCTGCGTTCACCTGGGCGAGATCGTGCCACGGGTTCGACGGTGCCATCAGCGGCTTGAGCCGGGCCATCACCGTGGCATCGGGAGTGACGCCCATGGCGTGCTGCGCCCAGAGCAGATTGGCGAGGCCGCGCAGTATCGGCCCGGCGCCGCTGGCGGACGCGCCGAGCCGGTTCCACAGCGCCTCGGCGGATTGGGCATCGCCGGCGGCATTATAAAGCGCGGCGGCGCGGAAGCGCGCGAGGGTCGCGTAGCCGGCCGGTGCCTTGGCCGCGAAATCGACCAGCGCCTTCGCGTCCTTGATCTCGCCGGCCTTGGCGAGGCCTGGGCCGGCCTGGGCGATCCGGTCGGTCAGGGCCATGTATTGAGTGGCGGCGCGGACGTTCTGGCGATGCTGATACCATTGCCAGGTCTTCCATCCGCCGATGCCGATCAGCACCAGCACCGCGGCGGCGACGAACGCGCCGGCATAGCGGGCAAGGAATTTCCGGGTGCGCTCGGCACGCAGATCGTCGGCGACTTCGTCGAAAATATCGGGCACGCGCGGTTTCGCTCCAATACGCGCGCAGGGTTGGCGGGGCTGCGCGCAAAGTCGTTCAAGGTAAGGCGGGCGGACCATAGCGGCGCGCGGGGCATAGGGCAACGTAACCCGATTTTCATTTTTTCAAGGCATTAAAAGGCGATGCATCGCTTGCTCGTTTTCCTGTGCCTGATTCCGCTCGCCGGCTGCGGCCTGGGCGCCGGCGCCGAGGCGGGAATCGGCGTCGCCGCCAACGTGCTGGCGATCACCACGATTCATCGGACCGTGCCCGATGCGGTGATCTCGCTGGTGACCGGTAGGGATTGCTCGATGGTGCGGCTCGACCGGGGCAAGAGCTATTGTCGGCATCCGCACCCGCTGCCACCGCCGCCGCCCTATTGCACGCGCACGATCGGACAGGTGACCTGCTGGGCCGATCCGGCGATGCTGCCGGATCACGCACCGCAGGTGGCCGAGGGGCCGGACGTGCTGAGTTCGGCGCAGATCGCCAATCGGGATCGGCGGTGGCCGTAGCCGGTCAAAACTGGATTCAGGCGCTTGGACATGTGCATATCACCGAATAGAGATGTCACCGGCCTCACCGTTTGGAATGTCACAAGCCTTCCCTTCGGTTCAGGCGCTGAGGGTGACGGCGGATGACGGTGATTACGATGAGCCGCAAGGAGCTCTCTCGGCTGCAGGTTCTGGTCGGCTTGGCGGACGGTCTCCCGCGCGTCGATGACGCCACCAGCCGCCTGATGCACCTCAACTTCGTCGCCAGCGAGAGTGCGTTCGCCTATTTCCAGGCCGCGCGCGCGTAACTTGAGGATCATGGCAAGCCGATCGCGCTCTACAACGACAAGCACTCGGTATTTCGCACCAACAAGCCGGAGGCGGCCGAAGGTGTGAACCGCGCCGGGAATCCTGGAGGCCATTTTGTTTGACTCAGGCGACCATAGCCAGCTCGTTCAGTTGTTCATAGTAGCGCGCCTCGGCCTCGGCGGGTGGGATGTTGCCGATCGGCTCGAGGAGACGCCGGTGGTT
>NZ_JAIMBZ010000120.1:0-1239 GCF_025499445.1 Acidiphilium sp. AL
CGCCTCGAACCGCTCGGCCTCGAAGAACAGCGCCCAGCCGGAGCCGAAGCGCCGCAGCACATTGTTCAGCCGTGCGCAGGTACCGACCAGTTCCGCCTCTGTGGCACTCTCCAGATCAGGACCACGGAAGCGCAGCGTGCGCTGGAAACTGCCGTCCTTGTTGAGCACGATGCCGGGTGCGACCAACGCGGCCCAGGGCAGGTGATCGGCCAGCCGGTCGGATTTGGTGCGATATTCCGCGAGGTTCAGCATGCGAAAAAACCTCGCTGGCGAAGATGGCGGGCGAGCACCGGCGCGAAATCCGGATCGCGCTTGGCGGCGAAAACGCTGAGCGTGTGCCCCGCCACCCAGAACAGAATGCCGGCCAGCCACATCTGCAGACCGAGACCGAGGGCCGCGGCCAGTGTGCCGTTGACGATGGCGATGCCGCGCGGCGATCCACCCAGGAGGATCGGTTCGGTCAGTGCGCGGTACAGGGGCGCCTCGAACCCATCCACACGGGTGCTCACGAGACAAGCGCCCCACCGCCGAAGCCGAAGAAGGACAGAAAGAACGAGCTGGCGGCAAAGGCGATGCTGAGCCCGAAGACGATCTGGATCAGCCGCCGGAAACCGCCCGAGGTCTCGCCGAAGGCGAGCGACAGGCCGGTAACGATGATGATCAGCACGGCGATGATCTTGGCGACCGGCCCCTGCACGGAATCGAGGATCTGCTGCAGCGGCTGTTCCCACGGCATGTTCGAACCGGCGGCATAGGCGACATTACCCAGCCACGGCGTGAGCAACGCACCGGACCCGATGCGGCGCAGGATGCGGGAGACGCGGGGGGAGCAAAACAGCGTGGTCGGCGATGAACTGGGCAGGCGCAAAGACATGGTTGGTCCTTTCGGTTACGGCGCAAACGACCGGTACGGGTTGAGATCGGCGAGGGCGTAATCGCCATTGGCGTCGAGGCCAGTGACTTCGCTGATCGTCTCGATCCGCCGCGCGAGGCCGCGGCCCTGGATGAAAACCACGATGTCGATCGCCTCGGCGATCAGCCGGCGCGGCACGGTGACGACCGCTTCCTGAATGAGCTGCTCGAGGCGATACAGCGCGGCGCGCCCGGAATTCGCGTGGACCGTGGCGATGCCGCCGGGATGGCCGGTGTTCCACGCCTTCAGCATGTCGAGGGCTTCGGCACCGCGGACCTCGCCGACGATGATCCGGTCCGGCCGGAACCGCAGGGTCGAGCGCACCA
>NZ_JAIMBZ010000121.1:0-1236 GCF_025499445.1 Acidiphilium sp. AL
TCGAGGTCATGGTCGAGGCGACGCCGCCAGGCGCGTCTTGTAGCGTCCGCGAGGGTGCGATGGCGCCGCGCCAGCACGACGGCGTGGAGCAGCAGGACCTTCATTCTGGGTGCGAAAATCGCATCGCCGGCCTCGATCGCGAATTTGCAGTCGCGGAGTTGGTGGGCGAGGCGAATCTGCCAGTCATCGGCATGACCGCGCTGGGCGCCATAGAGATCGGAGACCCAGATAGCGGGGCGATGGCCGTCCATTACCTCGGCGACGACGTTGGCGCCCCGGCTTGGCCGGATCACATGGATGACGACTTCGTCGTTCTGAAATCCCTCCGCCAGCCTTCCACCGATGCTGCGCATCGGCGGAACCTTGGCAGGCTCCGCCCAGTTCCAATGGGTCCGGCCGTTGATCCGCACCGAGGTTTCGTCGGAGCAGACGACCCGCGCGCGGCGCAGTCGGGCGAGGATGGCGCCGACATCGGCATCGAAGCCCGGCTTGGCGCGGCGGAATGCGGCATCCAGCGCGCCTTCGCTGATCGCCAGGCCGAACAGCTCGGTGAACAGGCGCGACAGCCGCCGGTAGCTGACCGCATGGATGACGCGCAGGTAGATCGCGAGCGCCACGAGGTTGAGGCTGAATGGCGTGCCGGCTTCCATGCCTTCCGGGACGGCTGCCAGCGTGGTCGCCCCACAGCACGGACAATGGCCGGCATAGCGTTCGACGCGGGTGACGATCGGCTTGATCGGCGGCAGGTCGATCCTGTCGTAGCGCTGCGCGAGGCGCTGATCCGCGTCAGTCAGCGCGGCACGGCAGTGCTGGCAATGCGCCGCCTTCGCGATCACCGTCTGGTCGGGGTTCTCGGCAAGCAAGCGACCGCCGCCCTCACGGCCGAGACTGCCTTTGCGGGGCCCCTTGCGCGGACCTTTCTCGGGCCGGTTTGGCTTCTGCCCGCGCGATGGCGGCAGGCTCGAATTGTCCGGCCGCTTCGGCGGCTCGTTCAGCCGCGCCTCCAACTCCGCAATCCGGCGTTCCGCAGCCGAAAGCCGGATTGCCAGTTCCGCGTTCCTGCGTTCGGACGCTTGCAACGCGTCCCACAGCGCGCGGATCAGCGCGTCTTTCTCAGCATGCGATAGAAGGGACAGGTCAGGAAGCTCGCTCACGCCTCCCGTCGAATCGTATCCGCCGTGGTCACGTCAATTCACAATCGATTCAACTGGCCGACGGACCAGGATGAGCAGATAC
>NZ_JAIMBZ010000122.1:0-1220 GCF_025499445.1 Acidiphilium sp. AL
TGATCCTTGCCATGCTCCAGCACCATCCGCACCGCGCGTTCGCGGACCTCAGGTGAATATCTGTTCGATGTCTTCCGCTTTTCCATTGCTCCATCCTACTCAAGAGTTGGAGCCTCCAGGATTCCCGGCGCGGTTCACCATCCGCTTTCTCGCGTTGACGGCGGTTCGGCCCGGAGAACTGCGCGGCGCACGATGGGACGAATTCGAAGGGCTCCACGAAGCCGCGCCTGTCTGGCTGATCCCGGCCGAGCGGATGAAGATGAAGCGCCCCCATGCGGTTCCCCTCGCGCGCCAGGCTGTCGAAGTGATCGAAGCCGTGCGGTCGCTTACCGGGCGGCTGCCTTTCGTCTTTCCGAACGGCAGAAGCGGCCACAAGCCAATGTCTGAGAATGCGATGGGGTATTTGCTCAACCGAGCGGGGTATCACCACCGGCACGTGCCCCATGGATGGCGCGCGGCGTTCAAGTAGCGCGAGGGCCGCAGCACCGAGGCAGACATAGGCGGAGAGGCGCAGTGCATCGTCGAGGCTCCAGGTTTCCGCCTGGATGTGCAGCATGTGGGCGAGCATTGTTCTTGAGCCATCTTTCGATAGGCCGGCGGTCTGCATTCGCGTCGTCCATGCATGCACCGCATCCCGCGGTGGCTTTGCTACTGAATTTTGGCCCAGCGGTGATGGCGAATTTTGGCCCACCCCCGTCATTCAACCTACGGTCCGCTCGGCACGATCGGGGGGCCACGCGTGGATTGGAAAGCCAAAGTGGAATTATTCGAGCAGCTCCGTCGGGAGCATGAGTTTGGGATCGGCACGGTTGCCGGTGTAGCGGCAAAATTTGGGGTTCATCGGCGGATGGTTCGCCAGGCGCTGGCGGGCGCGTTGCCGCCTGTGCATCAGTATCCGTCACGGGTGAAGCCGAAGCTGGATGGGGTGGTGGCGTTCATTGATGGTGTTCTGGAGGCGGATCGGCGGGCACCGCGCAAGCAGCGGCATACGGCGCGGCGGATTTACCGGCGGATTCTGATTGAGTTTCCGGGCGCTTCGGTCGCGGAATCGACGGTGCGCAACCATGTGCGCGAGCGCAAGCGCCAGATGGGACTGGTGCGGCGCGAGACCTTCGTGCCCCAAACTTATGCGCTCGGCCAGGAGGCGCAGGTCGATTGGTACGAAGCCTGGGTCGATTTCGACGGCGAGCGGACCAAGGTCCAGGTGTTCGCGATGCGCT
>NZ_JAIMBZ010000123.1:0-1214 GCF_025499445.1 Acidiphilium sp. AL
TTGGCAAGAGATTTCGGCGGCGCGCAACAATCGGAATCGGAACCGGGCCGCCAGGATTCCTTCCGGAATGCCGACAGGCCTCAATCGATTCTTCGGCTAAATGGCGCCTGCGGCCTCAAAATGAGGGGAGACATGAGGTTGGAACCCCCTCTCATTCCGGCACTCTCAGGCATGCAGCTCTTCGTTGCACCGACATTCCGAGATAACTTCCAAGAAATAACTATGCTTTCGGCTTTTTGCTTTGCGGCAACGACACGATCGCCGGAGATTTTACTCCCTGCGGCAGACCGATCTGCGCATAGCTGGCACCAGATGGTTGCTTTTGATCCACGAAATGAGGCCCATTTTGTCCGATGACCTTGTTTGCGAACTTAGGGTCTGAGCCCGGATAATCGCATCATAATTTGGCCTTTCTTGGTCTGATTGTGTAGTTCCATTCTCCGTGGAAATCGGCATGCTGGATATTGAGTGACGCCATTTCGGCGTTGGTGATTTTGATGCCATTTTCATAATCGCCACGATCGATCCTGCAGGCAACGCTGAGGCCGGTCTTCGTCGTTGTGCTGGCGATCAGTTGGACGATGACTTCATGGCTGACCAACGGCTTGCCGCGCCAGTTCTGGGTTATGAACGCGAATAGCTTGTGCTCGACGCGATTCCATTTGCTGGTGCCAGGCGGCAGGTGACAGACGGAGATCGCGATACCGAGTTCGTCAGCCAGGACTTGCAACTCTCGTTTCCACAGACGTACGCGCACACCATTGCTACCGCCGCAATCGGCATTGATCAGCAGCTTGCTTGCCGCCGGATAGCGGGATGCACCAAGCTCATACCACCAGCGGCGGATGCTCTCGACGGCGAAGACTGCGGTATCGTGGTTGATGCCGAGATTGATCCATCCCGTATTGGCTGCGATGTCGTACACGCCGTAGGGCACAGCTTTGCCGAGTTCGGGGATCATGAAATCATGCACTCGTACCGGCTCGGGCTGCCCCTTCGGGCGCAACTCACGTCCGCCATTCTTGAAGTCGCCGACAAGCTCTTTCTTCTTCGTGTCGACCGAGATTGCGGGTTCGCCGGCTGCTTGGAACGCCTTCACCTGGGCGCTGATATGGTCGAACTGGGCGTTACGGTCGGGGTGGTTCGTCCCTTCGCGCGTCTTGCTGTTCGCCTGCAGGCTGAAACCCAGTTTCTTCAGCAGACGACCGACTAGT
>NZ_JAIMBZ010000124.1:0-1176 GCF_025499445.1 Acidiphilium sp. AL
GAGCGGTCCCCAGCAGCACTCCGCAAACAGACCACCAAACAGACCGACGATGGCTTGCCGGTCCACAGCTTCCACAGCCTGATCGCAGACCTCGCGACACTGACGCGCAACACCGTCACCACCGCAATCTCGCCAAACCTCCCGATCACCATCACCGCAAGGCCAACACCCATCCAGCAAAAGGCGCTCGACCTTCTCGCCATCCGCTGTACCCAGTAACCACCCCGCCCGATCACAAATTATCGTTTCGGATCAATGGGCTGTGCAATTCAAAAGAAGGAAGCTCAGGTTAGAGCATGATCGTCCTCAAACGATCATGCTCTAAGTCTTTAGAAAAGTGCTGATCTCGACGGCAAGATCGACGACGATTCGGGTCAGCGAATCGAACTTCTGTGGAATCGTGATGACAAAGAATTCGACTGGCCGTTGCGCCGGTGCAGTCTCTAGTACCTGTAGCGCACCCGCAGTGATCTCTGCCTGATAGCAGATCGGCGGCAGCAGGCTGATCCCAACGCCGGACGCCGTTAGCAGTGCAACAACACTCATGCTGTTGCACTCGTCACTCGGTCGGTAGATAATTTTGTTTGCCTGGAACCACGCTTCGATTGAACGGTAGTGAAACGATTCCCGTGACAATACGATGATCCTTTGCGCTTGCAGTTCCTTTGGTCCGAGGGCCCCCGGCGGCAGGTTGAGAATCGGACTTGCCATCCATTCAAACGCGACGGTGCCCAGAGATTGCACCTGCACTCCGGTCTCAAACGACCGTCCCGGCGCCAGCACAAGATCGACTGCACCGGCATGAAGCTTCTCCATCACCTCCTGCGTCAGGGCAACATTAAACTTGGCCTTCACATTCGGAAAGCGCCGATGAAGCACCTCGACCAGTTGCGGTAGCCAGGTCTGGGCGACGACCTCTGTTACCCCGATCCGCACCACGCCGGAGATTGTCTCCGGCGCCGCCACCCGCTCCTGGATTTCCTCGACCAACCGTAGCAGCCGCTCAACGTAATCCATCAATTCCTCGCCCTTCGGCGTTAGGCAACGCCCAACAATTACCGCGCTAGGGCGGCAGCCTGGGTGAGACGGTATAATTCCACTCGGGATGGAACTGGTCACCTTTGATGTTCAGGCCGGCCATCTCCTCATCGCTGACCTTGATCCCCTTTGGGTAGG
>NZ_JAIMBZ010000125.1:0-1164 GCF_025499445.1 Acidiphilium sp. AL
CCCAACTCGGCGGCTATCTCGCACGCGCGACCGATCCTCCCCCCGGAAACATCGTCATGTGGCGCGGGCTCTCACGCCTCACGGATATCAAACTCGGCGTTATGATCGGCATGCAAATTGTGGGTAATTGAAAGCCGGTCTGAACCGCCTGCCTTGACTGCGTATTGAGCGCTCATAAGGGCGCTTCTATGAGCGTCACTTTGAGCACGGGACGGTTTGAGATGGAGAGTAAGCGTCAGCCAATGACCGCGCGGGCTTAGGCGGTGAGGCTGATCTTGGTTTTGTTCCAATTCCAGGGTAAAAGTTTGCTCAGCCTGTTGATGGGATACCCCTTAGCCATTCGTTCGATGACGTCCGTGAGATAGGCTTCCGGATCGAGGCCGTTGAGCTTTTGGCTGGCCTCGGGCCACACTGATATGCGCCGTGGCATGCGGGGCCTGGCTCTGCAGGTGCAAGAGGGGCTCGGCCGTGATCCATTCGCGGGCGACATTTACCTCTTCCGCGGACGTAGCGGCTCGCTGCTCAAGGCGCTCTGGCATGACGGCATCGGCCTGTCACTTTACGCCAAGCGGCTGGACCGCGGAAAATTTATTTGGCCGCAAACCGTGGACGGCGTTGTGGCACTCACGCCCGGGCAGATGGGTTATCTCCTCGAAGGAATCGACTGGCGAAACCCTCAGAAAACTTGGCGCCCGCAAGCTGCGGGATAGCCGAAAATCTGTTCACCGCGGGCGGAATTTTCTAGCAAAACCATTGCTGTTTGTGATTCTATGCGGGTCATGGCGTTTGATCCTTCGGCCTTGCCAGACGATATCGATGCGCTGAAGGATATCGTCCGTTCGGCCTTCGCTCAACTTGATCTGGCCCGGGCGAATGCCGCCGCTGCCCAGGCCGAGCGGTCGGATATCGCGGCCTATATCGCGCATCTGAAGCTGCAGATCGAGAAGCTCACGCGCACCATCTACGGCCCGCGGGCGGAACGCACGGCGCGGCTGCTGGACCAGATGGAATTTGAACTTGAGGAGCTAGTACCCCGAGTCGCTCATAGTGCGGGGTATAGCCGCTTCAGTTTGATGCGGGCGTTTGCGGTGGTGAAGTGCCAGTTGGCCTTGACGTGATCCCTATTGCGGGTGCGCTCCCATGCGGCGACCTCCTCGATCAGCA
>NZ_JAIMBZ010000126.1:0-1138 GCF_025499445.1 Acidiphilium sp. AL
AAAGCCCCGCCGCGATGGCTCGCGACGGGGCTTTGGCGTCAATTCCGGTCGCGCGGCTCCCAGAGGGCGATGTGGGTGGCGCCGTCCTCGCTGGCGCGTTCGAGCTTGACCAGGCGGCAGCGAACCCAGTTCGGCCCGAACTCCGGTGCGCCGATCTTGAGGTTCAGATAGGTCTCGCCACTGGACTTGGCGACTTGGCTCCAGCCGGCGCCGACCTCGTGGCGCTGTCCGGCAAAGACCCGATGATCGGGGGCGTTTTCAGACAGTTTGTCGACCGGGACGATGGTGAGTGCGGCCGCCACGTGAAGGGTTTTGAGGGTGCCGGTGAAGGTGCCGGTGTCGGTTTTGGTGAAGGTTCCGAGGGTGATAGCCATGACGTGGTCTCCTTTAATCGATCGCCGGGACCATCCCTGCGATGTCTCGCGCTGAGAGACCGCAAAGGCGCCGCCGACACCGCGAGCGTGCGAGCGGCCGGAGCGCAGCGGAGGACCTGGGAGGCGGGAGAATTTGGAGCGCAGCGCCCGCGAGGAGGCCCGCTCGCGGGCCGGGGAAATTCTTCCGCCGGACGGGTTGGCGGGGGTGCCTGCGGGATCTAGCGCCCCCGAAGACATGCAGGAATGGTCTTGCGATACGCCGATGAAGGCGACCATTGGCCTATCTTCCGCACCGTAACGAATGTCCGACCTGCGTCCGAGCGGATGCCTCAAACCCGGCGTGGCAGATCGCTTCGTCGCCCGGTTTGATCTCCGAAAGAAGCCCAGTCCGGGCTCAAGCAGACGAGCGACACTGGTGCGCCTGTGATGGATGCATCCGCGGCAGTGGCGTGATCTGCCAACTCTCATCGAACGCGTCTTGGAAGATGGGCGACCCCGCTGGGAATGTCATTGCCCTCTGGTGGACGGCGGATTTGCCCCTTGTCGCTCCTCTTGCTCGGGCTCGATGAGATCGGGAGCGGCGTGATCGCGCCGCAGGTTGTCGAGTCCTTCAACGGCCGCGAACTGGCGCCAAACGCAATAACTCTCGGCTTGCCACAAGCGCGATGGACGAGCTCTTTGAACAGTACCGGCCTCGCCAAGCAGCCGGTTTCCGATGCAGTGTAGCGTCATGGATGTAGTCTCAACCCCGCAGCAGGTCCGCG
>NZ_JAIMBZ010000127.1:0-1033 GCF_025499445.1 Acidiphilium sp. AL
GTAGAGCACTTCGCGCAACAGGGATGCGATCGATTTGCGCTTGTTGAACCATTGCCGCCGCAGCCTGGTCAGCGTTTTGGTCGCTTCGGTCTTGTCGAGGGCGATGAAACGGGTCACCCAGCGATAGCAAAAATCCTGGTGGTTGAGCGGATCAAGAATCCCCGGCTGGGTCAGATTGGGAAAACCCAGGACGGTGACGGTACGCAGATGCTGGTCACCCAACATCGGCTCGATCCCGCCGCTGAGCGGCGTGTCGGCCAGGATGGCGTCGAGATAGAGCGGTGTGGCGGGTGCCGCCACCTTATGGCGCTTTGGGGAGACGGTCCCGTGCAGATAGGTCAGCGTCTGCCCATCATCGAGCGCCCGGACCTCGGGCATGAAGCCCGAGAGAAGATCGAGCACGCGCTCGGTCTCGGCGATGAAAGCAGAAAGATCCTGGTGCCAGTCCCTGCCCTGGTTTGGCTCCGCCCGTTCGAGCAGCGCCTGTTCGGCGCGAGCGACCTGATCGGCCGGCGGCATGTAAAGCAGCGTCAGATAATAGGCGCTCTCGTAGTGAGCCTGCGCGGCCGTTGGGGTCCGCCGGTGCTGACGGTGCGGCGCCGCACCATTGTCGTTCGACGCCTGAGAATCGCCCGTGTCCAGCCGGCCATTATCGTTAGCGGCCGAGAAGCCGTGAGGCGCTGCGCGACCATTGCCGTTGGCCGACCGCTTGTGGCCGGTCGCCGTCCGGACATTGGCGTTGTCCGGCCCGTAATCGCCCTTCGTGGTCGGCGAATTATCGTCGGCCGGCGCAAGAACATCGCTCTCCGCCGGCTTATGCTCGAAACTCGCGCGCCGCTCCTCGTCAACCAGCCAGGAGGCGGCATCGGGAAAGGTGGAGACCGGATAGCCGGGCGCCTCGAACCGCTCGGCCTCGAAGAACAGCGCCCAGCCGGAGCCGAAGCGCCGCAGCACATTGTTCAGCCGTGCGCAGGTACCGACCAGTTCCGCCTCTGTGGCACTCTCCAGATCAGGACCACGGAAGCGCAGCGTG
>NZ_JAIMBZ010000128.1:0-1015 GCF_025499445.1 Acidiphilium sp. AL
CTGGGTCAGATGGTATATGGCCCGAAACCACGTCCGCAGTGGCAATTTGGTCGCGGCGAAAATCGTCCCCGCGATCGGCGAGGTCTGCCGGCGGCATTTCGTGCATTGAAACAGGCCCCGCGTCTTCACCTCGCTATGAGACCGTCCACCACAAACCGGGCAGGAAAAACCATCGCGCCACCGGGCCGAGATCACCATGGCACGGCATTGCTCCTCCGTGCCGTACAATCGATCAAATTCAGCCTCGCTCAGCCCTCGCTGAAACTGCACCGCATTCCGAGCCATCGATTTCATCCGCTCACAGCATCATGTCTCTGTTTTGTACCGCTCTGAAAGTGGCTGATCAAGATGGGTAAGCAGGTATCCTATTGATCGCCCAACTGACTGACCTTCACATCTGCGCCACCGGCCGGCTAGCGGCACGGGTCGTGGAGACGAACATGCTGGCGGAGCGCGCATTCCGGACGCTTGCTGCGCTCCGTCCGGTGCCGGATCTGCTGGTGATCTCGGGCGATCTCACCGAGAACGGGCTGGAGGAGGAATACCGCAATTTCGTTCAGTTGATCGAGCGCTACGCGCGGATGCCGGTTTACTTGATCCCCGGCAACCATGACCGGCGCGCAGAATTCCGCAAGATAATCGGTCATCTGCCTGGGGTGTGCGACCATCCCGATTTCATCCAGTATGCGGTGGAGGATTTTCCGGTGCGCCTAGTCATGCTCGACACGGTGGTGCCGGGCCACGCATATGGCGCGATGGATGGCGGGCGGATGGGATTCCTCGACAGGACGCTGGCCGCAGCACCCAATCGATCGACGATGATCGTCCTCCATCATCCGCCATTCCGCTGCGGCAGCAACAGTATGGACATCCTTAATCGGTATCTGCTCAACCCGGCAGGGGGTCGATCGGCAGTGATGCTCCGGTGACGGCGTTTTTGATGGCGGTGTAGGCATCAAGGCCGTGTCGCGCGGCGGTCCCGACGACGGATCGGACGTTGGCGAAGAAATCGGCG
>NZ_JAIMBZ010000129.1:0-1008 GCF_025499445.1 Acidiphilium sp. AL
ACATTCGGGATGCGCGGACGGCACATGAAAGTCGCGTGATACCCATGCCGGCGCGCGATCTGCTTCACAGCGCTACGGAAGAGCACCACGAGGTCAGCTGCAGCAAGTCCTGCGGCAGGACTCAATGTCATCTCGTATTGGCTCGGGCCGTACTCGATCTCCAACGAACGAAGCGGCAGGCCGAGCTTGGTCAGGCCGACCCTCAGGTGCTCGAAAATGTCGTCCAGCTCGTCGTAGCGTAGCTCGGCCAGATGCTGGTAGCCTTGGGTGGTAAGTGCCACTTCGGGTGGCACGCCAGGTTGCCCAGCGTCCGCGGGATCTAGTCGCGGGTCGACGATGCGAAAGAGGTGGAATTCCAGCTCGGCGCCTGCGACGAATTCGTACCCGCGGTCGCGTAAAACCTGAAGCGTGTCACGGAACAGATCGCGCGTCGAAAACGGTACGGCGCAGCCATTAGTGAAGCGTAAATCGCACAGTAACCAACCGCTATGTGCCGCCCAGGGCAGAATCCGGAAAGTGCCGGGGTCCGGCACCATCAGCACGTCGCCTGATCCCTCCAACTCGCGAAGGCCGACCCCGCCGCCCGGGCTGAAGGTAGAGAAAACCGTGTGGCACGCGGTGTCCTTGAGCAGCAACGAGCCGGGAAAGCTACAGCCGTTGCGCAGCGCCCCCGCGACCTCGGAGGCGACGAGTGTCTTGCCGCGCAGCATACCATGCTGATCAGCAAAGGAGAGGCGCACAATTTCAATATTGTCCCGCGCGATGCGAGCCTCGACCTCCGCCGCCGCTTCGGCACGTGCCAACGTCCACATCCCATGACGGTCGGCGAAAAAGCTTGCGGGCTTATGGTCAGGCCGCATGGGGCCGACTCCCCCACTCCGCACCTGCTCGTCGGTCATGATCCACCCGCTTCCAATAGTCCTGCCACGACGCGGTCGGGCCGATGCCATCTATCGCCGCCGGGCCGCGCAGGTTGGACGCCTCCTCCTCACTCAGCACCATTGGCGG
>NZ_JAIMBZ010000013.1:0-78687 GCF_025499445.1 Acidiphilium sp. AL
GAACGTGCGGACGGCGGCGGCTTTGTTCGTGACCGAGGATGCGCGCGCGGCCCGCCTGCTCGCCGCCGAGAAGGAGGCGTTCCGGGATATCGAGGCTCACGCCACGTCCGTGCATTTCGAATGGTTGCGGGCCGGGCGGATCGATATGGCCGAGACCAGCTCGCTGTATCTCGACACGCTGCGCGACCTCAAGCGGGTGAACGCCCACCTTGTCGCGGCGGCGGCATACCCCGTGCTTGAGGGCAAGGGCGAGCTGCTGCCGAGCAGGTTGCGCCAGGACGGGATGGAGGAAGATTAGAGCGCCACTGTTCCCTCGATGCAGGTCGTGACCTTGCCGCCGACCCAGATATCCGCGCCGATCTGCCGCACCTCGACCCGTCCCGCGCGCCCGAGTGCCGTGCCCTGGCTGGCCACGTAGGTCGAGGGTGCCAGGCCGCTCCCGATCAGCCATTGGGCGAGGCCGGCATTCAGACTCCCGGTGACCGGGTCTTCCGGCACGCTGGAACCCGGAATGAAGGCGCGCACTTCGAATTCGGCGTCCGTCCCGTCCCGGTCGCGGTCCCATTTCCCGACCACACCGAGATCCAGACCCGCCAGGGCGGCGTAATCCGGTTGCAGCGCCAGCACCTCGGCGCGGGATCGTAGCATGACGGCGACCCAGCCTGGGCCGTTATCCACCCATTGCGATGCGATAATGGTGTCCCGCGTCAGGCGAAGCCCACGCGCGATCCTGTCCAACAACTCGGGCTCGACCGGGCCGGCCCGCCGCAACGGCGGCGCCGCGAAGGCGAGCGATGCGCCGTCGCGCCGGATGCGCACCAGGCCAGCATCGCATTCCTGAACGATCTCGGCGCCTCGCGGTACGCCACCGGATGCCAGCCAGACATGGCAGCTTCCCAAAGTGGGATGTCCCGCGAAGGGCAATTCCCGCTCGGGCGTGAAAATGCGCACCCGGTAATCCGCATCCGGCGCGCGCGGGCGAAGCAGAAACGTCGTTTCGCTCAGATTGGTCCAGTCGGCGAAAGCGGCCATCCGTGCATCCGAAACCGCGTCCGCGCCGACGACCACGGCGAGAGGATTTCCCTTAAGCGCCTGTGCGGTGAACACGTCTACCTGCTGGAATGGCAATGTCGTCATGCGGTTTCGAATCCGCTCAATACGTTCACCACGTTGATCCCGATGTCTTCGACGGCGTAGCCGCCTTCCATAACGAACATGGTCGGCCGCGCCAAGGAGGCGATGCGCTCGCCGATTCGGGTGAAATGCTCCCGCTCCAGCCGGAACTGCGAGATCGGATCGTGCTTATAGGTATCGACGCCCAGGGAGACGATGACGATGTCCGGCCGGTAAGTCTGGATGCGTGTCAGTCCGTGGTCGAGCGCGGCACTCCATGCCGGCCATTCGGTGCCGAGCGGCAGCGGGTAATTCGCATTCATACCCTCGCCATCGGCTGCGCCGGTTTCATCGGCAAAGCCGAGCCGGTAGGGAAATTCCGCGTCGGGGTCGCCGTGAATCGAGACGAACAGCACGTCGTTGCGCCGATAGAAAATCTGCTGCGTGCCGTTTCCGTGATGGTAGTCGATATCGAGGATCGCGATCCTGGCAGCACCGTCGCCGAGCATCGCCTGTGCCGCGATGGCCGCGTTGTTGAGAAAGCAATATCCGCCATAGTGGTCGGTGCCCGCATGGTGACCGGGCGGACGGCAGAGCGCGAAGGCAGAGCGTTCGCCCTGGGTGATGAGGGAACTCGCGGTAAGCGCGGTATCGGCCGAGGATTTGATGGCGCGCCAGCTTGTTGGCGTGATCGGGGTGCCGGCATCGAAGGAGTAATAGGCCAGTTTTCCGTCCAGGCAGCGCGGAACCCGGTCTTCCCGCACGCCGCGCGTGCCGAAGGTGAAGGGAATCGCGCCGCCCGATCGTCCGGCTTCCTGCCATTCCGCATAGGCGTGCTGGAACAAATCGATCATGCCGGCATCATGAATGGCGGTGAGTTTGGATAATGGATAGGGTTGCGGCGCGGAGATTTCGCCAAGCCGCGCGCGCTCGATTTCGGCGCGGATCAGGTCCGCCCGTTCGGGTTTTTCGAAGGCGGGAACATATGCGCCGTTGAGAAGTTCTCCGGGGCTTTGGTGAAACCGATGATCGGCATTGAAGATCGTGCGCATGGATCGATTCCTCGGGCGTTTCCATATTCGGATTTGCGTGATTACAGCGAACCCAGACTGAGCACGCTAGCGTTGATCGCCGGCCGCTCACGGGCAAGATCAAGCGAGCGAGCGACGCTGTAATAAACCAAGCCAGACACCAACAGGCCTGGCGCCCATGAAATGTCCACCCCGCCGAGAGCCTTGGCGACAGGCCCTTCGTAGAAACCTGCTAAATCAAAGAATGGCACGCTTGCCGCGAAGCCAACGAAATAGGCGACGATACCGCGCCAGCTCCATGCGCCGTAGATTCCGTTCGGCTCAAACAGATCCCTGATCGCGTAATGTCCACGGCGGACAAAGAAATAATCCATCAGGTTCACAGCCGTCCATGGAACCAGGAGATAGAGCATGATCGACAAGCTGTCATACAGCGCATTGATGGCTTTTGCGGTGACGTTCAATGAAATGGCAAGCCAGATCACCATCAGGACGAGAATGCCGACAACCCGTACGCCCTTGCTGGGTTTCAGCTTTACGAACGCATCGGCACCTGTGACCAGAGTGAGCATGCCGGAGTAGGCGTTGAGTCCCATCGTCGCGGCCAGCGCGCCGATGGAGACCAGCACCAGTATCGTACCGAGATGGGGGAATACCATGTTTCCCGCTAGATTGGTCGCAACTAGCCCGTCTTGCACACCGAGATAGGTGGAGAGCCAGGCTCCGAGAATGATAAGCCAAATTGCCGAGAGAGAGGCGCCAAGATAAACACTTAGCACAAGCCCGGTGCGCGATTTTCCGTGCGGCAGATATCGAGTGTAGTCCGAAACATAGGGCGCGTAGGTGATGTTGAAGCTGGCTCCAGCCGCGAACTCCGCGGCGAAAGCGATCCAGTTGAAGCCGGAATGTGCAGGCGGTTTTCCAGATACACCGCCGGTTGCGATCGCGACCGTGAGTATCAGGTAAAGTGGTAGGCTGATCCAAAACAAAATACGAAAAACGAGATGCAACCAATCATGACCATAAATCGCTATCGTTATCGCGATGACCGCAAGGATTAACGCAACGGCACTGATTTCCCAGCCGAACAGATTGTGCAAGCCCTGGCTGAGCAACACAGTGTCGACCACGTTGAAACCAGCAAAGGTGAAGAGCGTGCCTATCAACGGGATAATTACCCCCCGATAGCCGAACTGGGCACGTGATTGGATCATCTGGGGCAATCCAAGATCTGGCCCCTGGCTTGCATGGAATGCCATGAAGATCGTGCCGAACAAGATACCCAGCGTACCGCTGAGGGCGGTATAGCCGAAGCTCAGGCCCATCCCCGGTCCGATGAAGCCAATCGCAGTCGTGACGAAGTTGAAATTTCCGAGAAACCAGAATGGCCCCTGGTTGATGACCTTGCCGCGTCGTTCCGAAATCGGCACATAATCGATGGTCCGATGCTCGATGCCAAGCCGAAATGCGTTTGTGGTTCCTTCACCCGTTTCAGTGTTCATTTGGACGTCCCCATTATTTCAAGCTTTTGTTCAGCCAAAGCAGTTAGGAAGATGTTCGAGTTTTCCAAATCCGGTTGATTGCGTCACTGACGGAACGTATTTCTATGTTTAACGGACTTCGCTTAACGCACTCCCGTTTATGGCAGTTCCGCGATCACGTCGATTTCGACGAGCCATTCCGGCCGCGCCAATGCGACCACGACCAGTCCGGTGAACACCGGAAAGACGCCCTTCAGCCACTTGCCGGCGACGCGATAGACCGCTTCCCGGTAGCGGATATCGGTGAGATAGACGGTGACCTTGCAGATATGATCGAGCGAGGCCCCGGCTTCGCGCAGCAGAAGGTCGATATTCGCCATGACCTTCTCGGCCTGTCCCGCGGGATCGCCGACGGCGACGTTCTCGCGGGTTTCCAGATCCTGCGCGACCTGACCGCGCAGGTAGATCGTCTTGCCGGCGATCACCGCCTGGCAAAGATCGTTGTCGAGGCGCTGTTCAGGATAGGTGTCGTGGGTGTTGAACTTGCGCAGCCGTGTATGAGCCATGGCGTGAATCCCTCGGTGTTAGCAAATTTATTCGGCGGCGCGGCGGAGAGCATTGTCCTGGCCGAGAACCCGGCCAGACAGTCCCGCTGCCTTGTGCGCGACCCGCAGCGTCTCGTTCCAGTCGAAATTGCGATACACCGAGGCAAGATGCGCGAACGGCGGCGATTGCGCGAAAAGCTGAAAGGTCAGCCGGTGCCCCGCATAGTCGGAGTTCAGAAGGTCGCGGGCGAACGCGAGTAGTTTCCTGCGGTCTTCCGCCTGCCAATTGTCGTTGATGGTGTAGAATTTTTCCAGCCACGGCGCGGTTTCGGGGTTACGGAACGACGCCGCGTCCGGTGTCACGCAGATTTGCCCGCCGCAGAGTTCGCGGGCGATATGCATCATCTCGTGCAATTGCGAGCAGGCGAGCACCCGGCCGGTGTAAAGCAGGGACTGGTTCGGCATCAGCAGGCCGCCGGGGCTTGGCTCGGCGGTGGCGATGGCGGCGGTGAGATGCGCGTTGATTCCCTCGCGGTAGCAGGCGAGCTGGGCCAGTTTCTCCTGCACCGCCTGCTGCTTGTCGAGCCCGGTCTGGCGCGCGTTGAACAGCGCGGCGCCGATCATCATGTCGGCGAATTTGAGATTGCGCTGCACGAAGGCGAAGGCGCTGTAGCGGTGCAAGGTCGCGCGGATGAAGGTCGCCGCCCTGGTATGGCGGTAGAACAGCACGTTTTCCCAGGGGATCAGCACGTTGTCGAAAATCAGCAGCGTATCGATTTCGTCGAAGCGGTTGGCGAGCGGATAATCCTCCGCCGGTGCGCGGCCGGCGAAGCCGGTGCGACAGATGAATTTCAGGTTCGGCGAGCCAAGGTCGCAGACGAAACCGACGGCATATTCGGAAAGTTCGGCATTGCCCCAGTTGGCGATGGTTGGTTTGGTAAAGGCCTGGTTGGCATAGGCGGCGGCGGTTTCATATTTCGCGCCGCGAACCACGATTCCCGCATCCGTTTCCTTCACGACATGGAGCAGCATGTCGGGGTCCTGGTCTTGCGGTCGTTTGGACCGATCGCCTTTCGGGTCGGTATTGGCGGAGACGTGGAACGGGTCCTGGCGGATCACTTTGTCGATGTGCCAGCGGATATTCTCGGAAAATTGCGGATTGACCTCGTTCAGCACGTCCTGGCCGTCGAACAGCGACCACATCTCGCCGACCGTCTCGTCGCCCACGCGGGTCACGATACCGCCGATCTCGTCCAGCACCGTATCGGTCGCGAGGCGTTTGGCGTGCCAATCGGCCTGGGTGAACGGCAGTTTCAGCCCGATCGCCGAGCTTTGCCCGCGCTCGTCCTGGTAGGTCATTCTCTCGGCGAATTCGGCCTCGTGCTGCATGTCGTAGATGCGCGCCCGGATATCGACCAGGGGCTTGAACATTTCGTGGGTCGCCACGTCGTGCACGCGCTCGCCGTTGATCCAGACCTGGCGGCCGTCACGGATCGAATCCCTGTATTGTTGTCCTGTGCGGATCATATCGGTCTTCTTTCAGTTGCGTACGTTGAGCGCGGTTTCGGACAGTTTGCTGATTCGGGCATAGTCCTGGGCGACATAGGCCAGAGCCGGCGCGCCGGTGCTCCTCGCCGCGATCACCCGGCCGATGAACACCATATGCGTCGCGGCCCGATGGGCGTGATCGACTTCGCAGTGAAACGCGGCGACCGCATCTTCCAGGCGGGGCGCGGAACACGCGATATCCGACGTCCAGGAGGCGCAGCCGAAATCGAAGGCGGGATGGTCGCCAGAGGTGGCGCGCCCGGCAAAGCAATCGGCGACATGGCTCTGGGCTTCCGACAGCAGATTGACGGTGAAGACGCCGTTCCCGCGGATCGCGGCGCAAGCCGGGCTGCGAAAATTGATGCAGGTTAGCAGCATCGGCGGGTCTGCCGAAACCGATGCCAGCGCGCTGACGGTGACGCCGAAGCGGCCGGCCGGCCCGTCGGTGGTGATGACGGAGACCGCGGTTGGAACCAGGCGCATCGCGGCGATGAACGGCTCGCGCAGCGGCGCCATGGTGTCCCGAACCAGCTCGATGGCACGCTCCTGTGCTTCAAACGCCATCTCGATTACCTCCAAGGCTAGGGCGCGGGCCGAGGCCGCAACGCCATGTCGTTGAGCTGGGTGGACTATGGGCGATTTCGCGGAGAATATAAAATCGATACTATAACAGCATTGGCTCGGAAAAATAAAAGCAAGGAGGGCTGGATCGGGACGCTATTCGTTGCCGGGAACTCCAAAGGACGGGGCCGATTCGGGATTGAGGGCACGGGTGACGTAATCCTGCATCTGCGGCCGCCAGACAGCCCAGAGCGCATCGAGCGCATCGAGCGGGTGGTTGTGCCAGTCGACCCGCAAATCGACGACCGGCCATGCCACGCGATCCACCAGGATCAACCCGATCGATCTGATCGGTCCCGCTTCACCTCCGGCGGCAAGGCCGGCGCGCATCGCCGCAAGAACCCGGTCGCCCAGGTGGTCTGCCGGCGCCGCTTCGAACGCGGCGACGATTGCCGCCGGCACGCCGGTACTGGCCAGGAGGTTTCCCGCCGAAACCACGTTCCTGCCGGAAGCCGCCGCATGCAGCCCGAGCGAGCGCGAGCCGGAGAAATGTGCGGTTCCGCCCTTGTCGTCCACCAGTGTCAACTGGCGATAATCGAGATGGGTCGCCTCCGCCTGAAGGGTTTTGCAGGCTTCCGCCGCGGTCATGCCCTCCGCCAGAAGCGCCAGCGCGCGCGGGCCGAGGCGGGGATCGGTGATGTTTTGCGTGGTTGCGGCGCCTACTCCGGCGCGGGCATAGGCGCAGCGTGCCGCGACGGCCGGCGAGGAGGACGCCACGGCGACCGCGAATTGGCCGGTTTCGGCGCAGCGCGCGGCGATCGAAAATGTCATGGGCACAGTTCTCCGGTTCGTCGTGAATGGATGGGCAACCTACCCAAGCAGGTTGTCTAACTTTTGCAAAATATTTCTTTTTGACGATTGGTTTAGGAAAAGCTAAGTTCGGGTAGAGAACGATATGCGCTTTACCCTCAAGCAGATTTCCTATTTCGTCGCGGCGGCGGAAACCGGCAGCATCACGCTGGCCTCCGAGCGGGTGAATATTTCGCAGCCCTCGATTTCCTCGGCGATCTCCGCGCTGGAGGCGACGTTCGGGATTCAGCTTTTCATTCGCCATCATGCCCAGGGGCTTTCGCTGACCAATGAGGGGCAGAGGTTTCTGCGCGAGGCGCGGGGGCTGCTGCAACAGGCGGAGGAGTTGCAGAGCGCGGCGTCGGTCATTTCCTCCGCCGTGACCGGGCCGCTGGAAATCGGCTGCATGTCGACGCTTTTCCCGCTGGTGATTCCCGAGCTGATCCAGATTTTCAAGAAGCGGCATGAGGCCGCGCGCATCAACGCGATCGCCGGCAATCAGGCGGAATTGTTCGAGACGCTGCGGAGCGGCCAGATTTCCCTGCTGCTGACTTATGACCTCAACATTCCGCCGGATATCGATTTCGTGCCGCTATCGCCGCTGCCGCCCTTTGTCTATGTCGCGGCGAAACATCGGCTGGCACGGCGGCGATCTGTGGCGCTTCAGGAATTGGCTGAAGAACCCTTCATTCTTCTCGACCTGCCGCTGAGCCGGGATTATTTCCTTTTCCTGTTCCGCCAAGCCGAAGTGGTGCCGCGCATCAGCGGGCGGTTTCCGCATATCGACGTGATTCGCAGCCTGGTCGCGCGTGGCGAGGGCTATAGCCTTGCCAACGCGCAGCCGAAGAACCAGTCATCGCTTGATGGCCGCAAGCTGTCCTATCTGGCTCTGGAGGGGTCGTTCAAGCCGCTGATCTATGGCATCGCGCTGCTGAAGGGATTGCGTCGAACCTCGACGACGGATGCGTTTCTGGCGCTGTGCCATGAACTCCTGCACGAAAAGCCGCTGCCCGGCACCGTGACGTTCACCGCAACGACGTGACCACGCGATCCAAAAACGCATCGCAGGCGGCGAGTTCGTCTTTCGTGATGTATTCGTCGGGCTTATGGGCGCGATCGATCGAACCGGGGCCGCAAACGACCGCCGGCAGGCCGAGCGTGTCGTTGAACAACCCGGCTTCGGTGCCGAAACTCAGCTTGGTGCTCGTCGCATTGCCTGCGGCTGCCCTGGCGAGTGCCGCGATCGGGGCATCTTCCGGCGTGTGCAGGCCGGGATAGGCGTTTTGCACGGTCATTTCCACGGCTGCGTGCCGGCCGCGGGCGATTTCGTTACGCGCGAGCCGTCCGCCGGCTTCCGATAGGCGCGCGAGCAGATCGTCCGGCGAATCACCTGGGAGAAAGCGAATTTCGAATTCCATGTCGCAGGCATCCGGCACGATGTTCAATGCCGTACCACCCTTGATCGTGCCGATATGCACCGTGCTGTACGGCAGCGCATAGGCGGCGTCGGGCGTGCCGTGGGCGCGCAGCCAGGCTTGCAACTCTTCGGTCTCCCGCACCATGGCCGCCGCGAGATTGATGGCGTTGCAGCCCAGCGTTGGGTTCGCGGAATGTGCGGCCTCGCCGCGACAGCAGATGCAGCCGGCGACCTTGCCTTTGTGGCCGATCGCGACGGCAAGCCCGGTCGGTTCGCCGATAATGCACCCGGAGGCGCGAAAACCCTCGGCGGCGAGCCGTTCGAGCATGGGACGCACGCCGACGCAGCCGATTTCCTCATCGCATGAAATCGCGAGATGCAGCGGACGGCTCAATTCCGTGCCGACGGCACGTTCGGCCGCCGTCAGCATGCAGGCAACGAAACCCTTCATGTCGACAGCGCCGCGCGCATGGAGCCGGTCATCCCGCTCGGTCAGCACGAACGGATCGCTCGACCAAACCTGGCCGTCCACCGGCACCACATCGCCATGGCCTGACAGAACAATGCCGCCTTCATTGTCCGGCCCGAAACTCGCCAGTAGATTACTGGTGCCGGGATTTTCGCCGGGGAAGGCGCTGACCCGGCCGCCGGCCACGCGCAGGCGATCCGCGACATAGGCGATCAGCGCATCGTTCGGAGTCCGGCTGATGGTCGGCACGCTAACAAGCCGTGCCAGGGTTTCCACGGTCGATTCCATGGCATATCTATACGTCGCGCGCCTCGACCCCGACAATAGCATATCCGTTCGATTTAGGAGGGTGACGATAATTCGGGAAAGCTGTCCTTGAGCATCGAAAAATTCAATGCAAATGACGGTTTGGTTTCTGCTATCATAAGCAGAAGACAATAATCAGAACGCTGAAATCAGCAGCCGTATCGGAGGAATTCTGGCATGATGGCCGACCGCGCCTCGAGGATGACGATCAACGACAACGCGCTGGCGGATGCTCGATGATGCTGGGCCGACCGGAAAGCAGTCAACAGACGACGGCGCGGGATACGCGCTACGACATTCTGTTCGAGCCGGTGAAAATCGGCCCGCTAACGGCGCGCAATCGGTTCTATCAGGTGCCGCACTGCAACGGCATGGGCTATCGCGATCCCACCGCACTCGCCCATATGCGCGGCGTCAAAGCCGAGGGTGGCTGGGCCGTGGTCTGCACCGAGCAGGTGGAATTCCACTACACCTCGGAGATCACGCCCTTCATCGAACTGCGCCTGTGGGACGACCGGGACATCCCGTCGCTCGCGCGTATGGCCGATAAAATCCACGAACACGGCAGCCTCGCCGGCATCGAACTCGCCTATAACGGCATGAACGGCGCCAATCTCTATTCGCGCGAAGTGCCGATGGGGCCGGCGCATCTGCCGGTCGCCAGCTTCACCTATGATCCGGTCCAAGCGCGGCGAATGGACCTTCAGGATATCCGCAATATCCGCAAATGGCATCTGGATGCGGTTTTGCGGGCGAAGCGGGCGGGTTTCGACCTGATCTATGTCTATGCGGCCCATGCGCTCGGCTTTCTGCACCATTTTCTGTCGCGGCGCTTCAACGAGCGCACGGACGAATATGGCGGGTCGCTGGAGAACCGCATTCGCCTGATGCGCGAAATCACCGAGGAGACGAAAGCCGCTATCGGCGACACCTGCGCCGTGCCGATCCGCATTTCGATCGATGAACTTCTTGGCGAAGGCGGCCTCTACAAGGCTACGGGATTCACACATTTCATAAAATGTATGTAAATCAACGGATTGTAACCGATATTCCGATTTGATCCCGTTATGTGTTCTCTATTATGAGCACTTCAGATCATGTACTTTAATCTGGCTTCGGCGAAATTTTTTCGGGTTGATTCTTTGCCGCAAAGAGATGTGTGCATACCGTAGCCTCTCTCTACAAGGAGGAGGTCGAGGACATGATCGGCCTGATGGCCGATCTGCCGGACCTCTGGGACGTCACCCTCGCCGGCTGGGAGAATGACAGCCGGACATCCCGTTTCGCCGAGGAAGGTGCGCAGGAACCATTCATCAGGGGCGTGAAGCGGCTCACCGCGAAGCCGGTGGTCGGGGTTGGGCGCTACACCTCCGCCGACCGCATGGTCAGCCTTGTCAAGAAAGGCATCGTCGATCTGATCGGCGCGGCCAGGCCATCGATCGCCGATCCGTTCCTGCCGAGGAAAATTAAGGAGGGCCGTTTCGACGACATCCGCGAGTGCATCGGCTGCAACATCTGCGTTTCCGGCGATTTTACCCAGTCGCCGATTCGCTGCACGCAGAACCCGACCATGGGCGAGGAATGGCGCAAAGGGTGGCACCCCGAGACGGTCAAGCCCAGGCGGACGGACAAGCCGGTGCTGATTGTCGGAGCCGGACCTGCCGGGCTGGAGGCGGCGCAGACGCTGGGAAAGCGCGGTTACGACGTGACCATCGCCGAAGCGGGCACGGAACTTGGCGGCAGGGTGCTCCAGGAATCGCGGCTGCCGGGCCTCGCCGCCTGGGTGCGCGTGGCCGATTATCGCAAGATGCAGCTTGCGCAGCTCCCCAACGTCGAGATTTTCTTCGATAGCAGGCTCGACGCCGGCAACGTGCTCGAATTCGGGTTCCCGCGCGTGGTAATCGCGACAGGGGCAAGATGGCGTGGCGATGGCATTGGCCATCGCCACCTGGCAGCGATCCCAATCGCAGAAGGCGCCTGCGTTCTGACACCGTCCGACGTGATGGCAGGACGCCGGCCGGCCGGTAAGCGTGTTATCGTCTGGGACGACGACCACTACTACATGGGCGGCGTGATCGCCGAGCTTTTTGCCGAGCAGGGCTATGAGACACTCTATCTGACGCCAGCCTCCGAGGCATCGACCTGGACGCGCAACACGATGGAACAGCACTTCATTCAGAAGCGGATGCTGGAGAAGGGAATCACTATTCAGTCTTTTCGTTCGGTCGATGTCATCGAGCGCAATGAGGTCGTCACTTCCTGCGTCTTCACTGGCCGCGAGGAGCGCATCGCCGCCGATGCGGTCGTATTGGTCACCGCCCGCTTGCCCAACGAACAGCTCGCGCTCGACCTGCTGGCGCGCCGCGACGAGTGGGCGGACGCCGGCATCGAAGACGTTGTCTCGATCGGCGATGCGCTTGCGCCCGCCACGATTGCCCATGCCGTCTATGCCGGACGGCGCTACGCCGAGGAGCTGGATGCCGATCCGCTGCCCGACGGCGTTCTCCCATTCCGCAGAGAGATTGCCGAACTTCTACCCCTCGATTGAAAGAACTAACGATGATGATCCCATGCGTGCTGAATTCGGAACTTGTGGCGCTTGATGCCTGGGGCAGCCCCGAGGATATCGGCGCCACGACGATCGAGGGGCCGATCGCGGTTTCCGGCAAGTTCCTGATCGGCGGGCCGGACAAGCCGGTGTTCGGCGGACTCTATGCAGCAACGCGCGGCACCTACCGCGTCGTCTACGCTTTTCATGAACACGCCACGCTTCTCGACGGTGAGGTTGCGATTACCGACGAGAAATCCGCCAGAACGGTCGTGTATCGGCCGGGCGATTCCTGGATCATCGCCAAAGGCACTGACGTGACCTGGGATATCCGGTCCGAGACAATCCGCAAGAGCTACATCGCGACAACGATCGATTTGTGAAGCCGGCGCTCATGAAGGGCACGGCACGATAATCGGCAAGGAGGAAAAACGGAATGAGTACCAGGCTAAGGGCCAATTCCCTATCGTTTTTCGAATCCCTGGTCATGGGTGTCGCCGGATCGGGGCCGGCGAACGGCATTTCGCTGGCACTCGGTGCTCTTATTGGCACCGCGGGAATGCTGGCCCCTGTCGATCTGCTGATTTTCGCCATCCCGATGTTAGGCATCGCCTTTGCATACAAGGCGTTGAACAAACGCTCGACCCATGCCGGCGCCGCCTATAACTGGGTTAGCCAGTCCTTTGGCAAATTCAACGGTTTCATGGCGGGCTGGGCTCTGATCACGGCACAGATGATCTTTATCATCGTGGGTGTGACCCCCTTGTCCACCGCGGTTCTGGATTTCATAAATCCGGCACTGGTCAACAATGTTGTCATCATTACGGCGCTTTCGGTGCTGTGGTTCCTGTTCATCGTCGGCGTCGTCATGGCCGGCATCAAACTCACCAGCTACATGCAGATCATCATGACGACGTTCGAGATCCTTGTGCTGCTTGCCGTCGGCACCGCGGCGTTCATTCATGGTCACACCCTGCACCGGGCCTCCCAATTCTCATGGCACATGTATACGCCGGCCTATGTGATCGGCCATTTCTCGATCAAAAACTTCTCCGCATCCTCACTCATCGTGGTGTTTCTCTACTGGGGCTGGGATGTCACCGCCAATCTCGGCGAGGAGACCAAAAACGGCGAGGAGGCAGCCGGCAACGGCGGATTGTCGGGTGTCCTCGTTTGTATCTTTCTTTATTCGATGTTTGCGGTCGCGGCTTTGATGCTGTTCAATTTTGCCGAGGTTCAGAAGTACAGCAATAACATCATCTACCAGATCGCGATCGCCTCGGGCCTGGGGCGAATCGGTGGCCTGATCGCACTCATCGCCGTCGTCGCCTCCAGCGTCGCCACGGTTCAAACCGGCATGCTGCAGGTGACCAGAACCATGTTCGCGATGGGCCGCGACGGCGCGCTGCCGCGCTATCTCGGCACCGTCAGCGAGAAAACCCAGAACCCGACCGCGGCCACCAACTGGCTGATCGGCGCGGGGCTTGCCGGTATCCTGCTCACCGGCTTCATGCCCTCGGTCGCTTCCATTCTCAACGATGCCGCCGCCGCGACCGGCTTGCAAGTCGCCTATTATTTTGGCTTGGCTGGCTTGGTCTCCGCCTGGGTGTTCCGCCACACATACCGGGAGTCCGTCGCGCGCTGGTGCCTGTTTTCGTTCTTCCCCGGCATCAGCGCGATTTTTCTCATGACGCTCGGCCTCTATTCGCTCACCACGTTCAACACCACGACGATCGTAGTCGGCGTTGGCACCCTGCTCGCCGGCATCCTGTTTTTTCGTCCCCGACGCTATATGGTGGCGGCCGTGGAGGAGCCGGGCGTGTGACCCATCATCGGGGGGCTGGTCGGCAGATCAGCGACCGTTGTGCGCTTTTTCCATTTTTGGCGACCGCCTTTTGGTTGACCCCGTAGCGCTTGGCTAGAACCCTCAGGCTCTCTTGACTATGCTGTATCGCTCGACGGACCGCCTCTGTCGTGGTGGCGCGCCCATGTAAAACACCGCCCTGGCGGTCATACGCTTGTGCGGGAAACATCGTTCCAGGATGCGCCGTGACCCAAGATACCCCCGCCCGCGTGAGGAGGCCTCATGTCGCCGTGAGGTTTCAAACGCTCGATCCACCCCCCAACGCGCGTGTAGAGCACGGGGCGTCGGCAATCCCGCCATCGTGTGGCGGGGAATGACACGAGCGGACAGATATGTCCGAATTAGGCTTGCCTTAACATTGCCTCTTGGCGCATCTTGTCATGGTGAAGGCCGCTGATCTTGTCCGATTGATCGAGCGCTATGCGATCCGCAACGGAGTCGAATATCGAACTGAATTAGGCAAGGGTAGTCACCGCAAGATATGGCTTGACGGTTACCGAAGCTTGGTGCCGTTTCACTCCGGCGATATGCCAATCGGCACCTAACAAAGCAATCTTGCGGCAACTGGGTGAACCGCGCCGGGAATCCTGGAGGCTCCAACTCTTGAGTAGGATGGAGCAATGGAAAAGCGGAAGACATCGAACAGATATTCACCTGAGGTCCGCGAACGCGCGGTGCGGATGGTGCTGGAGCATGGCAAGGATCATGCTTCGCAATGGGAGGCGATCGGTTCGATAGCGCCGAAGATCGGCTGCACGACGGAGACGCTGAGAGGGTGGGTTCGCCGGGTGGAGCGCGACCAGGGGATACGGCCCGGCCCTACGAGTGCTGACCAGGAGCGGATCTAATCTCTGGAGCGGGAGGTCCGGGAGCTGCGCCAGGCGAATGAGATCCTGCGCAAGGCATCGGCTTATTTTGCTCAGGCGGAGCTCGACCGCCGGTACAAGCCATGATCGCGTTCATCGACGCGCATCGCGAAGTCCACGGTGTCGAGCCGATCTGCGAGGTTCTGCCGATCGCGCCGTCGACCTACCGTGCGCATGCCGCTCGCCGTGCCAACCCGGGCCGCCTGCCGCCGCGCGCCAAACGGGACATCCAGCTGCGGCCCGAGATCCGCCGGGTGTGGGATGAGAATTTCCAGGTCTATGGTGTGCGCAAGGTCTGGCGGTTGATGGCCAGGGTGCACAAGAACGCCGCGGTCGTCGCATTGGCCAACAAGCTGGCGCGGATTGCGTGGGCCGTCCTACGCCACGGCGACAAATTTGACGCGAAAGCCGTTGGTGTGACGGCGTGACCGAAATCGACCGGTGCTGATATGATGATCGGCTAACCGGTCCATGATGTTTGCGGGTGGTGGAAGAAAGATGGCCTGACAGTCGATCGGTGTTCTGGAAATCTGCTAGACCCAATGGCGGACTTGACGCCGTCGAAGTTATGAGAACCAGAGCGCGCGGATCTCCATCGTGGCCGGGAGCTTACTCCGAGGCCGGATACGTTGACGCAGACTACACGGTTCATCTGACAAAAAACTACTTGCAGACGGGGCGGGCCATACGTTGGGTCAGGCATTGCTTCGATAAACCCGCGCATCCGATCCCGCAGACCCGCCTCGATCGGGTCGAACCAAGCCGTCCCATCAAACAGGCTGCCTTCCGGCGGCGTTGTGCTATTCTTCTCCATGGCGGAGGCAGCAAAGGTTCCGTCGGCGTAGCCGATGGAAAGCTGCCGGAGGTGTGATCTCCATCGGCGCTCGAACGCCGAGTCTGGTGGTTGAACTCACCCGGAGATTACGCCACCCAGAATTTCCACACACGCCGCGACGCCACCACGTCAATTCCAACATAATACTCTATGGTTGTTCCTCGATGATGCTTGGGGCCGACCCATTCGGACCCCGTTCAACACACCATCACTCTGGGGGACAGCCACCACGCCGCCTATAGCTTTGGCCGCCGGCCCATTACGGCATCTGGGAATCCTTCAAAGCATGAACATGCCGTGGCTTACGCAGACTGATTGCCCGGTAAGCGCATTGGTGGGAAACGAAGCTAAAAACACCGCAACTTCAGCTAGTTCTGATTCAGTTGTAAATTCGCCGTCGACGGTATGCTGAAGAAAAACCTCTTCTAGGGCTTGCTCTTCAGGAACACCCCGTTCCCGGGCGAGAGCGGGAATTTGACGTTCGATCAGTCCTGTGCGCACGACTCCAGGACAAATGGCGTTTGCACGTAATCCGTATGATGCACCCTCTTTCGCCAGGGTTCGGCATAAGCCGATTAGGCCATGTTTAGCCACGACATAAGGCCCCTTCTGCACCGAAGACATATAAGAATGAACCGAACCCATCAAAATAATGCTGCCTCCGCGCTTCCGGGCGCGGATATGCCGAAGGCAAGCTTTTGTGGTTAGGAAGGCTCCATCCAAGTGCACAGCAAGCACCCTCTTCCAGTTTTCGAAGGTTAAATCGGCGATCGTATCGAGATGTTGGGTGCCCGCATTCGAAACTAGGATGTCTATCCCCTCGAATTCTATCGCAACCCTATCGGTCACTTCGTTGACCTGTACCTCGTTCGTAACGTCCATTCGCTGGGCGATCGCGATACCGCCGTCCAGTCTAATTTCGCGGGCGGTCGTCTCGGCCCCACTCATATCGACATCAGCAACACAAACGTTTGCTCCTTCTCGGGCAAAAACAACCGCGATTTTCTTGCCTATTCCGGCCCCTGCGCCTGTTACAATAGCAGATTTATTCTTGAGTCTCATTCTTGGCCTCCCTTAAGGGAAATGATCTGCGACAAATCCTTACTAACTGGTTGGTATTGGCACATCACTGTCGGCATTGGTCCGGCGTCATAGGCTGCCGAACTCGCCACCCGACTCAACCAATCACGGGACGTTATCAAATTTGAGCAAAATAGTCTTCGCCCATCGCAAGGGATGCGTGGGTTCCCGTCTACTGCGCCGTGCTCATCTGCATCATTGCTCGTGCTTCTTCAGGTGTGGCAATTTCGCGCCCTAGCTCGCGAGCGATGCGAACTGCACGTTCAACCAATTGCGCATTGCTGACGGCCAAAACCCCTTGGTGATAGTAGACATTGTCCTCGGTCCCGACACGTATGTTACCTCCCATGGCAAGTACCATCATCGAAAGGGGCAACTGGTATCGCCCAATGCAGACTACTTGCCAGCTGCTTCCTTCGGGCAACGCATCGATCATGGTCATTAAATTTTGAGGTGATGCGGGAATGCCGCCATCGATCCCGATCACTAAACTGAAATGCAGCGGGCCGGTCACGACACCGGCATCAACAAGCTTCATAATGTTTGCGATGTGGCTGAGATCGTAGACCTCGAACTCGTTCTGAATCCCACGTTCGTTACACCCTTTGATAAACTGGGTGTTCCAAGCTTTAGAGTTGTCGAATAGGAATTCCGTAAATTTGTGCTGAAAATGGAAAGTTCCAGCATTAACCGTGAGCATATCTGGGCGGGGGGTGAGATTTAGTAGCGCCATCCGTTCTTCTTGCGTGAAGCCTAATCCGGGTCTGTTGGGTCCGTCTACATACCGTACGCCTATCCCATTTCCTACCTGGGTAATCATTGCTCGACACGTGTCGGTGATACCATGGAGGACTTCGTGATATTTATCCAGCGAGGATGTGGTTATCCCTTGCGGATCACGCACGTGCAGATGCGCGATCGACGCCCCTGCATTGTAGCAATCATGCATTGCTTGAACGATCTCTTTTGGTTGCTCGGGTAGCGCCGGATTGGCCTCTTTCCCATGCAGACCGCCGGTAGTTGCGACGGTAATAATCACTTTGTCGAGTTTTGTGACGTCCGGTTTCATCGACTGCTTCCTCCTAGAAGTGAAATATATCGCCCGAACCATCAGCTTCGGGCACACGCAAGAACCGTTGAATTCTGTCGCCTTGCGTGATGACAGAGATTCTCAAGATGTGGCGACTCCCAGGGAATCGTGACGGGCACTCACATGTATTAGATGGTGCTTCGACGACGGATCGACGGAACATGACTGGCACCTGGCCATCATGGTTGAAGGGCATGCTGTTTGGCGGGAAAATTGAATGTGGTGTCGCGCCCCTGCGAGACTGTTGGCTCCACGTGCCAACAGCAGCAGGCAGAAGGAAGGGCACCAAGGCTTATGTGTGCGGCCCCACGGTTACTCCACGGAGGCAAGTCCGAGACCTCCTGAAGGAGTCAACGTGTCCGCGACGAGTTCATCCTCGATATCCGCATCATGCCAAACCGGTTCCGTTCGCATAGCAAGCGTGGCAAGAAGGCCCGCCAGGGGCGCCCCGGCAATTACAATCAATGTATCATAGAAGCCGATAGCGGCCACGAGAACGGGAAAGCTAAAGAACCCACAGATGCTACCGATCCGCACCATGCTTTGGCTCCAGCCATTCCCAACTCCCCGGATACGTGTGGGATACGCTAGTGCTGCCGTAGTGACCGCCAAGGGAGCAGGACCCATCATATGGCCGACTATGAAAGTTCCCATCAAAATTACTGTGAGGGTCACACCCAAATGGCGGCCCCCTGCCCAAAGGGTCAACAAAGACACCAGGACAAGTAAAAAACCAAATATACCAAGGCGGCGAAGTCCAAGTCTTTGTGTATATGCAACAAGTATGCCCGCACCCACAAGACCAATTGCGTTGAAAAGCAGCAGCCCCATAATTGCGTAGAGAAAACTCGCTCCGAAGACTTTAACAACGATCGTTGGAATATTGAACCCGATTGCAAAATATTCCAGACTTTCCGCGATAGCTATAATCGTAACGATCAATGTTGTTCTTAAAAATTGTGGGTGAAATATCTCAAGGAAGTCCACACGTGCACGAGGTGGGGCGTGTTTATCTGCTGGGTCAATTTTTACAAATACCCCGTATGTTCTTTCGAGAATCCGCGCCGCTTCTGGAAGACTAAGGTTACGGGCTGCCCACAGCGGGCTCTCGTCCATGAATCGATATCGGAGCAGCAAGATAACAAACGCTGGCACGGCCCCGAAACCGACAGCAACTCGCCACAAGTTATTGCCGACCCCAGCAAAATAAAACGGGAGTATAATTAGTCCCGTGGACATGGTAGCAACGAGCCATACTACAAGCCAGAGATTAACGGCGCTCCCCCGGCGTCTCTCTGCAACGAATTCGGAAATGAAACTTAGGGCTACGGGGAAATCGAGGCCTACTCCAATACCCATCAAAAAGCGGAAAATAAGCAATATCGCAAAATTAGTCGATAGCGCAGCTCCTATTGCTGCAACGACCAAGCACATAAGATCCACTAAAAACATTCTTAACCGACCAACCTTGTCGGTGAAGTAGCCACCTGAAAGCGCACCCAAAAAAGCACCAAACGCCATAATGGCGGTTACGCCACCCACAGCAAATGGCGTAAGATCAAAGGCTTTTTTTATTTGTACGACGCCAATACCAAGACTCGTGAAATCGTAAGCGTCAATAAAAATCCCACCAAGAGCAATCAGTACTATAGCCCATGTAAAACTACTTTGCCGATGCGAGTTAATGAATCTATTCACATCCATCGGAGAACGAATCACAACTGTTTCCAGCACTTCTCTGTCCCGCATGTTTCGACCCCGTTGCTCCACACGAACTGCCGATCTTGTCCGACTTTACCCAGATCAGATTGCATTCGGCGCATAGATTAATTTTTTCTTGCAGAATGATACCGAAATCGCGTATTGTCAATTCTAATCCATTCTGCGAGATAAAATATCCCGAAAATTTGATTAATTGGTCGCTCAGAATCTGGCGGGAGGATCATACGTTTGGTTCAGAATCTCGGGGCCAGGAGGGCAAAAATGACAGAAGGTGACAGGTCACACATACTTCGAGACGAAAACTTACTCGCGCGGCTCGACAGAATTCCCATCAACCGAACCATTGGGTGGCTAATCGTTCTACTTGGGTTGGTTTGGATTCTCGAGGCATTCGACATTGGCATCATTGCACCGGTCATCCTGCTCCTAAAGTCGAACTGGCATTTGCAGCCGAAAAGCGTGGGCTTGATCGCAAGCTCGGGGACTTTTGGAATCGTTCTTGGCTTGCTTCCCGCGGGCCGGCTTGCCGATATCTATGGCCGCAAGGGAGTACTCATAGCTGGGATTTGCACGTTTTCGATATTCACGATGGTAAGTGCCGATTCCTCTAACTATTATGAATTGGCAATTTTCCGCTTCATCGCGGGCCTTGGCCAAGGTGCGGTCTTCCCGGTTCCCTACCTGCTTCTTTCCGAGTTTGTGAACAAGAAGTGGCGCGGAACAGCGGTGGGCCTATCCAATTCGCTTCTTGGGCTCGCCTACGCACTGAACACGCTCGCAGGAGCCTGGGTACTGAGAGCGTTCCCATCCAATGTTGCGTGGCGTGTGCTACTTCTGATTGGTGCGGCTCCAATCCTCATCGTGCCGGTCATCTGGAAGTTTCTGCCGGAATCACCACGGATTCTACTCAAGAAGGGCAGGCCCGATGCTGTCCAAGCCTTCGTCGAGCGGCTTGAAAATGAAAGTGGATTGCCTCACGATACCACGCTTGTCGACGAGAAATCCCTTCGCGTGCTCCAGGTTACGGAGGGAAGGCGGGTCAGCGTTCTCGATCTTTTGAAGCGCCCCTACTTGCAGCGTTGCTTCGTATCGTTCTCAGCCTTGCTGTCACCTTTCGTCGTGTTCTACGTGATCACGATCTACGGGCCCACGATCCTTCATCGCATGGGGGCGACCAAGCACAATGCCCTTCTCTACACGAGCGCTTTGATCGTGCTGGGCATCATCTCAAATATTCTCGTCGGTCTAGTTGGAGACAAATTCGGCCGCCGGGCCACGCATTTCGTTGTGATGACGATCGCCGCGATCTCAACTGCGGCGCTCGGCCTACAGGACGTGTCCCGAGGGGTGGTTATTCTGGCCGCCGCGTTTACCTGGTTCTTCGTCTACGCCGGCTTTCCGCCCTCGAAGCTCTATATGGCGGAACAGTTCCCGACGAGGTTGCGGGCGACTGGGTCCATGTTCGGAGAGAGCGTGGCGCGATTCTTAACCGGTGTTGTGTTGGTCTACTTTATCCCGATCCTACTGAATACCGTGGGGCTCACGAGATTGTTCGTGATCCTGGCACTGTTGACGGAGTTGTGCTTGATCCCGATCCTGTTCATGGGAACACAAACCTCCGGCATCAGTGTCGAGGAGACAGGGACGGACGTTTCCGTCTATTCGACATCTCGTAGATCGCCGCCGTGAAATTGCCCCCCGGATGGTGTTGGCGATGTCTCGCGGTTGCGAATCTGCTCAACCAGATCGAGTGCTTGATCGGCTTGATGACGGGCGAGCCTAATGGCGATCGAGCACGCGCCGGCGGGGCGTAAGAGTTTCTACGGGAGCTGGCCACAACTCAGCGTGCCGCTTGGCCTGATTGCAGTTGGCCGACAGGCTCGGGCTCAAGCGGGTGTTCGGCGCCGGCTGCCTTCTGATGGCGGTGACGACAGCGATTTCCTTCTGGCTGATGCAGAGCTACGGCCGATCGGAGCCATGGGAGGTGCTGATCGCCACCAGTCTGCTCAGTGCCAATCACAGGGCGCCATGGTATGTCGTGATCTACATGGTGATCTTCAGCCTGATCAGCTTCACCGCGGTGAGCGCGATGCGGTTCGCGCCGGTGGCGCCGAGGCTGGGCGGTGCGGGGACGGGGCGGAGCGTTCCGGTGGCGGGTGCGGAATGACCGGTCAGGCCGCAGCAACGATCCGGAACAGCGGCTGGTCAATCTGCACAAGCTCAGCGTTCTGCGTGTAGATGCGGGTCACAATGCCCTCGGCTTCGGCCAGGATCGTGGTGAAGAGCTTCATCACCTCGATGGTGCAGAGTATGTCGCCTTTCTTTACGGCGCTGCCGACATCGACGAAAGGCGGGTCCTTCGGCGACGGTGCGCGGTAGAACGTGCCGGTCATCGGCGAGCGGAGGATGGCGCCATCCGTGCCGGCATCGGTGTCGGACGACGCAGATGCCACAGCCGGTTTCGCCTCGGCGGGAGGCGGCATCTGCGGCGGCCTTTGCAGCTGCGGCTGCGGGGCCGGCGCACCCGTGCTGCGGCGGACGACGATCTTCGTGTCCGCGAGTTCGACGATCACCTCGTCGCACTGGCTTGCATCGATGATTTTGATGATGTCGGCGACGTCTTTGTAGGTCAGCGCCAATTTTGCCTCCTATTCAGCAAGTCCGAGGATTGAGCGTGCCTCCGCCGGGGTTGCCGACCGGCGATCGTATTCGGCGGCGGCCTCGGCGACAAGCTGCACCAGTTCGGCGTTGCTTGCAGCGAGGCGCGTCTTGTCGAAGCGGACATTGTCTTCGAGGCCGGTGCGGGTGTGGCCGCCGAGTTCGAGACACCAGCGGTTCACTTCGAGCTGATGGCGTGCCATGCCGAGGGCGGACCATGTCGCCGTCGGGCAGAGTGCACGCAGTTCCGAGAGCAGGAATTCGAGGAGGGCGCGGCGGACCGGCATCGCGTTCTTCACCCCCATGACGAACTGGACGTGCAGGGGCTCGGCGATTAGACCGTTCTTCGCGAGTGCGATGGCGTTGTAGAGCATGGCAACATCGAACACCTCGATCTCGGGCTTGATGCCGTAGGTCTGCATTGAGCGACAGAGTTGTTCGATGAAAGCAGGGTCGTTCTCATAGATCTGCGTCGGGAAATTGCAGGACCCGGTGGTGAGCGAGGCCATGTCCGGCTTCAGGTAGAGGCTCGCGCCGCGCTGTGACGCTTCCCGCCCGCGCCCGCCGGTCGAGAACTGAATGATCATGCCGGGGCAGTGCTTGCGCACCCCCTCCTGCACCTGGGCGAAAAGCTCCGGCGAGGAAGACGGATTTTCCTGGGCGTCGCGCACATGGATGTGCACGAGGGCCGAACCGGCCTCGTAGGCGGCGTGGGTGGACTCGATCTGTTCCGTCGGAGTGATGGGGACGGCGGGATTGTCCTTCTTGCGCGGGATCGCGCCCGTGATCGCGGTAGTAATGATGATTGGCTTCATCGTACGAACTTTCGCAATGCAGTGCGCCTATGCGCCGGTTTGTCGGAAATGGAAGGACCGGATCGACGGCCGGTTACTGATCTCTTTCAGCAGGGTCGCCAGTGGCGTGCTCATGATCGGGTATTCCACGTCGATCGGGCCGTTTTCCTTCAAAGCGCGATACTGGGAGTCGTCGTAGAAGGCAGCTAACAGGAGATCGTCGTCCGACGCGAAGGGGCCGCGCGCCGCCCGGATGCGCGCGAGGCCCGGCGGCAGGTCGGCGCCCGGTCGCTCGGTGATCGGTGCCACACCGCGGGTGATCTTGTCGTAGAGATTGGCCTCGATCGTCCCGGCGATCTCACCGTAGCCGCCGCGGACATAGAGACGGATTTCGTCCGGCACGGTATCGTAGCGCTGGCGGCCGTGATCGCGGCCAACGACGTTGAGCACCGCCTGGGTCACGATGTACTGCGCGAAGGGGCTGACGACGATCGGATAGCCGAGATCCTCGCGGACGTGCCAGGCTTCCTCGAGGATATCGTCCAGCCGATCCCGCAGCCCCATCGTTTCGAGCTGGTAGGCGAGGTTGGAGACCATGCCGCCGGGGCATTGGTGGCGGAAGTGGAACTCGTCGTATTCGTTTGGTGTGCCGACGGGTTTGCCTTCCTTCTCGGCGATGTAGACCAGGCGTTCGGCAACCTCGCGGACCGGGGCGAGATCCACTGGCACGTCGTAGCCGCGGCGGCGAAGGTTGGCCGCCACCAGCTCGGTCGGCGAATGGGAGACGCCGTTAGCGAGGGTGGAGGTCGCAGTATGGATCACGTCGACCCCGTGCTCGACTGCCTGAAGCACGACATAAGGGGCGAGGCCGGAATTGCAGTGGGTGTGGATCTGCAGCGGGCGGTCGCCCAGCACGTCCTTGACGGCCGGCACCAGCGTCGCCACCCGTTCCGGCGTCAGCAAGCCGCTGGCATCCTTGAGGAAGATGGCATCGACATCGAGGGCGATGAGCTGACGGGCTTTTTCGGTGTAATAGGCGTCGGTGTGGACCGGGCTGAACGTATAGACCAGCCCGGCCGCGACATAGAGACCATGGCGCTTCGCCGCCCTGACCGGGATTTCGAGATTTCGGATGTCGTTCAGCGCGTCATAGGGCGTATGGTAGCGCATGCCGTTGGCAGCGAACCGCTCAGCCGCGAGTTCCACCACATCATCGGGAAAGAATTCAAACGTAAAGAGGCTCTGGCCACGTGTGTGGACGATGAGCGGCGTTTCCGTGATCCACGAGGAGAGCAGGCGCATCCGTTCCCACGGGTCTTCGCGCAGATAGCGCACTGCGACGTCGAAGACCGCGCCGCCGACGAGGTCGATCGCCTCGAAGCCGGCGCGGTCGAGGCGTGGGGCGATATCGCGCATCATCGCGGTGGTCATGCGCGTCGCCCACAGGCATTGATGCGCGTCGCGCAGGGTGACATCGATCAGGCCGATGCTGCGTTTGCTGTCAGGCACCGGCGAACTCCGTCTCCACCCAGCGCGTATGGACGGAGGCGTTGACGAAGGCGGGGGCGGCCAGCACCTTGCGCAGGAAGGGGATCGTGGTCGCTATGCCGCCCGCTTCGAAGCAGTCGAGCGCGTCGCGCGCGCGGGCGATGCAGTGCGGGCGGTCCTGCCCATGCACGATGAGCTTGCCGATGAGGGAGTCGTAGAAAGGCGGAACCTCGTAGCCGCGATAGGCGTGGCTGTCGATCCGCACGCCGGGCATCGCGGGCGGACGCCAGCATGTGAGCCGGCCCGGCGAGGGCATGAAATTCCGTGCGGGATCTTCGGCGTTAATGCGCAGCTCGATGGCATGGCCCTTTGGCGTGAAAGGCCGGTTGGGGAAGGAGAGCGGCTCGCCGGCGGCGACGCCGAGCTGCTCGGCCACGAGATCGGTGCCGGTGAGCATCTCGGTGACCGGGTGCTCGACCTGGATGCGTGTGTTCATCTCGATGAAGTAGAATTCCCTGGTTTCGGTCTCGTAGATGAACTCGACGGTGCCGGCACCGACATAGCCGATGGCTGATGCGAGCTTCACAGCGGCGGCACAGATCGCCTGGCGGGTCGGTTCGTCGAGCACCGGCGACGGCCCCTCCTCGATCAGCTTCTGGTGGCGCCGCTGCACGCTGCAATCGCGCTCCAGCAGATGCGTCACCCGGCCCTGCGTGTCGCCGAAGACCTGCACCTCGACATGCCGGATCCGGCTAATGAAACGTTCGAGATAGACGCCGCCGTCGCCGAACGCCGCTTCGGCCTCGGCAGTCGCCTGGGCGAAGGCGGCAACGAAGGCCTCCGGCTCCTTCACGACGCGCATGCCTCGGCCGCCACCGCCGGCACGCGCCTTCAGCAGGATGGGGAAACCGACCGATTTTGCCTCCACTGCTGCTGCCGCTGCGTCCAGGAACGCATCCTCGGAACCGGGGACGACGGGGACGCCGTGCTTCAGTGCCGTCCGCCTCGCCTCGGCCTTATCGCCCATCAATTCGATCGCACGGGCGGGCGGTCCAACGAAGGCGATGCCCGCGGCGAGGCAATCGGCGGCGAAGGCGGCGCGTTCGGATAGGAAACCATAGCCTGGGTGCAGCGCATCACACCGCATGGCCTTCGCGACCTCCAGTATGGTTCCCGCATCGAGGTAGCTGCGAGACGCGGCAGCTGGCCCGATCCGCACCGCTTCGTCGGCGGCCCAGACATGGGGGGAGTTTTCGTCGGCATCGGAATAGACCGCGATGGACTGCACCCCGCGCCTGCGGCAGGCCCGGACGATACGTAGCGCGATCTCACCTCTGTTTGCGATCAGGACGCGTTTCACACGATCCCCGGGACGTTGTATCGTTGCTATGGATGTTCGAACGCAGTTTGGACGTAAAAAAACCACATTGCAAGTTTTTATTTATCACCTTATGAGAGAAAAGAATGGCGAAGGTAATAGACCGGAAACTGACCGGGCACGATGACCCGAAACGCCCCGCTCCAGCCGCGGTGTCAGACGTTGCTTACGACGCACCGGGAAAGCGTCAGGCCCCCCTGCCTTCGATGAAGCCTTTCGCCTTCTTGGAAGCGGTGGCCCAGGCCGGGAAACCGCTCGGGATTCTGGAATTCAGTGCGCGGCTCAATATCCCTCAGCCGACGGCGCACCGCATCGTGCACATGCTGATCGACGAAGGGCTGCTCGCGCGCGAGCCGGGAACCCGCCGCTACGGGCCGGGCGACCGGCTGGCGCGGATGGGGATCGACCTGCTCGCGACCTCGGTGCGGCTCGCGCCGAGGCGAGCGATCCTGGAAGAGCTTTCGCGAGCGCTGGGCGAGACCTGCAATCTCGGCGTGCTGTCGGGGAACACTCTCGTCTATCTCGACCGGGTGGAGGCTGCGTGGCCCTTTGGGCTGCGATTCGAGCCCGGCTCACGCGTGCCGCTGCATTGCACGTCGATGGGCAAGCTCTTTCTCAGCCACCTGCCGGCGGAAGGCCGGGGGCGTATCCTGGGGACGGCGCCGCTCTATCGCTACACTGCGAACACGATCGTCGAGATCTCGAGACTCGAAGAGGAGTTGGAACGGATAAAGGCCAGCGGCATTTCCACCGACAACCAGGAATTCCTCGCCGGTGTCGTCTGCGTCGCCGTTCCCATCCGGGAGCCAGGTGGCAAGGTGGTGGCGGCGATCGCGGTATCGGCGCCGGTGGCGCGCATGTCGCTCGAACAGGGGTTGCACCATGTCGACCTGCTGCGGGACGCGGCACGCAGGATCGAAGGGACGTTCTGGGACGCGACGGCGCTGAAGCAGGCACGGCGGCTAAGGCGCACGAGAACGAAAGCCGCTGTCTGAGCGGCGGCGGGAACAAGGACGGCAAGGAATGGCAGACGATCAGGATCCTCTCTTCTCGGTCGCGGGCCTCGCGGTTCTCGTCGCCGGCGGCGCCGGCGGGCTGGGGTTGCCGATTTCGCGGGAACTCTGCCGCCGCGCCGCCCGCGTTGTCATCGCGGATATCGACGAGGGCAAGGCGGCCGCCTGCGCCCGAACGCTCGCGGATGCCGGCGGCTGGGCCGCGGGCATCGGGATCGACGTCGTCGCGACGGAATCCTGCGCGGCGGCGATCCGGCAGGTCGAGGAACGATGCGGCGGGATCGACGGGCTGGTGAATGCGAGCGGGATCTACCGGGTGGCGTCAGCTCTGGAACTTGCCGATGCGGACTGGGAAAGATCGATCGACATCAACCTGACTGGCGCCTTCCGCCTCGCCCGCGCGGCCGGCGCCAGCATGGTGCGGCGAGAGCGGGGGAGTATCGTGACGATCACCTCGGTCTCCAGCCGCGTCGCCAACCGGAATTACGCAGCCTATGCGGCGAGCAAGGCCGGTGCCGCGCATGTGACGCGGGTGCTTGCCACCGAATGGGCGGAAGCGGGCGTGCGGGTCAATGCGCTCGGGCCTGCCGTTACGCCGACGCCGCTGGCGGCGGAGATTGTCAGCGACCCGGCGACGCGGGAGGCGGCCCTTGCCCGGATTCCGATGCGGCGGTTTGGAACGCCGGAAGACCTGCTGGCGACGATCGTGTTCCTTCTGGCGCCGGGAAGCCGGTTCGTCACCGGCCAGGTTCTCTATGTCGACGGCGGCCGGACGATTTCCTGAAGACCGCGTGTGCCGCACGCCTGAATTGGGCGAGCGGCACCGCGTGGCGTGACGGTCAGACCGCGTCGCCCGCGCGCACCTCGTGGCTGCGGGTGGCTTCGGGCTTGTGGCCGATGACCTGCTCCAGTTCCTCCAGCGTCTTGCCCTGGGTTTCCACAGTCGAGGTCAGCTCCGTGACAACGCCGATGAAGGCGACGATGGCGATGATAACGAAGCTGATCGCCTGGCCTTCCCGGTGCAGCAGCACCGGCAGGACATAGGCGCCGACGACGCCGCCGAAGAAGCGCGACACCGCCTCGACCGTCGCGGAACCCGTCGCACGCAGATCGATCGGGTACTGCTCAGCGAAGGACATCTTCAGTGCCGGGAAGGCGCCGGTTCCGAAGAAGGACATGACGCAGGCAAAGAGAACGCTGCTCGTCACCGAGCCGGCTATGGCGAAGAACACCGCGCCGATGCCGGCCGCGCCCATGAAGGTCACATAGGCGGTGCGCCGGCCACGACGTTCGGCCAGCCAGCCATTCGCCAGCTTGCCTGGAATGGCGGCTGCTGTGATGATCGCCGTGAAGATCAGTGAGGTCGCGAACTTGAAGCCGTGGGAGACGAAGATCGTCGGCATATAGGTCATGACGACGTAGAACATGAAGAACACGCCCGTCGCGGAGATACTGCGGGTGATCGTGCGCCCGATCAGCGCCGGCCCGAAAAGCTGAGAAAAGCGGCCTGAGACGACTGTGGGCTCGGCGCCCGGGACCGGGATTTCCGGCGGTGGCAGCGGCCTGCCGGTCGCCTGCAGCGCCTTCGCCTCGAGTTGCGCGATCCCAGCCTCCGCCTCGGCGAGGCGGCCCTTGCGGGCGAGCCAGCGCGGGCTTTCCGGCAGCAGCCAATAGACAGCAGCGGCGTAGATGATCGGGCTCGCGGCGATCATGAAGAAGATGCGCCAGGACATCGTTGGATCGAAGTTCGGGAACACCACGAAGCCGAGCAGCGGCGCGATGAAGTAGCCGATCGACAGACACGCGTCCATGAAGCCGTTGAACATCGTCCTGTGCTGCTTGCGGACGAATTCGCTGACGATGGCATAGGGCAACGGAAAGATCGCGCCCATGCCGAGGCCGGCGGCGAAGCGAACCCAGAGCAGCGAGTGGTACCCCGGCACGAGGCCACAGAGGAAGGTGAAAACGCTGTACCAGACGATGCCGCCGATCAGTATGCGCTTTCGCCCATATCTGTCGGCGAGGCGCCCGGCCGGGATCAGGCCGATGACGACGCCGAAGGTCTGGAACGCGACCAGCGCGCCGACATCGCTCGGCGTCAGGTGCAGGGTCTCGCGCAGCGCGGGTAGCGAGACGCCGAGCGAACCGATGCTCAGCGCCTCGGTGAACCAGGCGAGGCCGGCGATGATGACGATGCGCCACGTGAGCAGCGTGACCGGCAGCCGTTCGAGCCGCGCGGCGATTTCCGCCTGAGCCGCGACCCTTTCTTCCATTCTTATCATTTGTGCGTTCCTCCTTTGTGCCGGCGTGCTTAGGGTCCGAGCCTCGATAAGCGCCGCAACTTGGTTTGAGATATTCAAGGAAGTCGGCGAAGCTTCCGCAGAATGCTTGAGATCCCGTTGTTCAAGTTCGGACCCTTAGCTGGTCGGTGATGGCTCCAGCCTGTGCCTCGTCTGCGGCGTGAGCCGCGCGGCAATAGCCTCGACGATGCCGCGCGGCGTGTCGGCGACGGTGACGCCCGCCGCCTCCAGCGCCGCGCGCTTGCCGGCGTAGCTGCCGGCATTGCCGGCGACGATCGCGCCGGCATGGCCCATGCGGCGGCCCGGCGGCGCGGCGCGGCCGGCGATGAAGGAGACAACAGGCTTCTGCATCGTCGCCGCATAGATCGCCGCTTCTTCCTCCATGCCGCCGCCGATCTCGCCGACCATCACCACTGCCTCGGTCCGCTCGTCGCCGTCGAGTGCCTTCAGCGCGTCGAGCGTGGTCGTGCCGATCATCGGGTCACCGCCGATGCCGACGAAGCTCGACTGGCCGAGCCCGGCGCGGGTGAGGTTGAGGCAGATCAGCGTGCCGAGACTGCCGCTGCGCGAGATCACGCCCACGCATCCCGGCTTGAAGACATTGGCGTTGTGCCCCGGCATGATGCCGACGAAGGCCTCGCCCGGCGTCACCAGCCCAGCGGTGTTAGGGCCGACAATGCACGTACCCGCCGCCTTCGCGCGGGCGAAGACGGTGAGCATGTCATGCGACGGGATGTGTTCGGTCAGCATGACGAGGCCGGAAATACCGGCATCGATCACGTCGAGTGCGGCGGTGCCGGCGAGCGCGGGCGGCACGAACATCACGGCGACGTCTACCGCCATCTTCGCCACAGCCTCCTTCGCCGTGGCGAAGACCGGGAGGTTCAGATGGGTCGTGCCGGCACGCTTCGGATTGACGCCTGCAACGATGCGCGTGCCAGCTTCTTTCATGCGTTCGGACCAGAACGTGCCCTGCCCGCCCGTCATGCCGAGGACGAGGATGCGGTCGGACCGGCGGATGATCGGGAAGCCGCTCATCGGGCGGCCCCGATCGCGGCCTGTACCGCGTCTTCCATCAGATCGAAGGGTTCCACGTTGAATTCCTCCCGGATGAGTGCGACAGCTTCGTCCTCGCCGGTGCCATGCACCGAGAAGAAGACGGGGATTTCGGGTGATAGGCTGCGCCAAGCGTCGATGACGCCGCGGGTCATCACGTCAGTGCGCGCGAAGGCGCCGCAGAAATTGACGACCAGCGAACGCACGCCGGGATTGGAGAGCAGCAGCTTCAGCGCCGGTTCCGCCTTGGTATAGGCATCGCCGCCAATCTCGAGGAAGTTCGCCGGCTTGCCACCCTGATAGGAGACGACGTCCATCGTCGTCATCGTCAGACCCGCGCCGTTGGCGAGAATGCCGACGCCGCCTTCGAGTTCGATAAACTTGAGGCCAAGCGCGGCCGCTTCGGATTCCAGCCTGGTCATCTGGTCCGACGCCGCCACGGCAGCGATGTCCTGCTGGCGGAAAACAGCGGCGTCATCGAGCGAGAACTTGCAGTCGAGCGCTATGACACGGCCATCCTTCAGCTCGGCCAGCGGATTGATCTCGATGAGTTCGGCATCGGTTTCACGGTAACGCCTGTAAAGTGCGACCAGGATATCGGCGATCTTCTCCTGCTGCGCGCCGAGGCCGAGGCCGTTCAGCATCGCCATCGCATCGGCCTTGCCGAAACTGTCCGGCGTGTCGACCAGGTGGCGGCGGATCGCGTCCGGCCTCTCGGCTGCGATCTCCTCGATATCCATGCCGCCTTCTGCGGCGAAAAGCACGAGCGAACCGCGCTCGTGCGGGGCATGCAGGACCGAGATATAGAATTCCCGTGCAATCGGCGCGAGTTGTTCGACCAGCACCGCCTCGGTGCGATGGCCGTCGATCGTCATGCCGATGATCGCCTCGGCCGCCGCGCGGGCTTCCTCTGGCGTCTGCGCCAAGCGGATACCGCCGGCCTTGCCGCGCTTGCCAGCAGGTACCTGTGCCTTGATGACGCAGGGGCCGTGCGACCTTGCGGCGGTGACTACCTCGTCGACAGTGCTGCAGAAGGCACCATCGAGCAGCGGGATGCCGGCGGGTGCGAGGACGAGCGCCTTTGCGTGATGTTCAAGCAGATTCATGGATTTTCCTTGCGCTCCCGTTTTCATTCGCCGTATTTTTCCAAGTAGCAGCCGAACAGTTCCTGCTCCGTCGGCTTGTCTTCCGGTATCGGCGTGACGAGGTGGGTGACGTTGAGGAAATGCCGGTAGTTCAGGTTCTCGCTGATCGAGTTTTTCTGCCACGAGCCGCAGCCCATGCTCAGCGTGAACTCGAGCCCGCTGTCGAACCCGCCGCCATTGCCGAAAGTATGGGCGAAATTCACCAGCACGCGCACGACGTCGAGTTCCTCGGCGAGGCGGCGGGCGCGGGAGAGCTCCTTCGTGTGGATGCCGCAGGAATGGCCGCGTCCCTGGTGGTCGAGAATGGCGCGCACCGTCCCGGTGGCGTTGTCGATATCCTTCGCGCGGTAGACGGTGAGCACAAGGGAGAGTTTCTCGCCCGAGAACGGATGCGCGCGACCGATGCCGGTTTCCTCGACGAGGAAGAACCGTGCCGACTTCGCCGCCTCCGGCAGGCCGAAGGCTTCGGCCAGAACTGACGCGTCGCGGGCGATGAGGTCGCGGTTGAGCTTGCCGTTCTGCCAGAGGATGCCCTCGATCCGCTTCGCTTCCGCCGGCGTGCAGCGATAGCCGCCGGCACGTGCGAGCGCGGCGAAAGCGTCCTCGTAGACGGCGTTGACGATGACGAGCGCATTCTCCGCCGAGCAGGAGGTCGAGTTGTCGAAGGTCTTCGAGGCGGCGATCTTGCGGGCCGCGTCATCGAGGTCCGCCGTCTCGTCGATGATGACGGGGACGTTGCCGGCCCCGACGCCGATCGCCGGCGTGCCGCTGCGATAGCCGCGGCGTACATTGTCCTGCGAGCCGGTGATGACGACAAGGTCCGCCGCTTCCATCAGCGCCTGCGTCATCTGCTTCGAGGCGGGCGACGGCAGGATCTGCACCAGATCCGCCGGCGCGCCGATGCGGACAAGTTCCGCCCGCATGCCCTCGACCGTCACCATCGTGGTCTTCGTGCCGGCGGGCGAGGGCGCGATGACGATGGCGTTGCGGCCCTTGAGCGCCATCATCGCCTTGTTCACCGCGGTCGCGGACGGGTTGGTCGACGGGGTGACGGCGCCGACGACGCCGATCGGCTTCGCAAACTTGACGATGCCGCGAGCCTTGTCCTCCTCGATCATGCCGACCGATTTCGCGCGCAGTAGGTCACGTAGCGTGCCGAAGGTCTTGCGCTGGTTCTTGGTCACCTTGTCGCGCGCGTTGCCGAGCCCGGTATCCTGCACGGCGAGTTGCGCAAGCGCCTCGGCGCGGTCGGGACGGTAGAGCGACCAAGCGAGCGCAATGACGAGTTCGTCGGTCCGCGTCTGGTCGGCATCGGCGATCGCGGCCATGGCGGCGCGGCCGCGCTCGATGAACGGTGCGATGACGGACGCGGCGGACGCCTGTTCCGGGTAGAGATTCGGTTGATCCATCGTTCTGGTTTGCTCCTTGGTCATCAGGTTTGGTCTTGCAGGTCAGTTGTTCGTGGCTCGCATTTCGGCGGGTTGCGGGGAAAGCAGTTGCGCGAGCGCGATGGAGGCGAGCTTCGCCTCCATCGGGTCGGCACGGGAAGTGAGGACAACCGGCACCGTGGCCCCGAGCACGACGCCGATGGCGGTCGCGTGCAGCAGATGCACCAGTGCCTTGAACAGAGTGTTGCCGGTCTCGATGTTCGGCACGATCAGCACATCCGCCCGCCCGGCCACGGCATCGCCGGCCATGTCCTTCAGCGCCGCCGATTCCGGGGACAGCGCGATGTCGAGCGCCAGGGGACCGGTAATGCTGCAGCCAGACCGCTCGGCCTCCTCGCAGAAAGATGCCGCGAAGGCACCGGCGGCGACGGAACTCGGCATCGCGGCGTTCACCGTCTCGCTCGCCGACAGCATAGCGATGCGCGGATGCGCGATCCCCACGGTCTTCGCCACTCGAATGGCATGGCGGACAATATGAAGAGTCGTTTCAGGATCGGGCGCGACGTTCAGCGCGGCGTCGGTGATCAGTAGGTGGTGCACCGCGCCGGGCCAGCGCATGACGAAGACATGACTGAGCCGGCTGCCGGGCGGGCGTAGCCCAGCGGCGCGGTCGAGCACCGCGCGCATCAGGGCATCGGTATGCAGGTGCCCCTTCATCAGCAGCCGCGCCTCGCCCGTGGTGACGAGGCCGACGGCAAGCCGCGCGGCATCGGCCTCGGTCATGGCGGGGACAATGCGGAACGCCGGCGGCGAGGCCTCCTTACTCAACACGGCCCCGATTGCAGCCGGGTCGCCGACAAGGATGGGCTCGACCAGACCGAACGAGGCGGCCAGGCAGACGCTTTGCAGCACGTCGGATGCACCGGCCGCGGCAACCGCCATCGGTGTGGGGCCGCGCTCGCGAGCACGCAACAGCAGATCGGGCGGGCAGAGATAGCCGCCCGCCGCCCCGGCGGACGGCCAAGCCCCCTCAGTCTCGTGGGTCCGCGTTTCGAGCGCCTCGGTTCCGGTCATCAGTTGACGACGGGCCCGGCGACGAAGCTGCCACTCGTGCACGAGGGATGGGAGATACCGGCCTTCGTTGGCATCATCTGAACTTTCCTCCTCCTGCCCGCCTTCCGGCGGGCCAATCTATTCAGTGAGCATCAGACTCTCGCAAAGCGCCCGTGCGGCTTCCAGCAGGACAGCGCGGTGCCGATAGACATCTGAAACCGGCATGCGCGCCGCAGGGGCCTGAATCGCTATGCCGGCCGTGATGTCCTGCCTTGCGTTGAAGATCGGCGCCGCAAGGCAGACGACACCGGTGAGATATTCCTCACGATCGAGCGCAAGGCCGTCACGGCGCACGCCATCGAGTTCCGCCCGCAGCGCGGCATTCGTGGTGATGGTCGTCCGGGTGTACGATTCGAAGGCGATCTGTTCGATCAACGGCGCGCTCTTCGCTTCCGGCAGGAAAGCAAGAAAGAGCTTGCCGATGGCAGTGCAGTGCAGCGGCACTTTCGAGCCGACATGGAAATGCAGCTGCAATGCGCAATGTGTCGCTTCAACCCGGTCGAAATAGACGATCTCGCTCCCGTCGAGAGCCCCGACATTACAGGTCTCGCCGACCTTCGCGACCAGGGCGTTCAGTATCTGGCGCCGCGGCGCGTATTGCACCGAACTGCGCAGCGTATCAAAAGCAAACCCCGTCAAACGCGGACCGATCGCCAGGTGCCGGCTCATGAACTGGCGCTGCAGGAACCCTTCCGCTTCGAACTGCTCTATCATGCGGTAGACGGTCGGCTTCGGTAGGCCGAGATGGGTCGCGATATCGACAGCCAGTACCGGGCGGCCAGCACGGACGACATAATCGAGCACCGCGAAAGACCGCAGGAAAACACCCGGATTGCTCCGTTCGGCCGGGATATCGGGAACAGAATCGACGAGTGTCGCCAACCCCGGCTCCCGCACCGAACCAGTCTCGACCGGCTTATTGTTGCGGGTGCGCCGACGCCGCTCCCCAAGCACTATCTGAGCCAATGTCATTTCCGTTCTGCGGTATAAAACCTATTATAGATTGATACAAAGCGAGCGATACGTCAATTTCAATGTGATAAATGAGAGAATTTTATCCGAAAGATGATGCTGATTGTGGCGCAACAAGCACAGGGAACGGAAACAATTATGGACGCAAGCAGGCATCGGAATGCCGGCTTTCAGAGCTCGACTCTGAATGGTAGTGTGGCTACCGCTGGCGGGTGATTTTTCTTGTGAGCAGGCGGATATGGGCAAGGAGGAGCCACGCTGTGGCGCTGGCGATGGTTGCCTCGAAATCCTTGGCGAGGCGGCGGCATCTGCCGAGCCAAGCGAAGGTTCTTTCGACGCCCTCCAGCAGCTTTCCACCGGCTTACGCCGGCGGAACTTCGCTGCTTCCGCCCACCTGCGAGGCAGGAGTTCAAAACCTGTGGCCTTGTCGGAGCGTTTGACGATCTGCATGGTCCAGGTGCCGATTTTGGCGAGGCGCCCCTTCAGCTTCGGGCCGGCATATCCGCCGTCGGCGAAGACGTGTCGGAGCCACGGATACAGCGAGCGAACGGCGTTGAGCACCCGCACGGCGCCGTCGCGGTCCTGGATATCGGCGGGGTGGATGACAAGCCCGACCAGATGACCGAGCGTGTCGGTGATGATGTGGCGCTTGCGGCCCTTGATTTTCTTTCCGGCATCGAACCCGCGCGGTCCGCCCGTTTCGGTGGTCTTCACTGACTGGCTGTCGATCACCCCGGCAGTGGGGGAAGGCTCACGACCAGCCAATTCTCGGGCCATCATGACAAGGGCGTGGTTGATGCGTTCCAGGGTGCCGTCGTGGCAGAAGCGGTAGAAATACGCCTGCACCGTGGTGAAAGGCGCGAATTCCCTCGGGATCTGACGCCATTGGCATCCGGTCGCCAGCATGTACAGGATCGCCTCCACGATCACCCGCAACGATACCGAGCGCGGTCGGCCACGGCGCGATATCCTGGTGGCCAAAATATAAGTAGAGCGTGATCGGCCTGAACCGATCACGCTAGCCGACGGCCTGCGGGCGCATGTCCTCGCGCTTGATACCGGCCACGACGACGGGTTTCTTCATCGCATCGCGGCGGAACGGCTCGCCGAGTTCCTGGTTCAGAACCACTTCGATAAAGGTGGTGACGCCCTTGGCCTGCGCCGCGCACGCCTCGCGCAACGCCTCGGTCAGCTCGGCCTGCGTCGTTGCGGTAACGCCCTTCAGGCCGCAACCCTCGGCGACCTTCGCGTAACTCAGGTGCGGATCAAGCTCGGTGCCGACGAAGTTGTTGTCATACCACAGCGTCGTGTTGCGCTTCTCCGCACCCCACTGATAGTTGCGGAAGATCACCATGGTGATCGCCGGCCATTCCTGGCGCCCGATCGAGCTCATCTCGCTCATCGAGATGCCGAAGGCGCCGTCGCCGGCGAAGCCGATGCAGGGCACGTCGGGGTTGCCGATTTTGGCGCCGATGATCGAGGGAAAGCCGTAGCCGCACGGGCCGAACAGGCCGGGGGCCAGATATTTCCGCCCCTGCTCGAACGTCGGATAGGCGTTGCCGATCGCGCAGTTGTTGCCGATGTCGCTCGAGATAATGGCATCGCGCGGCATGCCGGCCTGGATGGCTCGCCAAGCCTGGCGCGGCGACATGCGATCCTTGTCGCGCTCGCGGGCATCATGGTTCCACGAGGTGCCGTCATCGTCTACCTCGTGGTCGAGGCCGGAAAGCGTCTGCAGCCAAGCCGATTTGGTCTGGTGGATCAGCGCCTTGCGATCATCGCGCCCCTGGTCCCCGGCGGTCTCCGAAAGCTGGGCGAGGATGCTTTCCGCCACCAGCTTCGCATCGCCGCAGATACCGACCGCCACCGGCTTGGTCAGGCCGATGCGGTCGGCGTTGATGTCCACCTGGATGATCTGCGCATCCTTCGGCCAGTAGTCGATGCCATAGCCCGGCAGCGTGGAGAACGGGTTGAGGCGGGTACCCAGCGCGAGCACGACGTCGGCCTTGGTGACAAGCTCCATCGCCGCTTTCGAGCCGTTGTAGCCGAGCGGGCCGACGGCAAGGCGATGGCTGCCGTGGAAGCTGTCGTTATGCTGGTAGTTGTTGCAGACCGGCGCATCGAGCCGTTCGGCAAGCGCGGCACAGGCCGGAATTGCGTTGGCCAGCACGACGCCGGCGCCGGAAAGAATAACCGGGAACTTCGCCGCTGAAAGCAGCTTCGCCGCCTCGGCGATCGCCTTCGCACCGCCGGACGGCCGCTCGAACTCGACGGCGGCGGGCAGCGGCACGTCGATCACCTGGGTCCAGTAATCGCGGGGAATGTTGATCTGCGCGGGGGCCGACAGACGCTTCGCCTTCATGATGACGCGGTTGAGCACCTCCGGCACACGCGCCGGGTCGCGCACTTCCTCCTGGTAGCAGACCATGTCGCGGAACAGCGCCATCTGCTCGACTTCCTGGAAACCGCCCTGCCCGATCGTGCGGTTCGCCGCCTGCGGCGTGACCAGCAGCATCGGCGTGTGGTTCCAGTAGGCCGTCTTGATCGCGGTGACGAAACCGGTCACGCCCGGGCCGTTCTGGGCGATCGCCATGCCCATCTTGCCAGTGGAGCGGGTATAGCCGTCGCAGATCAGGCCGCCATTGGTCTCGTGCGCCACGTCCCAGAAGGTGATCCCGGCCTGCGGGAACAGGTCCGAAATCGGCATGAAGGCGGAACCTATGATGCCGAACGCATGTTCGATGCCGTGCATCTGGAGAACCTTCACGAAGGCTTCTTCCGTGGTCATTTTCATTACGTATTCCTCTCCGCATTTGAATTTCACTCGTGCGACACATCCAGCGCGAGATCCGCCAGAATGTTGCACAACGAAGCCCGGAGATCAATTGTTCTCATTCAATCAAACATATTATTCCGTTGTACGGAATTTTTGTCCACCGTCCCCAAATCACCACCCCCTGTCCGGACGAGGGCACCGTCAACTTGTTGGGGCTGGTGTTGACGAGGGCTCGATCGGCCCCCTTCGGTATGGATGATCATGCGACCATCGCGGTGCCGGTAACCTCCTGCCATTGGGCGAATGCCAGACCCAACGTATGGCCCGCCCCGTCTGCAAGTGATTTTTTATCAGATGAACCGTTCAGTCTGCGTCAACGTATGCCGGCCTCGGAGCAAGCTCCCGGTGGGTCGCGATCAGCGCATGTTGAACGATTTTTCGCTTGGATTGGCCGGAATCGTCGCTTCTCCCGTGATGTCGAAAAACTCATATCATGTAAAATCGCGCGCAATAATGGCTCTTCTCTATTCGGCTGGTTGAGGTCAAGCGCTTTCAGGCATCCACCGTTCCGATGTTTGACGTCGCCCGCGGGTCCGCTCTTCTCTTCGGGATCAGCCATTTGGCTCTCCCAGCATGGGATCAGTAGAATGGGGCGGAACAATCTGACTCGCGTCCTGATCACGCGTTGCGCGACCGGTACAAGAGCCACGGCGAACTCACCCCATCCGTCGTCCCGCGAGGGACATCTTCCACCAGGCGGTGGAACTCGATATTTCCGTGCCGTATGACAGTCGGAGAAGTGATTAAGCCGCCGAGGCGGCAACTGTCTCCTTTGTCCAGCGGAACTCCGTGCCATCGATCCACATGCGATGCATGATCACGGCCAGCCGGCGAGCGAGCGCGACGATGGCCTTTTGTTGACTCCGCCGTTTGGCGATGTTCATCGCCCAGGCTTTCAGCCACGACCATCTCTGTGCACGCGTCAGCATGACCTGGGCGGCTTCGTAGAGCAGGTGGCGCATCATGTCGTCCCCGCACAACGAGATCCGACCGACCCGGTGGTTCTCACCCGATTGATTGAGAACCACCGGGTCAGCCCCAAGGCTGGGCCGACAGCCTTTGAGTTCGTGAAGCGCGCCGGAATGTCGATCGTGCTCCTGAAGGCCAACGATACGACCGGGCCGACGCCAGGAATCGTCATCAGCCGTCGGCACACAGCGTCATCGCGAACGATCAACAGCAATTTGCGGTGCAGCGTCATGAACGCATGGCGCAGTTGTTCTCGGGATGCCAGGAGTGGCGCCATGATCTCGACGAGCTCGGGCATGCCGTCAACGAGCTCTCGGATCCGGTCGTCGAATTTGACCACGCCGACGGCGCCAACCTTGAGCCCGAAGTTGCGCAGCAAGCCGCGGATGTCGTTCTCGATGGCGATGGCTTTCTCCTGCAGCAGCTTGCGCGCCGTCAGCAGGGCGCGATGCTTCTGGCTCGTCAGCGTTTTTACATGCACGGGCCGGAACAGATTGACACGCATCATCTGTGCGATGCCACGAGCATCATTGCGATCGCTCTTGTTGACCTGCGCCTTGAGGAACGCCTTCGTATGACGGGTCTCGATGCAGATCACTGGCAATCCAGCCTCTGCCATCCCGCTGAACAGCCATTGTGACAATGGTCCAGCCTCAAGACCGACACGGGTAAGGGGCAAGCCAGGATCGTTGAGCAACCGCGCCAGGTCCTCAGGATGGCTCCCGACCTTCGCCTCGCGGCAGATCTTGCCCATTTCGTCGATGATGCACACCGACGTCTCTTTCACCGAGACGTCCAGACCGGCATAATACTTCATGCTGCGCTTCTCCATCTGATGCTTGTGGCCGTTTCAACCCGGACCACGTTTACCATCAGCCTGAAGCGCAGCACCTCACCCAAAAATCGAGGCTACGACGACCGGCCGAATACCCCATCTGATTCTGAAATTCCTAAAATCGCCGCCACAACCGAGTAGGAATTTCAGAATCGCCACGCTAGTCTCGCCCCGGCCGTCTTTCATCAGGCGGCGATAAAAATAATCGGGAGGGTTCAACGTGAACGATGACAAGGAGGCGGGCCGGCTGCTCGCGCGGCTCGACCGGATTCCGGTCTGGGCGCTGCCGAGCCTGTTCGCGGGCATAATCGGCATTGGCTTTCTGTTCACCTTTTACGATATTTTCGACATCAACGTCTCGTTCATCGAAACCTGCACGCAGCTTGTGCCGGGCTGCACGCCACCGAACTCGGCGCAGTACATCGGGCTGCCGGTGCTGCTGAACCTTGCCGGCTACGTGGCGGGAACCCTGATCCTGAGCCCGCTATCCGACCGGGCGGGGCGGCGCGACCTGCTACTGGTGACGATGGTGCTCACCGGGATCGGCTCGGCGCTGACCGCCGTGGTCAGCAGCTATACCTGGTTCGTGGTGGCGCGGGCGATCACCGGCATCGGCATCGGCGCCGATCTGGCGATCGTCAACACCTATATCGGCGAGATGGCACCGCGCGGCGGAAGGGCGCGCTATACCGCGATGATCTTCATATTTTCTGCTTTGGGTGCCGTGCTGGGCATCTGGCTCGGTCTCTGGCTCACCACGCCGCCGACGCCATTGCCGCTCGGCCTGCCCTTCGCGCTGGCCGGCAAGGGGTTCGGCTATGGCTGGCGCGTGATGTATCTGATCGGCGCGGCGCTCGCCCTGGTCGGCGTGTTGCTGCGGTTCCAGTTGCCGGAATCGCCGCGCTGGCTGGTGACGCGTGGCCGGCTGGATGAAGCGGCGAGCGTGATCGCGGATATGGAAGCGCGGGCCCATGTCATCTCACCGCTGCCGCCGGTGCCCGAACAGATCCCGCCGGCGCCGCCGGACACGCAGGCCCTGCCCTATTCGGCGATTTTCCGCAATGCGACCTATCGCAACCGCACCTTCCTGCTCGTCGCCATGTGGTTCTGCGCCTATATCACCGTCTATGCATTCGCGGCGGGGTTCACCACGCTGCTCGCGGCACTGCACTATCCGCCGCCGGAAGCCGGGCTGATCACCGCGATGGGCACCTTCGGCTTCGTGCTCTGCGCGGTCGTCGCCTATGCCTATGGCGAGCAGATGGAGCGCAAGACCTGGATGCCGATTGCCGCAGCGATCACCCTGGCCGGCGGCGTTCTGGTGGCACTCGGCGGCTCGGTGTTCTGGCTCGGCGTGCTGGGTTCGATGATCGTGTTTTTCGGCTTCAATGTCTGGGTGCCGATCGCCTATGCGTGGTCGGTCGAGAATTACCCGACGCGGGCGCGGACCACCGGCTTCGCGCTGGTCGATGGGATCGGCCATCTCGGCGGCGGGGTCGGCCTGATCGCGATCGCCCCGCTGATCCCGCATCTGGGCGTGCTGGCGGCGATGCTGATCATCATCGGGTTCCTGGTTCTTGCCGCGATCATCGCGCAGTTCGGCATCAGGACCCGCGATCTGACCCTGGAGGATATTTCGCCCTGACTGCGGCGTGATATAATTTTTATGCCGGTTTTATGCACGGCACGGAAAATCGCCATCTCGATTTTATGAGCGATCCGCGATGATGCGGGCTCGTTGACGCTTTCGCTCCGCTTCGGCCCTTTGGGCGGATCGGGTGAGCGCGCCATTCTGTCTGACACACATCGGAGGCCAATCGTGCCCGATATCGTCTCGCTGCTGATCGCCGCCGCGATCTTCACCCTGTTCTTCGTCTACGTTCCCGTCTGCGCAAAGGTCTGACCCGATGATCGATCTGGCATTGGGCGGCGCCGTTGCCCTGGGGCTGCTCGTCTATCTGGTCTGGGCGCTCGTGAGACCGGAGGATTTTTGAACATGACATTTCATGGGTTCGGCTACATCGCGCTCGTCCTCGTCCTGGTTCTGGGCGCGGCGTTCCCGCTCGGCGCCTATATGGCGCGGCTGTTCCGGGGCGAGGTGCATTGGCTGGCGCCGATCGAGCGCGGCATCTATCGGCTTTGCGGCATCGATCCGGCGCGGCAGATGGGCTGGGGCGCCTATGCGATCGCTCTGCTGATGTTCAGCGTTGCGCATTTCCTGCTGCTCTACGCGATCCTGCGGCTGCAATATTATCTGCCGTTCAATCCGCAGCACATCGCCGGCATGGCGCCGATGCTCGCCTTCAACACGGCGGCGAGTTTCACGACGAACACCAACTGGCAGGCCTATTCGCCGGAAAGTCAGATTTCCAACGGCGCGCAGATGTTCGGGCTCGCGGTTCATATGTTCCTCTCGGCCGCCGCCGGCATCGCGGTCGCCGCCGCGCTGATGCGCGCCTTCACCAGCGGCGGGCTGAAGACGCTGGGCAATGTCTATGCCGATATCACTCGGATCACGCTTTATCTGCTGCTGCCGATCGCGCTGATCGCCGCGGTTCTGCTGCTCGTCTCCGGCGTGCCAATGACCTTCGCGCCGTTCGCGCAGGTTCATACGCTGGCGGGCGGGGTGCAAACCATCGCGCGCGGACCGGTGGCGCTGCAGGAGGTCATTAAAAATCTCGGCACCAATGGCGGCGGATTTTTCAACGCGAATGCCGCGCATCCGTTCGAGAATCCGACGGGGCTCACCAATCTGCTGGAAATCTGGCTGCTGCTCGTGATCGGTTTCGCCTTGCCGATCGCGTTCGGCCACATGATCGGCCGCAAGCGCGAGGGGGTGGCCCTGTTCGCCGCGATGGCGATCATTCTCGGTTTCGCCATGGTCGGCACCTACGCGGCGGAGGCGGCAAACAACCCGATCCTGGTTCATGCCGGTATCGCCGCCCATCCGGGCAACATGGTGGGCAAGGAGATGCGGTTCGGCATCGCGCAGTCCACGACCTTCAACACCGCCGCGACCGGTACCTCGACCGGAGCCGTCAACTCCTTCACCGACAGCTATATGCCGCTCGGCGGGCTGGTCCCGATGTTTTTAATGCAGCTCGACGAAGTGGCACCCGGCGGCGTCGGTTCGGGTCTCTACGGCATGGTGCTGTTCGCGCTGCTCGCCGTGTTCGTCGCCGGGCTGATGGTGGGACGAACGCCGGAATATCTCGGCAAGAAGGTGCAGGCCAAGGAGATCAAGCTCGCGATGCTCGCGGTGCTGGTCCAGACCCTGTTCATTCTCGCGGGAGCGGGTTTCTCGCTGCTGACAAAGTCCGGCCTTGGCTCGCTCGCCAATGCCGGCCCGCACGGGCTGAGCGAGATGCTGTATGGCTGGACGTCGGCGACCGAGAATAACGGCAGCGCCTTCGCCGGGCTTTCGGCTAACACGCCGTTGCTGGATTACGGGCTTGGCGCCGCGATGCTGTTCGGCCGGTTCGCCGTGCTGATCCCGGTTCTGGCGATCGGCGGATCGCTCGCCGCCAAGCCGAAACTGCCGCATTCCGCCGGCACCTTCCCGACCGACGGGTCGCTGTTCGTCGGCCTGCTGATCGGCGTGATCATCATTCTGGGCGGGTTGCAGTTCATGCCGGCCGACACGCTGGGGCCGCTCGCCGAACATTATCTGCTGCTCGCCGGCAAGACCTTCTGAGGAATCCGATCATGTCCAATCAAGCCGATACGATCGGCCTGTTCGATCGCACCATCCTTGCCCGCGCGGCTGGCGATTCGGTGCTCAAGCTCAACCCGCGCACGCTGATGCGCAACCCGGTGATCTTCACCACCGAGATCATCGCCGCTCTAGTCACCGTAGTCGGCATCCGCGAATTGGTGACCGGCCAGCCCGCCGCCTTCTCGATCGTGATCGCGGTGTGGCTGTGGATCACCGTGCTGTTCGCGACCTTCGCCGAAGCCGTGGCCGAAGGGCGCGGCCGGGTGCGCGCCGACGCGCTGCGCCGGGCGCGTTCCGATACCATGGCGAAGCTCATCCTTGATCCGCGCGACCGGATGATATTCAAGCCGACGCCAGCACCTGAGCTGCACAAGGACGATCTGGTGCTGGTCGAGACGGGCGATCTCATCCCGTCCGACGGCGAGATCATCGAGGGTATCGCAAGCGTGAACGAAAGCGCGATCACCGGCGAATCCGCCCCGGTCATCCGCGAGGCGGGCGGCGATCGTTCGGCGGTGACCGGCGGAACCCAGGTGGTGTCCGATTGGCTGGTGGTGCGCATCACCGCCGAGCCGGGCTCGACCTTTCTCGACCGGATGATCGCGCTGGTCGAAGGGGCCGAGCGGCGCAAGACACCGAACGAGATCGCGCTCGACATCTTGTTGGCTGGTCTGACCATCGTGTTCGTCATCGCCGTGGCGACTCTACCGGGTTTTGCTTCGTATTCGCGGACACATCTGTCGATCGCGGTGCTCGCCGCCCTGTTCGTCTGCCTGATCCCCACCACGATCGGCGGGCTGCTCTCGGCCATCGGCATTGCGGGGATGGACCGGTTGATCCGCTTCAATGTCGTGGCGACCTCGGGCCGCGCGGTGGAGGCGGCCGGCGATGTCGATGCGCTACTGCTCGACAAGACCGGCACGATCACCTTCGGCAACCGCATGGCTTCGGCGATCTATCCGGTTCCAGGCGTGGACGAGCGCGTTCTGGCCGAGGCAGTATGCTACGCCTCGCTCGGCGACGAGACGCCGGAAGGCCGCTCGATCGTCACGTTTATCCGAGAGCGGTTTCAGATTGCCGAACGCCTTCCCACCAACGCGACCCTGGTGCCGTTCAGCGCCAATACGAGAGTGTCGGGAATCGATAGCGGCGGTAAATCCTGGCGCAAGGGCGCGGTCGATTCCGTGCTGAGCCTGACGGGCAGCGCAACGCCGGCGGTCTTCACCGAGGCGGTGTCGCGCATCGCCCGCGCAGGATCGACGCCGCTTGCCGTTGCCGTGGACGGCAAACTGCTCGGCGCGATCGAATTGAAAGACATCGTCAAGCCGGACATCAAGGAGCGTTTCGCCGATCTGCGCCGGATGGGCATTCGCACCATCATGGTCACCGGCGACAACCGCGTCACCGCTGCTGCGATCGCCGCCGAGGCGGGAGTGGACGACGTGATCGCGGAAGCCACGCCGCAGGACAAGCTGGGCTACATCCGCAAAGCGCAGGAGGAGGGCCGACTGGTCGCGATGTGCGGCGACGGCACCAACGACGCGCCCGCACTGGCGCAGGCCGATGTCGGGGTGGCAATGCAGACCGGCACCCAGGCCGCGCGCGAGGCAGGCAACATGGTCGACCTCGACAGCGACCCCACCAAGCTGATCGAAATCGTCGAGATCGGTAAGCAGTTGCTGATTACCCGCGGTGCGTTGACCACGTTTTCGATCGCCAACGACATCTCGAAATATTTCGCGATCCTGCCGGCGATTTTCGTGGCGACCTACCCGCAATTGCAAGCGCTCAACGTCATGGGACTGAGTTCCCCGGAGAGTGCGATTCTCTCGGCGGTGATCTTCAACGCCCTGATCATCGTGGCGCTGGTGCCGCTGGCGTTGCGCGGGGTGAAATTCCGCGCGATCGGCGCCGCCGCGCTGCTGCGCCGCAACCTGCTGATCTACGGCCTCGGCGGGATTATCGCCCCGTTCATCGGCATCAAGGCGATCGACATGATCCTCACCGCTTTCCACATCTTCTCCTGATCGGACATTGTCATGATTCGCGAACTTCGCCCGGCTTTGTCGCTGGTTCTGCTGTTCACCTTGATCCTTGGCGTGGCCGCGCCGGTCGCGTTCACCGGCTTCGCCCAACTCGTCTTTCCATACCAGGCGAATGGCAGCCTGATCCGGGTGAAAAACCATGCCATCGGCTCGGCCCTGATCGGCCAGAATTTTCCGGGCAGGCAATGGTTTCAGCCGCGCCCCTCGGCGCTGACCGGAACCGACGCGAAGGGGCAGACCGTCGCCACGCCGTATGATGCCTCGGAATCGGGGGCGTCCAATCTCGGGCCGACCAGCAAGACGCTGATCGCCAATGTCACCGCCCGGATTGCCGCTTACCGCAAGGCCTATGGTCCCGGCCCGGTGCCGGACGATGCGGTTACGTCGTCGGGCTCCGGCCTCGATCCGGATATCTCGCTCGCCAATGCGCTGCGCCAGGCGCCCACCGTCGCCGTGGCCCGGCATCTGCCGGCAGGCCGGATGACGGCGCTGGTAAAGCGGTTTGCCATGCATCGGCTGCTCGGCGTCATCGGTACCGATCGGGTTAATGTCCTGAAGCTGAACCTGGCCCTGTCTCGGATGCAAGCCGCGACCACGATGGTGCAAAAATAAATCATTTGATGACTCGCCATGGACAACATAACCCTGAAATCCCATAGATACTGGAGCATCATATGGATAATGATCTTTATCCTGCTGATTTATTATGAGAAAAATTACTCGAAATCCGTCATTGCAGAAAATATTCTTGAATCATCCATTGTTTCATGGATTGCGGTATCCTTTTCGACTCTTCTACGACTTGCCAAAAGCAATAATGCCATGAATGGAAAATTTATATTGATACTGGTCAGGAAAATATCCCGCCCATTTTCGATTTTGCTGTTCATTGAACTGATGTTGTTTTTTCTAATGAAAGAACGCAAGGAATTCATGATCGTATTCATATGTTCGGTGGCGGCGACAACGACCATCTATCTTGCGCTTGCCAGTCTCTGGGAATTTTCCATCTGGCTCAATCGGCCAAGAAACAGAAGGTGATATATCAGACTTGAAACATCGGCAGATTGGCTTCATCGGCGCAAAGGTCGCAAAACCGAACCTTGCGCCGAGGCTGGCTGGTGCGCGATGATGGACGTTGATGGCCGCATCGGATTCCGAGCACAGACCTGACCCGGACGCTTTGCTTGCGCAGGCGGCGGGCGAGCATCGCGGCAAGCTGAAGATTTTTCTCGGCGCAGCACCAGGCGTCGGCAAGACCTGGGAAATGCTCGCCGCCGCCCGGCAGAAACACGCCGAAGGCGTCGATGTCCTGGCCGGGCTGATCGAAACCCATGGCCGAGCCGAAACCGCTTCCCAGCTCGACAACCTGCCGGTTCTACCGCGCCTGAAAGTGCCGTATCGTGGACGGGTGCTGGAGGAATTCGATCTCGACCAGGCGATTCTCCGCCGGCCCGGCCTGTTGCTGGTCGACGAACTTGCCCACACCAACGCACCGGGACTGCGCCATGCCAAGCGCTGGCAGGATGTGGCGGCGGTGCTGGAGGCCGGGATCGATGTCTGGACCACGCTCAATGTCCAACATCTCGAGAGCCTGAACGATCAGGTCGCGCGGATCACCGGGGTCAGGGTCGCCGAGACGCTGCCGGACACGGTGCTCGGCCTCGCCACCGAGATCGAACTGATCGATCTGCCGCCCGCCGAATTGCGCACGCGGCTGGAACAGGGGCGCATCTATCGGCCCGATGTCGCGCGCCAGGCGCTTGGGGGGTTTTTCCGCGAAGGCAATCTGGCCGCGTTGCGGGAGATGGCGCTCCGGCGGGTTGCCCAGCATGTCGACCGGAACATCGCGACCTATATGCGCAGCCGGGCGATCGCCGGGCCCTGGCCGGCGGCGGAGCGGGTCATGGCGGTGATCGAACCCGGCCAGGCGGCCGAACAGGTGGTGCGCCACGCCGCACGGCTGGCCGATGCACTGCAGGCGCCGCTGCTCGCCTTCCACGCCGAGGCCGAATCCGGCGGGAGCGCGGTGCAATCGGCGCTCGATCTGACGATTCAGCTCGGCGGCGCGATCGAAACCAGCACCAACGCCGATGCTCTCGCCGCGTTGCTCGACGTCGCGGCACGGCAGAATGTGGCCCATATCGTCATCGCGCGCGGGCCGGAGAAATTCTGGGCGCGCCGACCGCTCGCGGCAAAATTGGCGCGCCGCGCCCGTGCCTATTCGCTGCATGTCGTGCCCGATCCGGCAGCCAGGGCTGCCGCACCGAAATTGCCTCGACCGAAACGGAACCTCACTCCTTTCGCCATCGGCGTCGCCGTCATGGTGCTCGCGACCGTGCTGGGCTACGCCGTGCGCGGCATGGTGCCGCACGATGCGATGGGGTTCGTGTTCACCGCGATCGTGGTCGGCCTGGCGAGCCGCTATGGCCGCGCGGTCGGGGTGTTCGCAGCGGTGGCGAGTTTCCTGCTATGGAATTTCTTCTTCCTGCCGCCGATCTTCACCCTGTCGGTGGGCGATCCGCGCGACGTGGTGGCGCTGATCGTGTTCCTCGGCGTGGGCCTGCTCACCGGCACGCTGGCCGGACGGGTACGGATCGAGGCCGAAGCGGCGCGCGGGCGCATCGAGGCGCTGCGCCGCGTCGCTCTGTTCGGCCGTACCCTGGCCCAGGCGACCGACGAGGTTTCGCTGCGCGCCGCGATCGAAGCCGAAGCGGCGGCGCTGGGCGGCGAAGCGATCGCGCTGATCACAACCGGAGCCGACCTGCCCGCTTCCGCGGCTCTCGACGAGGCCGCGCAGGCCGCCGCCGAATTTGCTTACCGGAACCGGCTGGCGACCGGCGCCGGAACCATCACCCTGCCTTCGGTGCCGTGGCGCTTCATGCCGCTCGCGACCGAAGCCGGCGCGGTCGGCGTGCTCGGCGTGAAGCCGGCCGGGCCGATGACCGAGCCGCTGGTTCAGGCGCTCGGTGCTCTAGCCGATCAGGCGGCGATGGCGACCGAGCGGTTGCGCCTTGCCGCCCGTGCCGCCGACAGCCGCGCCCAGGCGAGGACGCAGCGGTTGCGCACGGCGCTGCTGTCGTCGCTGTCGCACGATCTGCGCACGCCGCTCACCGCGATCAGGGGTGCGGCGGAGACGCTCGCCGCCTCCGAGGCCACGCTGACCGAGGCGACGCGCGCCGATCTGCTCGCCAGCATCGTGCAGGATGTCGGGCGGATGACGCGTTTTCTGGCCAATATCACCGGCATGGCGCGGATCGAGACCGGCGAAATCGTCGCGCGCCGCGAGCGCGTCTCGCTCGGACCGCTCATCGAGGCGGCAATAGCGCGGGTGCCCGAGGCATTTCATGCAGCGGTCAATCTCGGCGAAAGTGCGGATGCCGTGGAGGCCGATCCCGCGCTGCTCGAACAGGTGATCGTCAATCTGCTGGAAAACGCGGTCAAATACGCACCCGACGGCTCCGCCATCGCGATCGCCACGCGAAACGAGGGCACGATGATCGTCATTTCGGTCGCCGATGAAGGCATCGGCATCGCCGCCGAAGACCTGCCGCATGTGTTCGACAGTTTCTTCCGCGCCGCACGCGGCGACCGGGTCGCCCCCGGCACCGGACTTGGACTCGCCATCGCGCGCGCCTTCGTCGAGGCGATGGGCGGAACGATCGAGGCGGCGAGCCCGCGTCCCGATTTGCCGCGCGACGGGCTGCCGGGAACAATCGTCGCCATCCGGTTACCAGCGGCGTGAATACCGGGGCCATTCTTGTGGTGGATGACGAGACGCAGATCCACCGGTTCCTCAAGCCCGCGCTCGAAGCCGCGGGCTACGCGACGCTGCGGGCGGAGACCGGTGCCGAGGCGCTCCGACTGGCGGCATCGGCGTCACCCGATCTCGTGCTGCTCGACCTCGGTCTGCCGGACATGGACGGGCATGAGGTGCTCACGAAACTGCGAGAATTTTCCGCGATACCCGTGATCGTGCTTTCAGCGCGGGACCGCGAAGCCGAAAAAATCGCCGCCCTCGACGCGGGCGCGCATGACTATGTGGAAAAACCCTTCGCGCTCGGCGAATTGCTCGCCCGTATGCGCTCGGCATTGCGAATGCACGCGCAACAGGCCGATGCCGCGCCGCACCTCGGTATCGGGCCGCTCGCGCTCGACCCCGAGCGGCGCGCCGCAAGTCTTCATCAGAAAGATGGGACTCATGCCGATCTTGGGCTGACCCGCATCCAGTACACGCTTCTGGCCTTGCTCGTGCGCAACCAGGGGCGGGTGCTGACCCATCGCCAGATCCTCACCGCCGTCTGGGGCCCGGCGCACACCGAGGACATCGCCTATCTGCGCATCTATGTCAGCCAGTTGCGCCGCAAGCTCGCGGGGTCGGGCATCAGCCTCGCGACCGAGCCAGGTGTAGGCTATCGGCTGATCGAGACGGATTAGCCAAGTACGGCCAGCGCGTTGTCGAGATCGTCGATCAGATCGGCGACATCCTCAAGCCCGACCGAGAACCGGATCGTGCCGTCGGTGATGCCGAGGCGTGCGCGTTCCTCGGCACCGATGCGCATGTGCGTGGTTGTCGCCGGGTGGGTGACCATCGACTTGGAATCGCCGAGATTGTTGGAAATCACGATGAGGTCGAGCGCATTCATGAAGCGGAACGCAGAGTCCTTGCCTCCCTCCAGCTCGAACGTCACCAGCGTTCCGCCTGCCAACATCTGGGCGCGCGCGAGGGCGGATTGCGGATGGTCGGCACGGAACGGATAGAGCGCACGGGCGATGTGGCGCTTCCCAGCCAGATGGTCGGCGATCGTGGCTGCCGACCGGCACGCATGATCGACCCGCAGCGCCATCGTTTCCAGCCCCTTCAGGACGATCCAGGCGTTGAACGGCGAAATCGACGGGCCGGTATTGCGAATGAAGGGTTGCAGGGTGTTGTCGATCCAGTCCTTGCGGCCGAGCACGGCACCACCGAGCACCCTGCCCTGCCCGTCCATGTGCTTGGTCGCGGAATAGACCACCACATCCGCGCCGAACTCGATCGGGCGCTGGAGCAGCGGGGTGGCGAATACATTATCGACCACCGCGATCGCGCCGGCTTGGTGGGCGAGATCGGCGACGGCGCGCAGGTCGATGATGTCGAGCATCGGGTTGGACGGCGTTTCGATCAGCACGAGATCGGTCCTGCGCGACAGAGCCGCGCGCCAGGCATCAAGATCGCCGCCATCGACGAACACGGTCTCGATCCCGAAGCGCGGCAGCAGGGTCGAGACGATCCAGTGGCAGGAGCCGAACAGCGCGCGTGAGGCGACGACGCGGTCGCCGGTTTTGAGATGCGACAGCATCGCGGCGTGGACGGCGGCCATGCCGGTCGCGGTGGCGCGGCAGGCTTCCGCGCCCTCGATCGCGGCGAGCCGCCCTTCGAGCATCGAGACAGTCGGATTGCCGAAGCGCGAATACTGGTAATGTGCGATTTCGCCCTTGAAGGTCGCCTCAGCCTGTTCGGCATCGTCATAGACGAAGCCGGAGGTGAGAAACAGCGCCTCGGCGTTTTCGGCGAAGTCGGAACGGATCTGGCCGGCATGGACGAGTTGCGTGGCCGGACGATGGGTGCGCTTGCTCATACGGTTCGGTATATCGCGGTTCGGCGCGGAGGCAAGCTTTCGTCTCGCACATCACATTCGGGCAGGCGGGATGCCTTGGCGACAGCCCCGGATTAACCCGATCTTCGCACATCGCTGGTAGCGTGGCGCGATGGAACGTGCACCCCGCCTTGCCATTATGCTGCTTCCCGGCCTCGATCACTTCACCGCCGATCTGCTGGTGCGATTGCCGGCCGCTTTCGGGTGGGAGGTCCGGCCGTTCATGGTGACCGGCGCGCCGGCGCTGGCGGCGGCCCTGGCCTGGACCGACGGCGCGGCCGGCGACGCGATCTGGTTCGAATTCTGCTGGCCGCCCTTTCCGGCAGTGATCGGCGCCACCGATTTCGGCGGACGGCGGGTGATCGTGCGGGTTCATCGCATCGAGGCGGCCGAAACCGGCCATGTCGCCGATATGTCCTGGGCGAAGGTCGACGACGTGATCGTGGTCAGTCCAGACATGGCCGAGCGCGTGCGCGCGGCCGCGCCGGAAATCGCCGTCACCAGCCGGCTGCATCTGGTGTGCAACGGCGTGGATACCGAGCGGTTCGCGCCCCCCGCCGATTGGAACCCGTTTCGCATCGGCTGGTGCGGACTGATGACGTTGCGCAAGAACCCTTCCCTCGCCCTGCAGATACTGGCGCAGTTGCGGGCCGAGGATTCCCGCTATCATCTGAGCCTGTGCGGCATGGGCGGCGAGACTTTGGCGCACGAGACATTCCTTCACCTCGCGCGCCGGCTCGACCTCCTTGCCGCGATACGCTGGGAGGGGCGAATCGCTCAGGCGGACATGCCGTCATGGCACGCGGCGAACGGCGTGCTTCTGCATACCAGCCTGCATGAAGGATTGAGCTATGCAGTTCTGGAAGCAGCTTCCGCTGGGTGCGATCTCGCAGTGTTCGACCATCCGGGTGCTGCCGCGTGCTGGCCGGCCCCGATCCTGTTCGGCACGGTCGACGAGGCGGCGGCGCTGATCCGCGCGGCGCGACCGCATCGCTGGCGCGATCATGTCTGCGCAAATTTCTCGCTGGAGCGGCAGATCGATGCGATCGGCGCGATGCTGAACGGCCATGCGGCCGCGAGGACGGAATGTGCGACAGGCCAGCATTCCGTCGTCACGGCCTGATATGCAACCATCAAGACAAACCCAATAAAAATATAAATCGATTTATGCTGTATGCTTGAAAGCGGCGAAAGAAAAACTTCAAGCAATAATCGATTATTTACGTCACGGTTGCGGGGTCGTGGCGCGCTGCCAGCGCGGAATCCTTGACCCTGACATAGGTAAGCCACGTATAGCCGCTGCGGGGCTGCGCCGTCGTATCGAGGCAAGCGAGTTCGGGATCGCGCGGGATATTCAATCCGGGGACAAAGATTTCGTTGCTCCTGCCCGCCTGGGTATCCCATAGTGGCGGGAATATCTCGAAACGATCGACGACCTGTTCCATCCATTCCTTGATCGCGGGATCGCGAAGATAGCGGAAAAACGTCAGATGAGTCGCCTCGCCCGGCAGATTATCGTCGAAAACGATGTGCTGAAAGCCTTTTTGGATTGCCTGCTGCAGGCGATGGATCTTGTGCTGATGATCGTCGAACAGCACGAGAGAAGGTTCCGGCTTGACCATGAATTCGAACCCGCAGCAGGAAAAATCCATCCCCGCGCGTTCCAGATCGGCCGGCCAGTAGCCAGGGCCGATTTTCGCGGAATCGAGGCAGTGGCCCAGGGCAAAAATCGGATCGAGACTGACGATTTTTGCCTCCGGCGCCGCCTGACGCATCACCCAGGTGCTGAAACCACGCCAGGTACCCGACTCGACAATGAATTTCGGCGATAATTCACGCACCCAGTAATAGAGGCAGAACGCCGTATCGGGTGCCATACCATTCGTGTTGACAAAGGGTTTGTCACGAAACTTTCCAACCCATTCATGAGCACATGCAGCAATGTTGTCCGCTTCGTTTGTCCAATCACGGGTTTGCACGTTCGGCTCCGTTGCTTGCGGCTGCAGGTTTGGTGAACACGGCGACAGTGGTGTGCCCGATGGCGGGGCAATCGGTGCGCCGGGTCAAGCCGGCGAGAAGCGTGCACGCGAGCGGCGCCGCCAGGGCGTCGACCCGCTCCCGCAAAGGCGATTCATCGACCACCGGATCGAGTTCGAATCCGAGTTGTCGCGCGATCCCCTCGCTCGCGACCAGTTGCGCCCAGGCGCCGAGCATCTCGTCGATCGGGGTATGATGAAGGTGAAGATCGACAAGGCCGAACGTTCCGGCAATCCAACGCCAGGTTCGATCTTCCCACCAGGTAAGGTGATGCGGCGGAACGTTCAGCAAATCCCGCGAACGGCTGACATAGGATTCGGCGTTGGGTGTCGCGAGAATGATCAGGCCGCCGGGCCTCGTCAGCGCAATCATTGCTTCGATCATCGCACGCGGGGCCGAGACGTGTTCGAGGACTTGAAAAGCGCAGGTGACATCGAAGCTTTCGGGCCGCTCGCGCATGATATCGCAAACGTCCCGCTGAATGACACGAATGTTCAGCACGGCTGCCGCCGCCACAGCATCCGCATTGAATTCCAAACCAAGATAGTCAACATCGCGGAGATGCCCGACGAAATGCCCAATGCCGGCACCGACCTCAAGCACCCGTGCGCCGGATGGGATATAGTCGGCGGCAATTCTAAATTCTGCTTTATCGGGTCTGTGATAGCCGTGACGTCGTGCGATCGCAGCATAGAAAGCGGCATCGCCGGCGACCGGCGGATCAAAAAAGGACAAGCCGGTTACCTCGTCACGCATGAGGTGTACCCGATGAATGGCGGCGAACAGTGCAGAAACGTCGATGCCATGACGCCGCCGATATCCATCGATCAGGTGCGGAACGTCGATGGAACGGACGGCCACGACTCCATCGCTTGTCCCGGTAAGCGGGCTGGCCGGCATGATTATCGTTGATCCAGGTGAACCGATGTTCATGAAGATCCCTTGTCCGGCGTGTCGTTGCCCCGATGGCATCGCGACGCGATCAGGACACTATCGCAATGATCTTAAGAAACAGTGAATATCCGCTTCGTGGATCGGGGTTGACGACGCTTTGTCCCGGAAAGGCCGTAGCTTGACGGCTTCCAGCATCATCGCTTCATTATGCACGTCAACCATCAAAAACAGGAGAGACGCCATGTATGATCGGAAAAATCTCAAGCACCTCAAGACAATCGGCAAACACGCCCCGAAAGCGATGGAGGCTTTTGCCGCGTTCGATGCCGCCGCCATGGCTGACGGCGCCGTTCCAGTGAAATACAAGGAGTTGATCGCTCTCGGCGTCGCTCACACAACCCAATGTCCCTATTGCATCGATATCCATGCCGGCAAAGCGCGCGCTGCCGGCGCGACCGACGCCGAGATCGCCGAAGCCATCATGGTCGCCGCGGCGCTGCGCGCGGGGGCGGCGGTGACTCATGGCACCCATTGTTTTCTGAACGAGTAGCCTTGCCGCACCGCCATTGGCGGTCAATTCGCCTTGCTGACGCTCACCACCGAGCTGAAAGGTACCGACAAGGCGCCAAGATTGAGTGAGACGCTATTGGTGCCGCTGGATACCCCAGTCGCGGTTCCTGTCACGGTGAAGGGCAGCGCGCTGGTCGAGCCATTGCCGTTCGCGCCGATCACCGCGACCTTATAGGCGCCGTCCGGCATGACGGTTCCGGCATTGTTGGTACCGTCCCAGTTCCAGGTATTGCTGCCTTGCGTCGCGGTGAGCGCTGCGTCGCGGATCTGCTGGCCTGCGCTGTTGTAGATCGCGATTGCCACCGGCCCGGCGACGGGCGATGTGAAGCTCAGGCTTGCCTTGCCGTTCTGCAGCGGAATTTCGTTCGATTGGGCGGTGATTTTGCTGCCGAGCATCGCGCTCGCCTGCGTGAGATCGCCTGCCTGGGTAAGCTGGATCAACTGACCGAGGCTTGAATTTGTGTTGATCTGCTGTTCGACCTGCGAAAACTGCACAAGCTCGGAGGTGAACTGATTGGCATCCATCGGACTGGACGGATCTTGATTCCGCAACTGGGTCATCAGCAGGTTGAGAAAACTGGAAAAATTCGATGACAGCACGCCGAGCCCGCCACCTCCGGCGGCGGAAGTGCCGCCACTCGCCGAGGGCACGGCCGAGCCGCCGCCGGTAATGCCAGAGGCCCTGGCATTTGCTGCGGCGATCAACTGACTCTGCTGATAGGCGACGGAAGCGATGCTTGCGGTCATATCGGGCAATCCTTTGCTCGTGTCGTATCAGGCCATCACGTTCAAGCCGAAGCGTCGCATCCGTATCGGGCGTTGCGGCAAGGCGTTATCGGCGGCGGCGGGACGCTCGCCGGAAGCGTCGCCCGACGGACAGGCAAACGCCGTGCCATGCGACGGCTCGCTACGCGACCTTCGGCCATCCTGGCCGCTGCTCATGCCGAGCTGGCCAGCGTTGCCTTGACCACCATTGTTTTGGCCGGTGGTGTCTTGACCTGATGAAGGGTTGGTGTCGGCTCGGGCAGCGTCGAGATGAAATGCGATGCTGCGATGTTCCATCGGGATGCCCGCCTGGGTCAGCGCTCGTTCGAGTGCCATATGATCGTTCTGCAAGGCGATGAGTGTCGCTGGATGCGTTGCCGTCACCGCGATGACGGCTTTTCCATCGGCATGACGGTCGATCTGAACCGTGACCATGCCGATCGCGGGCGGCGCCATCGCGATGGTGAGACGGATTCCAGAAGCGCTCAGCGCCTGGTTTGCGGCGATCGGGATTGCGTCGGCACCGACCATCACGGCGGCGATTTGCACGGCAGCACCCTGGCCGGCTGGCGCGGCAACAGGAGTCGGTAGCGTGGTGACTGGCAGAGGTACCGCCTCGGACAATGCGACTGGCCCGGCCGTTGCGGCACCCGCCAAGGCCGATGAGTCGGGACTCGGCATCGGCGACTCCAGGGAGCGTTTCTGTCCATCTGCCACACTTTGCCCGGTCATGTGCGGCAGAAATGAAGTTGTCGCCGAACTGGCATCCCCCGTGGACGCGCCTTGCGCTGTAGCGGAATTCCCCTGTGCCGCGATTACGGTTTGATATCCAGTCTCCAGGTCATGCTGCTTCATCATGCCCGATCGTCTCAACACCGCTTGACCGTCGCTCGGCGGCACACCAACGATTGTCCTCTGCCCCACTGGCATGAATTGCTGCGTTACAGGAAGCGGGATCGGAAATGGCAAATCGATCCGGGCTGCCGGTGCTGGTGCCACATCAGGCGTTATCTTGGTGCGATCATTCGCAGCCGTCCCATCGCCCTTACTTACTTTTATCGTTATGGTTTTTGCCACGTTGTCTGAGATGGCTGAAGGCGACGATAGATTCGGCACGGCCACTGCTAGAGATGGGTCAATGCCGCCCGGCTCGGTCGGAAGAGACCAATCCTTCGCCATGCTGTGACTTATCCGGTCGGGTGCTTCCTTCGACGGAAGTTGCGCCGCCGGCATGGCATCCGACAGCGTGTGCTTAAAGGAAATCAGTATTTTGGGTGGGAGATCGGCTGGTTTTGCAATTGGCAGTGTTATCGAAGCCGTAGAGGTTAATGTCGCGTTAGTAAATGTCGTTTTGAGTGCGGCTCCGCCGATCGGGATTGCGGTGGCCGACGATTTCGCCTCAGAATTGCCCTGCATGGTTGATATCGAAGCGGAATTGATGGATGGAGTGAAACTGAACGGCATATAAAACAGCAATGCAAATCTCCTGCCAGGCAAACCCGGCGTATTGGCAAGAAAAGCAGGCCAACCATGGGACAAGCGGCAGAAATTGCCGGGCCAAATCTGTCTGGTCGGCGCATTTTGCCGAGGGTAGCGGCACCATTTTCACCAATTCTTGCTGATTCCTCGTCAACCTGCATTGGCACGGTTCATGCTTAGCTCTTCATTGCATGGCTCTTCGTCGCATGGCCGATGCCGCCGCGCGATCGATTCCAGCGAGTGGTTCTTTTGGGAAATGAGGACAAGATGTCGATTTTCGGTGCCTTGGATACGGCAGTGAGCGGGTTGCAGTCGCAATCCAGCGCCTTCACCAATATCAGCGACAATATCGCGAATAGCCAGTCGGTCGGCTATAAAGGCGTCGATACCAATTTCATCAACTATCTGACCCAAAGCACCGCAACGGCCAATGGCTCGGACTCGGTCGCGGCTCACCCGGATTATACCAATACGGTACAAGGTGCGGTCACCCAGAGTAGCGATCCGCTGGCGCTCGCGATCAGCGGCCAGGGGTTCTTCGCGGTCAGCGAACCCGCCGCGACTACTGCAACCGGCGGTACGATGGCGCAGAGCTTTCAGGAACAGCAATATTACACGCGGGCGGGAGACTTCACGCTCAACAAGGATGGCTACTTGGTGAATGGGGCCGGCGCCTATCTCGATGGCTGGTCGGTCAATCCCTCCACCGGCATCATCAATACCGCAGTGCTCGCACCGATCCGGATTGCCCAGGGCACAACCCCGCCGGTACCAACCAGCAGCGTGACGTTATCGGCTGCTTTGCCCGCGACGCCGACGCCCGGTCAGCCGGTGAGCACGCAGGTCGATGTCTATGACAGTCTCGGCACGCTGCATCAGCTTAACCTGAGCTGGGTTCAAAATGCGAGCAACGATTGGACGGTGACATTGTCCTCACCCGATGCCACCCCCTCGACGATCGGAACCGCCGAAATGAAATTCGGCGCGACTAGTGGCAATGCGGTTCCTGCCGGCACGCTTGGCAGCCTATCCAATCCGACCGGCAGCGTTACCGCGACAAGCTATGCAGCGAACGGCCCGGCGACGCTCGATTTTTCGGCCAATTTCGGTAATGGTGCGCAACCGATTTCGCTCGATTTGGGCAATTTCGGCGACACCTCTGGGCTCACTCAATATTCGGGCACCAGTTTCAACCTGCAAGGCGCCTCGCAGAACGGGATGCCCCAAGGCAATTTCAGTAATGTAGCCATCGACAATCGAGGCAATGTCACGGTCAATTACAGCAACGGCTTTTCGGCAACCATGGCCCAGGTTCCGCTCGCGACCTTCCGCGCGCCGGACGCGCTGCAAAACCAAAGTGGTCAGTTGTTCACCGCAAGCCAGGGTTCCGGCACGGCAACGGTCAATGCGGCCGGAACCAATGGCGGCGGGTCTCTGGTGACCGGGTCGACGGAAAGTTCCAATGTCGATATCGCGACCGAATTTACCAAGCTGATCGCCGCTCAGGCCGCGTATTCGGCCAATGCCAAGGTCATTACCACGGCCAATCAGTTGACCCAGACCACAATCAACATGCTGCCATGATAATATCGACCTGGAATTAGGATCATGAGTATCGGAGCGGGCCTTGCCATTGCCAGCAGCGGGCTAACCGCGATCGAACGGCAGCTCGCCGTGGTGTCGCAGAACGTCGCCAACGCCAATACACCGGGATATTCGGCTGAAACCGAAACCCTCTCGAGCACCACGGCAGGAGGCATCGGCACCGGCGTGATAAGCGGTGTGGCAACGCGCCAATTGAACACCGACATGCAATCGCAACTCAACGCATCGATCAGCAACCAGTCGTATCAGAGTGCAATGGCGGCGGCATTATCCGGCATCGACCAGGTGATGGGTGCGCCAGGCGAGGGCAATGACTTGCCGAGCCTGGTTGGTGCCGTTCAATCCTCCTTCGCGACCTTGCTGTCAGATCCATCCAATCCCGCGCAACAATCCGCCCTCGTCACGGCAGCGCAGACGTTGACCAGCCAAATCAACAGCATTGCCGGCGCCATTGGCACCGCACGCCAAGCGGCGCAAACCACAATGGTTGCCGACATCAAGAACCTGAACCGGTCGCTGACGCAAGTGGGCACGCTCAACACCCAAATCGTCGCCCTCAAGCAGCAGGGCCTGAGTACCGCCGATCTCGAGAATCAGCGCAACGTATTGGTGCAGACGATCGCCTCGCTCACCGGCGCCAAGTCGGTTCCGCAGCCGAATGGCACGATTGCGCTTTACACCACAACAGGTCTGCAACTGCCAACCGACGCAAATCATCCCTTATCCACACCGTCCGCGACACTTGGGGCCAATGCCTATTACCCCGGCGGTGGCGTCCCGGCCATTACGCTGAATGGCCAGGACGTAACACCACTCCTCACCGACGGCACCATTGGCGCATCGCTGCAATTGCGCGATGCCACATTGCCCAAACTGCAGGCCGGCCTCGATTCATTTTCGCAAGGGATTGCAAGCCGATTTTCCGCGCAGGGGTTAACGCTGTTTTCAGACTCTTCGGGCAACGTTCCAAACGCAACCGGCAGTGTTGGCTTCTCTAACGCGGTAACCGTCAATCCGGCAGTCGTCAAAAATCCGGCTTTGGTGCGTGACGGAACCCAGGCAATCGCGGGAAACGCTACAGGTGCGTCGTCCTTCACGCCAAACCCGCCGGGCGGTCCGGCTGGTTTCTCGACCATGATCCAACGCGTGCTGAAATTCGCGTTTGGAAAAGACGTTCAGGCCGGCGTCAGTCAGCCGGTAACCGCGTCCAGTGGACTTGGCCCTTCCGGCACGATTGCGCTCAACTACACCGGTGCCGGCACGATCTCAACCGTCGCCACAAATTTCGCAAGTGATGAAGCCGCAATCAGCAGCGATGCGCAAGCAGCGAAAGCCTCATCTAGCTCGCTCACTAACGCCTTGACCACCCAGTTTTCCGCAACAAATGGCGTCAGTGTCGATCAACAGATGGGTGTGCTCGTCGCGCTCCAGAATGCCTACGCCGCGAACGCCAAAATTGTCGGAATCGCACAACAAATGTGGCAAACGATGGAGGCCATGATTTCATGAGCGGATCAATTTCTGGATTCACGGGCGGCAATTTCGGATTAATACAGGAATTGGTTGCCGGAGCCACCGCAACCAAGGCGCGGCTCGATCAACTTATCATACAATCCTCGACCGGCTACGTAGCATCGACCTATGCCAGGCTCGATACCGCGACTCCTGGCACGGCGGCAACCACCCTCACCCTTGCTCCGCAAATCGCCGGCATCACCACCACGATTGCCAATCTCGATGTCGCTACCGGACGAATGGGCGTGCAACAGACCGCGCTTTCCTCGATCAGCAAGATCGGTTCGAACTTCATGGGGCAACTGCTATCCATCGGTGCGCTGACGCCGCAGGCGATGGATACGCTCGCCGCTTCCGCGAAGCAGGCGTTGGTACAAGTCGCCAACCTGCTCAACACCAAAGACGGTTCGATTTACATATTCGGTGGTCAGAATAGCGATTCGCCTCCGGTTCCAAATCCGAATGGCATCGCAAGTTCCAGATTTTTCACCAGTATTCAAAACGCGGTCGCAAGTCTCGCAAGCAACGGCGCTACCGCGACCGAAGCCGCAACGCTTGTGGTTGCCAGTTCGAATTCACCAGGGATAACGCCGTTTGCTGTCGGGCTCGGCGCCAATCCTGCATTATCACAAGTCGCTGCCGGCGACGACGCCATGGTTGCGGTCGGAATCGCAGCCAATGCCAACGGATTCGTCACCTCTGCGGGAGCGGATACGACCGGCTCCTATATGCGCGATATCATGCGCGGTCTTGCGACCATCGGGAGTTTGACGTCCGGTCAAGTGGGCAATGCGAATTTCCAGGGTTTCGCCCAGGCGACCGCAACCTCGATGGGAAACGCCGTCACCGCGCTTTCGGAGGATGCCGGCGTTCTCGGCAACACGCAAGCGGCATTGGCGACTCAGGCGGTCAATTTGCAACAAACGGCGACGGCACTCACAAACCAGCTTGCCGGTGCCGATCAGGTCAATATGACCAGCACCCTTGCCGATTTGTCGTCCACGCAAACCCAGTTGCAGGCGTCGTATCAGCTTATCGCCGCTATGAAGACAATGTCCCTCGCGCAATACATTTAATGGGTCTGCTTCATCCGGCATTAACTAATTCGGTGCAAAATACGCCGATTTCGCAAAACGCGAAGCTTTCGATGCTATGTTTCAAAGGATAACCCAATGTCTGGTGCTATCAACTCCATCATCACCAACTCGGCCGCGATGGTCGCGGTCAACTCTCTTGACACAATCAATTCTCAACTCCAGTCGGTGCAGTCCGCCGTCTCGACGGGATATTCAGTCAACAGCGCGGTCGATAACGGTGCCGCTTTTGCCGTTGCTCAGTCCGTACGAACCGATGTCACCGGTCTCACCGCAGCCAATCAGCAGCTCGGCGATACTCAGGGACTGCTCTCGACCACCAACACGGCGCTGACCAACATCTCGAACATGATGCAGAACATGAAAGGGACGCTGGTTGATCTGGCCAACTCCAGCGTCACCGGCAATCAGCGCGCGCAGTATATTCAGCAATATCAGTCTCAGCTCACCAACATCAAAACCTATATTCAGGACGCAAACTACAACGGCCGCTCTCTACTTGGTAATATCGCGGGCTCGAACGGCACGTTCACGACTACTGCCTTGTCGGTCGTCAGTAACGGCTCCGGCGGAACTTTTTCGATCGCTTCGAGCGGCATGTCCGCAATCTATCACTCCCTGGCGTTCACCAGCACGCAGCTGAATTCGGCAACGACGGTCGCAAGCTTCATTACCGCAACCGGCACGTTCAGCAGCAAGGTGGGTTCGGTCGGGTCGACAATGAACACCTATGGCAACCTGACCAATCAGATCAACAATCAGATCACGTTCAACCAGGATAAAATCAACTCACTGAATACCGGTCTCGGCGCCCTGGTGGATGCCAACATGGCGCAGGAATCGGCCAAGCTTCAGTCTTTGCAGATTCAGCAGCAATTAGCGACGTCGGCGCTCTCCATTGCCGATCAATCGCCTGGTCTGCTGACAAAATTGTTTCCGTAAATTTGTCCCGCGATCCGGCTTGCCAATGGCAGGCCGGATTCGACTGATTTTGTCCGAGGATTGCCTGATGTCGATTCTGGTTCTCGAACTCCGCCAAGGTGACGTCATGGTTTTGAACGGCGCCCCGATTCGATTTCGGACCAAGTCGCGGATCGAGTTGACTGCCAAGGCCCGCTTCATGTTCGGCAAACAGATCTTGCGTGCAGAAGATGCCGATACGCCGGCACGGCGAATCTATTTTGCGTTCCAGACGGCCTATATCGGTACTGATGAAGAACGCAATACCGCGCTGACCCGGGTTCGCGGGTTGATCGAGGAGTTCAAAACAGCGACGACATCAGCATTGGCGCGGGAGATTCTCGACAAAGCGCTCGCCTTTGCCGAAACGGATAATTGTTACGAGGCCTTGAAACTTACGCGTAGAATCATGCGGCATGAAACCGCCGTCATGCACGCCAGTCTATGATCAAAAAGGACCGCTTATGTCTAACCATTTTCAGGTTTTGAAAGCTTACGGCTCAGCCGCAACTCTGCGCAATCAGCGCGATCAGGATGCGGAAATCATTCGCAGGGTAAGTAGCGCTTTGTGCCGCGCATCGGATGAGATTTCCCGCACCCGCGCACTCGCCGACGTCAAAATGCTCTGGCAAACCATTCTTGCGGCAAACCATGATCCACGCAATCCGCTACCGATTCCACTGCGCGCGCAAATCGTTTCCGTCGCGCAATCCGTATTGCGTGCGGCAATCCAGGAGACACCTGACTTCGATTTCCTGGCCGAGATCAACGATCATTTTGCTAACGGCCTGAACGGTCGCGTGTAATTCCAGGATATTTGTTATGTCAGTCAGCCTGTCGGGAGTATTTAGCACCTATGCCTCGCTTTTCACGGCATTATCGTTGTCAGGAAACTTCAATATCTCGGAAAACATCACCTCCATTCTGAGCGCAGCTTATGCGGGCGCGACTGCCGGAAATGTTGGGACAAGTTCGGAAAATCCAATTACGGCGCTTCAGATTGCCCAACGTAATCAAGCGCAGGACGTTGCAGCCGAGGCAAAACAGCCTCAGGTGCTTCGGGATGTGGCTGCCTTCACCAAGGCCGTCCAGACCGCGACCTCGGCGAAGCAACTTCTGGCGAACCCGGCGGTCATGAAGGTTCTGCTGACCGCCAACGGGCTTGGGCCACAGATCGGCTATCCGGCACTGGCTCAACAGGCGCTGCTGTCCGATCCAAACGACCCGACATCGCTCGCCAATCAATTGGCCACAACCAATACGCAATGGCTTGCAACCGCACAAACCTATGATTTTGCGAACAAAGGGCTCAGCATTATCCAGAATCCAAAAATCGTCAGCACTCTGGCCAACGGCTATGCCGAGGTTCTCTGGCGGCAATCGCTCGATCAGCAGACGGCCGGTCTATCGAACGCCTTAGATTTCGTTCAAAATGCCAAGAATTTTACCTCGACCGTGCAAATTCTCGGAGATCCGGTGATCCGTGACGTAGTCACCACCGCTTTGGGTATCCCACAGCAGATTGCCTATCAGCCTTTGGCAGCACAAGAGCAGGCCATCACAAGCCAGTTCAACGTTGCCAGTTTGCAAGACCCCAAATTCGTGCAGTCCTTTGCCGATCGCTATCTGACCGTCCTGCAAGCAGCAGCCCAGAGCAACGCCAGCACCAGTACAATAGCAAATATGACCTCCCTTGCCGTTCAAGCGCAAGGCCTGGTCGCGTGAGATCCAATGCAAGAATGGGACATAAAACATGACCAGCCTGAATTCGATCGAACCAACTCAAGGCGATGCCGACTTTGGAGCAACGCTTGCCTCACGCATGCGTGCTTTGATCGCCCGTGGTCAGATCGGCGCCGCGGAGCTTCTTCTGCCGACTCTCGAAAAACTGGTCGATATGCAGGAAAGCGCTATCGCGATTAAGGCGGAGATTGCGCTTGCTGGTGGTTTTTCAAAGCAAGCGACGGAAATGCTCGACCGCGGTCTGGAACGCTTCCCGGCTAATTTCGCCATGCTCATCCTGCGTGCCGAAATCGGTCTCTCTGAACGCGACTTCGCCACGGCTACCACTGCTGCAGCCGAAGCGGTGATTGCAAGACCTGACAACGCTGGCGCAAAGTCATTGCTCGGTCGGGCCCTGTTGGAACTCGGGCGAGTCGAACAAGCCACGATCTGTCTGCGTGAAGCTTGCGCCGCAATACCCGCCCATGCACCCACTCGCCTCGCCTTGGCGCGGGCCGTGCCCGAAGAAGCCGATTCAATCCTGCGTACCGGGATCGCATTGGCCCCAACGGAGATCGCTTTCCGCAACGCATTGATCCGCGCACTTCTTGCCCAGGATCAGCTTGAATCAGCACAAATCGAGATAAAGTCCACGGTCGATTCCGGGACCTGCGATATCGAAACGCGATTGCTCGCGATCGAAGCCGCCGCCCACTCCGCCGATTGGGCGGAAGCCGCGCGGCTATGTGACGACCCCCAGTTCGTTGAAATCGCTCATGCATGACGGTTGCGTCGCACCTTGGCAGGACAATCGAGCCGACACCGATCCGGTTGCCCTTCTCAACAAGGCGATCCGGCTCGACGGCGAGGGCGTGCACGACATTGCTCAGGCGGCAATGCGTCAGGTTGTAACGCTGATACCGGGTTGGGATGAACCCTGGCTGCGCCTCGGTCAAAGCCTGCGCGCTAGGAATTGTCACGATGCGGCCATGGCTGCCTATGACGCGGCTCTGGAGTGCAATCCAAGGCGAGTCGAGGCGCTGCTCGCACGGGGCGTTCTCGCCTTGCAGCATGAACCGCCCCAGACAGGCTTGCATTTTCTGACCCGCGCAACCGATCTTGCGCAGGACAATCATCAGGCTTGGCATGCCCTGGGTCATGCATATGCCGCGGCAAAACTCGATATTCGCGCTGCCGGCGCATTCCGGCACGCCGCTACACTGGCGCCGGATCGGCTTATTTATGCGTTTGATGCGGTCGATTCCGAAACATGGCTCGATGGTCCGATTTCCGATCCTGCGCCCCCTTGGAGCGATGGAATCAGGCTCGCTCTCGCCGGTCGTTCGGCACTGCAACGCGGCGCGCTCGACGAGGCTGAAGCCGCCCTGGAAGCCGCCTATGCCTTGATGCCTGACGAGCCGTGGATTCCAACGGCTCTCGGATCGGTGCATATGATGGCAATGCGGCCCTATCGTGCCGAACCGGCACTCCGTGCGGCGCACAGGCTCGCGCCGAACGACCCGGTGATCGCCCATGATCTTGCCGTCGCGTTGGCACGACTCTATCGCTATGCTGAGGCGGAAACGATTCTCGGCATGGTCGCGACACAAGGATCGGCGCATCCAAGGATTTTTTGCACCAGGGCCAATCAACGCGCATCGATGGGTGACATCCAGGGGGCAATGGACGATCTCGCCACCGCACGAATGAACGGCGCGGATGAGATTGAGGCGCTGCGCGCCGAGTGTAGCCTGATGCCATATCGCCGCGACGCATCGGCAATCATGGTGCGGCACGCGATGGAGACATTAGGTGCCATGTTGCCGCGCGCAGGCACGCCGATGATGCGCCCGCGGTCAGCGATATCGGACGATCCTGAACGGCCTTTGCGCATCGGCCTACTTTCCAATACTTTACGCACCCATCCGGTCGGCTGGCTGACGCTTGCCGGATTCGAGGCACTCGATCGTGACAGCTTTCCGATCCATTGTTTCGGCCGGTTCGCGCCGGAGGACAGATTGGCTCGACGTTTCGCCGCCCGCGCCGATGCCTGGCATGCGATCGACGCGCTCGACGATTACGCAGTCGCCGCGTTGATTGCCGAACAGAATATCGACATTCTCATCGATCTTGGTGGCTATGGCGACGCCGGCCGCATGTCGGTGACTGCCTATCGGGCTGCGCCGGTGCAGATCAAATGGGTCGGCATGCAATGCACGACCAGCGGCATCCGCGAAATCGACTGGTTCCTTACCGATCGCTGGGAAACACCAGACGGTTTCGAGCGGTTCTATACCGAACGCTTGCTTAGATTGACTGATGGTTACGTCTGTTATTTACCGCCGGACAATCCACCGGGCTTCACGCCCCCGCCCGCCCTCGCGCGTAGTCATGTCACCTTCGGTTGCTTCAACAATGTTACCAAAATTACCGACGAAACCTTAACCGCCTGGGCTGATCTGCTATTCCATGTGCCGGATGCGCGACTCGCGCTTCGGTGCCCGCAATTTTCGGAATCCGTCACGGTCATGCGCCTGCAGGAGCGGGCGCGGAATGCGGGGATCAACGTTGCACGGCTCGATTTTCTGGGGCGGGCCTCGCATCGGGAATTTCTGGCCGGTTATAACAAGATCGACATTGCTCTCGACCCTTTTCCTTATTCCGGCGGCCTGACAACCTGCGAATCTTTGTTCATGGGTGTGCCGGTTGTCACTCTTGCCGGCGAACATTTCGCCGCACGCCATTCGGTCAGCCATCTCTCCAATGTCGGGCTCTTAGATTGCGTCACCACATCGACGGATGCCTATATCGATCGCGCAATGGAACTGGCCAAGGATCTGCACACACTCACGGAATTGCGCGCGGGATTACGCCGGCAGGTTGTGGCAAGCCCGTTATGCGATACCGCGCGCTTCGGCAAAAGCCTTGGCGCTGGTTTGCGCCACGCGTGGCACGACTATTGTGCCGCCGCACGGGCCTAACCGATCGCAGCGACTATGTCACAGCCTGTTCGTGGGTGGCGGAAAAGCGAATCTCGGGCCAGCGCTCGGTGGCGAAGCGGAGCGACCAGGAATCGCGTGCGAGAAACACCGGCGAATCGTCCCGATCGAGTCCCATCGACGCCTGATTGGCATCGACGAATTCTTTCAGCCGCCGCGCATCGTCACAATTGACCCAGCGCGCCGTGGCATAGGGTGCGGTTTCGAAGCGAATCGGGATCTTGTATTCAGCGTCGATCCTTGCCGCCAGAACGTCGAGCTGAAGCGCGCCGACCACACCGACGATCCAGTCCGCCCCGAGCATCGGACGAAAAATCTGCGCAACCCCTTCTTCGGCGAGATCCTCCAGCGCCCGGCGCAACTGTTTGGCTCGCATCGGATCGGCCAAGACGATCCGCCGCAGAATTTCAGGAGCGAAGCTGGGAATCCCGGTGAAGCGCAACATTTCGCCTTCGGTGAGCGTGTCGCCAACGCGCAACGAACCGTGATTCGGGATGCCGATGATGTCGCCGGGATAGGCTTCCTCCGCGAGAGAACGATCGCGCGCGAAAAAGAAAATCGGCGCCTGAACCGCCATGGTCTTGCCGGCGCGGACGTGGAACAATTTCATCCCGCGCTGAAACCGGCCCGAGCAGATTCGGGTAAAGGCGATGCGGTCCCGGTGATTCGGGTCCATATTGGCCTGCACCTTGAACACGAAACCGGTCACCGCCGGATCATCGGCTGCGACCGGATGTGGCTCGGCGCGCTGCACGCTCGGCGCCGGCGCGCAATCGGCGAGCATGGCGAGCAACTCCGCCACGCCGTAATCCTTGAGGGCGCTGCCAAACAGGACCGGCGTGAGATGGCCGGCGCGGAACGCGGTTTCGTCGAATGAGGGATAACCGGCCCCTGCCAGTTCGATCGCCTCGCGCAATTCCGTCAGTTGCTCGGGCGGGATGTCCACCGGTTGCGCCGGGCCGCCATCCGGTGCCTGCTGGCCGATCGGCCGATTCCCTGCAATATCCCAGCAACCGCGAAACAGGCCGCCCATCCCCACCGGCCAGAGCAGCGGGGTGACATCCAGGGCCAGGGTGCCGGCGATCTCGTCGAGCAAAGCGAACGGATCGAGACCTTCGCGATCGATCTTGTTGATGAAAGTGACGATCGGGATGTCGCGCAGGCGGCAGACCTCGAACAGCTTGAGCGTCTGCGCCTCGATGCCGCGCGCGGCGTCGATCACCATCACCGCCGCATCCACCGCTGTCAGGGTGCGATAGGTATCCTCGCTGAAATCCTGGTGCCCCGGCGTATCGAGCAGGTTGAACACCACGTCCCGCCAGGTGAAGGTCATCACCGAAGACGTCACCGAAATACCGCGCTGGCGCTCGATCGCCATCCAGTCCGAGCGGGTATTGCGGCGCTCGCGTCGCGCCTTGACCATGCCGGCTTCGTGGATCGCGCCGCCGAACAGCAGCAGTTTTTCGGTCAGCGTCGTCTTGCCGGCGTCGGGGTGGGAAATGATCGCAAAGGTCCGGCGCGGCAGCGGCGAAACGACTGTCTCCGCCGGTGCGGCGATCAGGGCCAAATCATCCATCATGTGCGGCCTATAGCAACAAGGCTCCTGCTTGTGTAGGCAAGGCAGGTGAGCCATGCTGGACCGCCGGTTTTCATCGGCGCCGACATTTATCGGCAGCCCATCGCCACGCCGCCGCACCCGCTTGCGGTGATCCGCGCGCCGCTGGCCGAGGATCTGGCACGCGCGATGGGCTGGCTCGATACCGGAAACTATCGCATCTCGCCGGTCGCCGACCGGGCAGCGCTCGAACGGTTTCACGACCCGGCCTATCTCGACGCGCTGGAGCAGGCCGAAGCCATGCTCGACCTGCCGGAAGCCCTGCGCACGCGCTATCGGATCGGGGCAGACGCGAATCCGATCCATCCGGCGGTCTATCGCCGGCCGGCAACCTCGGCGGGCGGCGCGATCCTGGCGGCGCGGCTCACCGCCCATGGCGGCATCGTCCAAGTGCCGGGGGCCGGCAATCACCATGCCTGGCCCGATCGCACGCGCGGCTTCTGCGCCCTGAACGATGCCGCGCTCAGCATTCTTGAGTGGCTCGATCATGGCCTGTCCGGCATCGTCTATCTCGATCTCGACGCCCATCACGGCGATGGGGTGGAAGCCGCCTTCGCGACCGATCCGCGCGTGCTGACCATCAGCGTCCATGAAGCCGGGCGCTGGCCGCGCACAGGACCGGTTTCCCGGCCGGATATGGGCGTCATCAATTATCCGGTCCCGCCCGGCTTCAACGACACGGAACTCGATTTCCTGATGGATCGCGCGATCCTGCCGCGCATCGCGGCGCACCTTCCCGAGGCGATCATGCTGCTGCCCGGCGCCGATGCCCTGGCCGACGACAGGATGGCCAAGCTCGACCTGTCCAATCTTGCCCTCTGGTCCGCCGTCGGTGCGATCAAGACTCTGGCGCCGCGCCTGATCGTGCTCGGCGGCGGCTACAACCCCTATGCGCTGGCGCGGGCCTGGGCTGGCATCTGGGCGCGGCTTAACGATTTCGTGATCCCGGACCGCCTGCCGCGGGCCGCCTTGGACGTTCTCGCCGGGATCGGCTATTTCCGCGCGCCAGGGCAGCCGCGCCCGGCGCGCTGGCTGACCGGCATCGCCGATCCGCCGAACGCCGGAACGGTGCGGGATGCCGTCCGGGCAATGGCCGTGTGAGATAAGGAGCAGGATGATGGGTATCTGGACGAGGCGATTCTATGCCGGGACGGCAAGCGCGTTGCTCGCCATTGGAGCCGCCTCGGCGGCGATCACCCAGGCGCAGCCCAAGCTGCCCACCGAGCAGATCACCATCGTCAACCAGCACGGCAAACGGTTCACCTTCACCGTCGAGCAGGCGACGACTCCGCACCAGCAGGAGGTCGGGCTGATGTTCCGCAAGAACGTCCCGGCGGATACCGGCATGATCTTTCCCTGGACTCCGCCGCAGATCTCCGAAATGTGGATGAAGAATACGCTGGTACCGCTCGACATGGTGTTCATCGGACCGCACGGCACGATTCGCCACATTGCCAATGAAACCGTGCCGCAGAGCCTGCGGGTAATCTCCAGCCACGTGCCGGTTGCCGCGACGCTGGAACTCCAGGGAGGGATCACGGCGAAGGACGATATCGACGTGGGCAACAAGGTGATCGGCTCGCAATTCAATGATGCCGGATAGGCTTGCTTGCCTAGTCGGGGGTAACAGCATTAGGAAGCGCGGTTGATATGCGGCATTGTCGGGGCGTGGCGCAGCCTGGTAGCGCGCTTGTTTTGGGTACAAGAGGCCGCCGGTTCGAGTCCGGCCGCCCCGATATCGCGGCGAGCATGACCTAGTGTGGCGATTCTGAAATTCCTACCCGATTGCGGCAGCAATTTTAGGAATTCCAGAATCACCACACTAGAAGACCTTGATTTTCCTAGTGTTCTATCGCTTCGGAAATTCGTAGAACGCTATCGGGCAATGTAGGCGAATTTCCGAAACGGAACACGAGGAGCTGGCATGACCAGGGCGCGTATTTTTCTGCCGCCGAAGAGCGCGATGCAGTCCGGCTGGGCCAAGACCCGCCGATGGGTGTTGCAATTCGAGCCGAAAATGGCCAAGCGGCTCGACCCCCTGATGGGCTGGACCGGCAGCGGCGACACGCTGGCGACCCAGGTGCGGCTTTTCTTCGAGACGCGCGACGAGGCGGTCGCCTATGCCGAGCGCCATGGCATTAAGTTCGACCTCGAAATCCCGACCGAGCATCGTTGCCGGCCCAAGGCCTATGCTGATAATTTCCGCTTCGACCGGCGCAGCAACTGGACCCATTAAGCGGATACAACATTGAAATCGCGGTGGTTTTATCCGATGATGCCAATTATATCGGCCCCGTAGCTCAACTGGATAGAGCACCCGCCTTCTAAGCGGGTTGTTGCGTGTTCGAGTCACGCCGGGGTCGCCATTTCTTCATCATCGGTGCGATGGTGAAATTTACGCTTCCCGGATCGGCATCGATTTGCGACTATGCGGACGGAAGCCTTGCCGATGGGGTGACGGCGGGCTGGGGTTTCGCGCTGAAACCCGTAAGGATCACGCCCTGAGGGAGACGGTTCAATGAAATTATCCGCACGTTATGGGGTGTTCGCCGCGTTTCTTGCTCTTGCGGGCTGCTCGACGACGGCGCAGGCGCCGCAATCGAGCAATGTCTCGTCCCAGGATCTCAATTTCATAACCACCGCTTACCAGCTCGTGCATTTCGATCTCGATGCCTGCGCCTTCGTTCAGAAGAACACGCTGGAGCCGCAGGTCGTGCCCGTGGTGAACAAGATTTGCGCCGACGCCGCGGAATACGCGCCGAAAATCCGTGCCCAGGCCGCGGCGAATGGCGTAACCCTACCGAACACGCTCCCCATGGAGCTGAAGGCGCAACTGGTTACGCTGAATTATCGCCCGCAGCCAAACCTGTCGGTCGCCTTCCTGCGTGCCGAAATCGCCAGCCACGAGACCGCCCTTGCGGTATTTCAGGACGAGGCGCGGAACGGCCTGAACCCGACCTTCAAACAGGTGGCGATGCAGACGGCGCCGCTGGTCGAGCAAAATCTGGACATGTTGCGGAAGGCTCTGCCGGCGGGAACCGCCGAGTAGCCAAAAGCCTGGAGAAACCGGCGCTTCTGTGGCAGGAGCGCCGGTTCGGTTTGTCAGAAAATCTTGCCAACCTGAATCTGGAAGATCACATTCCTCCGCGCGCCGCCACGCACCCGCACATCGGTGCCCAGCGAAGCCTGGGCGAAAACCGTGGGAGCCAGGAAGCTGCCAGCGTTGATGCCGATCGTGGTGACGTTGTTGCGGTTCCCGGTATCGAAGCTGCCGATCGGCGAGGTCAGATACTGCTTGCCGCCGAAGGTCTGTTCGAAGCTGAGGCCGACATAGGCATCGGTCTGCGGGTGAAAGAAATAAGGCAGATAGACGATGACCTGCCCGGTCGGCTGGGTATGCACATGCGAACCGAACGGCCCGACCGCCGGCCCATCATTGTTAACTCCATAGAAATAGGCATCGAGCCAGATCTGAAAGTCCAGGCGCTTACCTTTTGGTTTGCCGAACACGATGTGGCCGTAGCCGATCTCGGGATTGTTCACCCAGTTATGGGTGCCGGCGTTGATCGAACTGTTGGCATTGTAGGCACCGACTGGCGGACTGAGAAAGTAGGCCAGTGTGAGATACTGGTCTTCCGCCGGATCGTCGAGCGGATAGATGAAGGCTGACAGGAGCGGTTCCGCGAAACCCCCGTTGGTCGACAAACTGGCGCCGCCAATCTTGGTATTGCCCAGAAAATTGACGTCCGGCGCAATAACCTGAACGCCCCATTGCATGCCATCGATCGGGCTGAAGGTATGGACGTAGCGCAGAATCGGCACATCGGTCGCGATATGGGTATTGCCGACCTTGGTGCCGTTCGCGGTATAGAAACTGCCCGCCGTGGAAAACTGGTTGTAGATGATGCCCACATTGACATTCGGCGGCGGCGTCGGCAGATCATAAGGTAGCGGTGCAGCAGCCTCGGCTGACGTGCTCGCGATGCTCGTGGCGACGACCGCACCCAGGACGCCAACACCGCACCAATAGGCGATTCTGCCGATATTGAGCCTGACTTTCGGTCTCATGACGACTTCTCTCCCAAGGTTTATGGTTTTCGATTATATATTGCTGCACTTTGCGGCGATAGGTCGCGCCGAATCAACGTTTTGCCCTATAGCGCCGGAAACAACCTCCAAGTTTTCGCTCGTATGTGCTGTTTTGGCAACATTCCTCGGCCCGGAATATTGCACAGTTCACAGATATCCGGTCCCGGCCTCAGCGGCGAAGCGCGCCGGGCCTCCTTGCCAGACGATCCTTGCGTGTTCGAGCATATAAACCCGATCGGCGTGGGGTAGCGCGAAGGTCACATTCTGCTCGCCCAGCAGAACGGTGATATCGGTCGTTGCACGCAGGATCCCGAGCGCCTCGGACAACTGGCCGAGAATCACCGGCGCAAGCCCGAGGGTCGGCTCGTCGAGAATGAGCAGGCGCGGCTTCATCATCAGCGATCGCGCGATCGCCAGCATCTGCTGTTCACCGCCGGACAGAGTGCGCGCCTCCTGCCCGCCGCGCGCCTTGAGAATCGGAAACAGGCCGAACAACCACTCCCGCCGCTCCGCGACTTCGCGCGGATCGAGATGCTGCGCCGCAAGATCGAGATTGTCGGCAACACTCATCGCGCCGAACAATTCCCGCGTCTCCGGGCATTGAACGATGCCGGATCGGGCAATCACGGCGGCGCTTTCGCGGCCGCGTACCACGCCATCCCATGCGATCGTGCCGCGATAGGGCACGAGGCCGGAAATCGCGTTGAACAACGAGGTTTTACCCGCGCCGTTGAGCCCGACGATCGAGACGAACTCGCCCGCGTGAACCGTCAGAGAAACATCGTCCAATGCCTGCGCTTTGCCGTAGAACAGGCTGAGATTGTCCACCTTCAGCAGCGCCTTGCGGGCCGCGATCTCGGCTTCCGGGCGCTCATGCGTTTCGATGCCGCCGCCGATATAGACGCGGCGGACCGTCTCGTTGCGCATCACCGCCTCCGGGCTCCCTTCGGCGATCTTCTCGCCGAGATAAAGCGCCAACACCCGGTCGGCGAGCGAGGCGATGCTTTTCACATTGTGATCGACCAGCATGACCGCACGGCCCTGATCGCGAAACCGGCTGATCAATGCGGAGAAATCTTGAACCTCCGCGCGCGTCAGACCGGCAAACGGCTCGTCGATCAGCACCACGCGCGGATCGCGCGCGATCGCCTTGGCAAGTTCCATGCGGCGCAGATCCGCGAAGGGCAGCGTCGCCGGCAGGCGATCGAGCACCGCCCCGAGTCCGCATTCCTCCGCGATGATCCGGGCCCGATCGACTGCTCCCGGCGGCGGACGCAACCGGTCGATCCGGTCGGGCAGAAGCCCCAGCAGGATGTTCTCGATCACGGTTTGCAGGCGCAGCGGCCGCGAATGCTGAAACACGATGCCGACGCCGGCGCGCGCGATCTCGAAAACCGGCCTGCCCGCGATATCGGCGCCATCGAGCACGATGCGCCCCGCAGTCGGCCGGACCACTCCCATGATCATCTGCATCACGGTGGATTTACCCGACCCGTTCGGGCCGATCAGTCCGAGAATCTCGCCGGGATATAACGCGAAATCGAGCGACTTCACCGCGACAAGACCGCCGAAACGCTTGTGCAGCGCGGACACCGCGAGACGCGGCGAAGCGTCGTTCACGATCCTCTCCGCGCCGGCAGAAGACCGAGCAATCCGTCGGGAAACAGCACGATGACCGTCAGCGCGATCAATGCGACCACGAAGGTCGAGAGCTGGCCGATCGGACGCAACAATTCTCCCGCCACGATCAGGAAGATCGCGCCGATCGCACCGCCGATGATGGTGCGCCGCCCACCCAGCACGGCGGCGATGATCACCCGCACCCCGATCGCGATATCGACGACGGCGCTGACCGAGGCAGTGCCGAGATAGAACACCAGGAATGCGCCGGCGAGGCCGGAAAACAGCGCCGAGACGGCGAAGGCCATGATCTTGTGTTTGGTGACGTTGAACCCCAGCGCCGCCGCCGCGATCCGATCCTGTCCCGCCGCCTGCAGGATCATGCCCAAGGAGGATCGCGCGATCACCGTCAGCACGAGCCCGCTCGCCGCCATGAAGGCGAGCGCATATTCATAGTTCGGCCCGCTGTCGATCGAGAGCACGTCGGGCACCGAAAGTCCGATCTCGCCGCCGGTCACGCCAGCGAAAATCACGATCGCCTGCTGCAGCAGCAACACCGCGACCAGGGTTATCAGCCCGAGATAGGGACCGCTCAACCGCAACGCGGGGATGGCAAGCGCCACGCCGCCGGCGACCGCGGCGGCCGCGCCGATCAGGATCGCGAGCGGCACCGGGGCGTGCAGCAGCGCATTTGCCATGCCCGCGCCATAGGCGCCAAGTCCGATCAGAAAAGTGGGGCCGAAATTAACTTCTCCCGCATAGCCAAACAGAAGATCCCACGACATCGCGAACACCGCGAAATAAAAGGCGGTTGTCAGTACGCCGAGTATATAGCCATTGGCACCAAGCGGGAGCAGGGCAAGCAGTACCAGAATACCGGCCAGCATCAGCGTGCGGCGAAGATTGCGGTGCACCTAACGCCGCCCCAGCAGCCCCTGGGGCCGCACATAGAGCACCACGACCAACAGGATCAATGCGGGAACATCGCGCAGCGAGGGCGAGATCAGGTACGCCGTCACCGTTTCGATGTAGCCGACGATATAGGCGGCGATCAGTGTGCCCGACACCGAACCAAGCCCGCCGAGCACAACGATGGTGAAGGCGCTGCCGGTCAGTCCCGGAATGTAGCCCGAGCCCGAGCCCAGAAAACTGCCGAGCAGCACGCCCGCGATGCCGGCGAGCGCGCCATAGACCAGCCAGACGATCAGATAGATCGTGCCGAGCTCGAAGCCAAGCAATGTCAGCCCGCGCGGGTTGATCGAGGCGGCGAGCAGCCGCTTGCCGATCCTGGTGCGATTGACCAGGAGCCATAAGCCGCCCATCGCCAGCCAGGCGATCGCCGCGATCAGCAATTCGTTGATCGGCGTGCTCACGCCGAACAGGTCGATCGTGCCGCCGATCAGCGGCTTCACCGTTACCGGACTGTTGGTGAAAGCGTAGGATAGGGCTTCCTCGATCATGACGCCCCAGAGCAGCGTCGCGGTCAGCACGAATAATTCCCGCTCCCGCGCCGGAATCGCGCGCGACCGCTCGATCGGCCGCACCACGCCGAGATAGGTGAGCAAAGCGGCGGCAACACACGCGGCGAGCCCCGCGAGAGCCCCCCAATCCGCGCCGTAACCCAGCGAGGTTCCGACGTACCAGGCGATCATCGCCGCGATCACCAGCAATCCGCCATGCGCGAGATTGAGCACGCCGGAGACCCCGAAAATCAGCGTGAACCCCAGCGCGCCCAGCGCAAAGAGCGTGCTGATCGCGAAGCCGTCGATCAGAATTTGCAAGGCGAGCACGCCGGCTCCCTTCGGTTCATCGTTTCAGATGGAAAGCGGCCGGATGCGCACAGGCATCCGACCACCATGGCCCACGGTCACGATTTTGCAGGCAGCTTCACGAAGCTCGGAAATACCGGCTTTGCATTGGCGAGGTTGAGCGGCCAAATGCATTTCTGCACGCCCTTCTGCCACTGGAACGCCACCCCCGTCACGTATTTCGGGCCGTATTTCAGCGCGTGGGTGAACTTGCTCTTGGGGCCCTGAAACACGAGCCGCCCCTGCGTGCCGATCATATTCGTCTTGTCGAGGGCATCGACGATCGCAAGGGGTTTGGTCGATTTCGCCCGGCCGATCGCATCCGCAAGCGCATAGATCGCGTCATAGGTCGAATAGCCGGTATAGGCTGGCGAAATGCCGAATTTCTTCTGATAGGCATCGGTAAACGGCAGGGTTTTCGGCGTGATCGCGACACCTGGCGCCGAGGTGCTGCCGGTAATCACGCCTTCGGTCGCGCCGTTGGTCGCTTTCCAGAATACCGAAGATCCGGCTTGCGCATTGATCCCCGCCAGCGCGATCGGCACTTTCTGTTCCGCCCATTGCACCGTCGGCTGCACACCGACATGAGCCCATCCGGCAATGATCACATTAGGGTGAAGGCTTTCGATCTTCTGGTAGATCGGCGTGAAATCGGAGGTGTTCGGCGCGAAACGAATATTGTCGAGCACTTTCAAGCCGACTTTCGGCAGGCATTTGTCGTAGCCGGCGTCGAGCGGCTTGGTCCACGCCGCATCCTCGCTCATCACCACCGCGGTTTTCATGTGGAATTGATCGACCAGCGTCTGTTTTGAGGCATCGCACACCGCCTGCGCGAGATAGGCCGCCGGCAGATAGGCGTGAAAAATATATTGCCGCTGTTTGTAGTCGGCGTGGACGTATTCCGAAAGTTCGTTGGCCGCCGCTCCGGTAATCAAATAAGGTTCGTGCAGCCGCGCGGCCCAGGGTTCGAGCGCGAGCGCCACTTCGCTCACGAATGTGCCGACCACGGCGACTGCGTGGTCCTGCTTGACCATGCGCTGAAACGAGCGGATCGCATCGGTGGTCGAAAGGTGGTCGTCTTCGATGATCAGCTTGATCTTCCGCCCGTTGACCCCACCCTTGGCGTTGATCTGGTCGGCGGCGAGAATGGCGCCATTGGCGATTGCCTTGCCCGGAATGGTGCCGAGTTCGGCGGTTATGCCGATCTTGATCGGCTTCGCGGCGTGCGCGAATGCCATCGGCAGGACACCGAGGGCGATGCCCCCCGCGATCACCGCAAGTCTCCCTTTTTTGGACATTTCGGTCTCCCTTTTGTTGTTCTGAGGCTGATGTGGTTTTTGGTTCTTAAATTCCTAAAATCGCTACCGCGAGCACTCGGGAATTTCAGAACCACCACACAAGACGATGCCTCACATGCGATCATGCCATAGGTAGCGCAAACGACAAGGGGGATACGCATGGCGAAAACGCCTCCCGTTCCCGCGATCCGGCAAAATGATCCGAGAACACAATAAATTATTAACTTTCCTCCGCTAGAACCCTGACCACGGCCCGGCGAACCGATGTCCGCACGATAGTTCTTCGCCGATCGTTTCTGAAAAGGTTTTAGAGGCAAAATGCGGTGGCGTTCATGACGATCCCCGACGGTATAGTCCGATGACGCCGGATTACGGACGATCCAGCCGCATTCTCGGGGCCTTCTGTGCGATTCCCCTCGCTGTCGGATCGTTCAGCGCCCATGCTCAACCGCACCCATTGCCGGGCATCGATGCACCCTCGCCAGCGCCGCGGGTCGCTGGCCGGCTCGCGATCGAACAAGGCAATGGCAAGCTGATCGCGCTGACCGGCGACGCCAGCAACGTCTTCGTCGCGGACCCGAAAATTATCGCCGTTCGGCCAGCCAGCGCGCGACGGCTCTTCGTGTTCGGCAAAGCGCCCGGCTTCACCACCCTGACCGCGACCAATGCGAAGGGTCATCGGATCGCGGTGTTTCGGGTTGCGGTATCGCCTGCGCGCTATCCGGCAATACGGGTGCAGACCGAAGCCAAGCGCATCGCTCCAGGTTCGGTGATCTCGGTTGCCAGCGAGGCTCACGGTATCGTGTTGCGCGGCACGGTGCCGACACCGGCGCAAGATTACCTGATCATCAAGCAAGCCAAGCTCGACGCCGGGGCGAAGCAGAAAATCGTGAACGAAACCGAGGTCGAGCAGCCGCAGCAAGTAGCGCTCAGGGTGCGGATCGCGCAGATGTCGCGCACCGTCACCCAACAGCTCGGCATCAACTGGCAGAGCGTCGGAAGCGGTGTTCCGATCGGCAAATTCCTATTCGGGTTTTCGACCCTCGGCAATCTGATCGGCTCGTCGGGTGGCACGGCGCCCGCGGGAGGTACGTTCAATCTACAATTCCCCCAGCAGACCGTCCCGATCGACGGGATTCTCGACGCGCTGAATACCGATAATCTCGCCCATATCCTCGCCGAACCGACCTTGACCGCATTATCCGGGCAAAGTGCCAGCTTCATCGATGGCGGGTCGTTCCCGGTGCCGGTTCCCGGCCAGAACGGCCAAGTGACGGTCGAGTACCAGAATTACGGCGTTCAGTTGAAGTTCAAGCCGGTCGTCCTGAACGACGGCAGCATCGTGCTGCATGTCAAACCGACGGTCAGTTCACCCACCACGCAGAACGCGTTTCAGGTCCAGGTCGCGGGCGAATCGATCGTGGTGCCATCGCTATCCACCCAATCCGCCTCCACGACCGTCGTGATCGGCAGCGGCCAGACCCTCGCGATCGCGGGCCTGCTCGATAACAGCAGTAATCAGACCGATCATGCGGTTCCGGCCCTGGGGCAGATTCCGGTTCTCGGCGCCGCGTTCCGCAACGACGATTTCAACCGGCAGGAGGAAGAACTCGTCATTCTGGTCACCCCCTATCTGGTGCAACCCGTCGATCATTCGAAATACCTGGAATCGCCGGACGGAGGCTGGACCCCGCCAAACCAGTTGCAGCGTATCTTCCTGTTCCAGAACAACGGCACGGTGGCACGGCGGACGATTTTGCCTGGCCGGGCCGGTTTCATGCTTAGGTGATCCCGATGCGAGTACCCTGTTTTCTAGGGTGTGTCGTCATTTGACCGGGGGGGATTCCGGCGCGACCGTTTTCCTGATTCATAGCAGATCAGCATTCCGAAAGGCTGATCGATGGGGCGTTATGGGCTGAGGGCTGACCAATGGGAGCGGATTGCGCATCTT
>NZ_JAIMBZ010000014.1:0-76829 GCF_025499445.1 Acidiphilium sp. AL
CAACCACCGGCGTCTCCTCGAGCCGATCGGCAACATCCCACCCGCCGAGGCCGAGGCGCGCTACTATGAACAACTGAACGAGCTGGCTATGGTCGCCTGAGTCAAACAAAATGGCCTCCGGGATTCCCGGCGCGGTTCAGACCGTTTCGTCGATGTCGTCCCGCATGGGCTGGTGTGTGGCCTCACCGTGTTCGGTCCCGGACGATCGGTCAATGAAGAGATGCGGGAAAACCCAATTCATCGGCTGAAACGGGTCGGCAGCCTCGTCTTGAACAATGCGATCCTGTCGCCCGAATCGATGGCTGTTCTCTGTCCCGGCCGAGGATTTTTCGATGCTTCGATCGAAAATCTTGCCATGTGGAACGGGTGTCTATCCGCCGCCGATCGCAACTTCATCGAATTGGCAAACGATGCATGGCGATGGGCCGATCCTTCCCGGCCGATCCCGGAGATCGACACGGTCGTCCTGCCGGTGGGTGGCATCGGTATCGGCAATTACGGACATTTTCTCTATGATGGTTTGCCGGCAGCCCTGTTGCACCGGCTGTTGCTAGGTCCGCACGCGGTTTTAGCGGGACGTCCCTTGCTGCCCTGGCAATCGGAGATTCTCGATGCGCTCGGGCTGCTCGACGGGTATGTTGCGCTCGACCGGCCGACCCGGTTCCGCAAGATCGTCACAAGCGATATGGTTTCGTTCAATGTGCAGTACCCGAGCCGGTTCGTCTGTGCGGTGTTCGACCGACTGCGCTTCCGCTTCGGAACCGGCACGAAAGGCCGGCAGAGGCTGTTGATTTCACGTGCCCTGCCGGAGAATCGCAGGGTCATGGAGAATCGTCCTGAGATCGAAGCGGTCGCGGCGGAATTTGGCTTCGAAATGATGCAACCGGCACGTATGACCATCGCCGAGCAGGCACGCCTGTTTGCGGAGGCCGACTGCGTGATCGGCGAATCGGGTGCGGCTTTGGCCAATCTCGGTTTCTGCGATCCTGGCACGAATGTGCTCGAAATCCAGCCGGAACGCTTCGCTGATGGCTGGACCCGCGCCGCCTGTCACGTCCTTGGCTTGCGCTGGCACGTGTTTTTCGCATGCGTGACGGGCGAGCCTGGTGATGGACCGGTCCGCGAGTTCGGCTTCACCGTCGATCCGGTGATGTTCCGCAAAGCGCTGGCCGAGGCGTTTCCGGCACGATGAACGAGACTCCCATTTTTCGTCATGTTGCTGAGGGATGGCTCGACGTTGCGCAGCGCGGGCTCATTCGCGATCAGATTTGGTTTGGCGGCGCGTCCATCCGCGATCGCGCCGGCGCAAGGTACCGGCACGCAGCGATGCCCGGTCATGAAACCCTGGTGCTGCGGGATGCCGTTCTGGTACCAGAACCATTTGCGGTGATCGACCGGGATGGCATTACACGGGCTGGCACGACCCCTTCGAAGCCGGCCGAGCCGGCCGATACCGTGCTTCTCAGTAATGCCGTTGCACCGATGGCTGCCGGCGCCTCCGTACCGCTCGGTCGGTTTCTCGGAAATTCGCTTTCGATCGCATCGATGCAGCGAGCGATGTTCGGCGAAATCGGCTTTGCCGGACCGCCATTGACGCCGCCGCAGGCCGATGCCCTCGCGGCAATGGGTCTTCTCGGCGCCTATACGCCGTTGTCCGAGCCTGTGCGAGTCGAGAAATTGTTGCTGACCCTCCAAAAAGGGCAAGGGTTTTCACGCATGATCCGTCCGGCGATCGAAACCTTGCGTTTCGCCGCCGAACCCTACGAAGTCAATCCGCGCATTGCGATTCTGGAACCTGTCACCCGCACGCGTTTCACGCGCGGCAATCAGTTCGGATTTCAGGCCTGGCTGCGGGCGCAGTCTTTCGCCTTCCTCGACCCCGATGCGATGCGACTCGGGAATACCCAACTCGGCCTTTTCGATCTGATCTCGGTTCTGGCGGCGGCACGACTCGTCGTCATCGACGACCCGGCACAGGCACCGCTGCTTGGTTTCTGTGATCCAGGCACGATCGTGATCCAACTTGGCATTGACGGCTGGCCGGATGGCGCGATCGCGACCTGTGCGCGTTTGTTCTCCCTGGAGTGGCGACTTGTGCTGGCCTTTGCACCACATTACCCGGTGCGTGGGCCTCTGCCGCTTGGCGAGCGGAAAATGTTGCGAACCGAGATCGACATCGCCGCTCTTGGCGCAGCCCTGGCCAGCGTGGAGGGTGACGTTTTGCCGATGAAGGCTTGACTTTTCGCGGGTTTGCCGAGATACCAATGGGCGGATGGCGCATTTCGATGTGCCAATGCCCTTGTGCACGGCTCATCACTCTCCGGCGTATGGGCACGCGCGCATTTCTCTAATTCGAATTGGTCACCATTTTGTCCGAGTCTCAGGATTTCGATCCAAAGCCTGTCACCTCTGAATCGGTGTTCGCCGATATTCCCACCGCAGACGCCACAGTCCAACTCGATACCGGCTTTGCGGCGCTCGGGCTATCGGAACCCGTGCTCAAGGCTCTCGTCGAGAAGGGCTACACCACGCCCACACCGATTCAGGAGCAGGCTATCCCGATCGTGCTGATGGGGCGGGACGTTCTGGGCTGTGCGCAGACCGGCACGGGCAAGACCGCCGGATTTACCTTGCCGATGCTCGATATCCTGTCTGGCTCGCGCGCACGTGCACGGATGCCACGCTCGCTCATTTTGGAACCGACGCGCGAACTCGCTCTCCAGGTCGCGGAAAACTTCGTCCAGTACGGCAAGCACCTGAAGCTAACTCATGCGTTGCTGATCGGCGGCGAAAGCATGAGTGAACAGAAGGAGGTTCTGACCCGTGGTGTCGATGTTCTGATCGCGACGCCGGGGCGGCTGATCGATATTTTCGAACGTGGCGGTCTATTGTTGTCGGACGTGCGGGTTCTGGTCATCGACGAAGCGGACCGGATGCTCGATATGGGGTTTATTCCCGATGTCGAGCGGATCGTCGCGATGCTGCCGCCGCTGCGCCAGACCCTGTTTTTCTCCGCGACCATGGCGCCGGAAATCAAGCGCTTGGCCGACGCCTTTTTGTCCAATCCGAAGGAAATCAGCGTCTCCAAACCGGCTTCGGTGGCAACGACCATTACCGAAGGCTTGGCGCTGGTCGCCACGCACGATAAGCGCGAGGCGCTGCGCCGACTGGTCCGCACCGAGGACGTGCAGAATGCCCTGATCTTCTGCAATCGTAAGCGGGATGTCGATATTCTTTATAAGTCACTGACAAGGCACAAGTTTTCTGCGGGTGCGCTGCATGGTGACATGCCGCAATCGGCGCGGTTCGCCACGCTGGAGAAATTCAAGGCCGGCGAGATTCGCCTTCTGGTCTGTTCCGATGTCGCGGCGCGCGGCATCGACATCGGCGGATTGTCCCATGTGTTCAATTTCGACGTGCCGCACCATGCCGAGGATTATGTCCACCGAATCGGCCGGACCGGTCGCGCCGGGCTTGAGGGCAGGGCATTGACTTTAGCTACACCGGAGGACCGGCTTGCGGTCGAAGCGATCCAGAAATTGACCGGCCATGCGATCCCCCCTCTCGCGGTGGAGGGTTTGGATCCGGTCGATTGGGCCGAGGTCGATTCGCGCGGCCGGCGCCGCAGCCGTGGCGGCAAAGGTGCCTCACCGCCGCGCGCCGAGAAAGCGCCGAAATCGGCTGCTCCTCGACGCGTGGAGGCTGCCGTGCAACCGGCTGTTGACGAAATGCAATTAAAAGCGACGCGCCAGGACCCGCGGCGATCAAGCGAAAGGATGCGCGGGGATCGTCGCACCGATACGGCGCGGGAGCCGCGGCGTGACCGTGAGATGCGGGGTTTGGAGAATCGCGACAGCGTCATTGGTTTTGGCGCGGACATTCCTGCCTTCATGCAAATCAGGCGGCGAACGGCCGTCGTCAGGATGGAAACCCCATCCCGGAACGAGGGTGGCGATCACAACGATGGGACGGAGATTGCGGCATGAACGTGATGAGCAAGCCAGCCGACGCAACCAACGTGGGGGCCGCGCATAAAGGCGGATTTGCGCCGTTCGACTGGGCCGACGTCTTCCGTCTCGACACGCAACTGACCGAGGATGAACGCGCGATTCGCGATGCCGCGCATGATTACTGTCAGGACAAGCTGTTTCCACGCGTTCTTCATGCTTTTCGCGAAGAAAAATTCGATCGCGCCATCGTCTCGGAAATGGGCGAGATGGGGTTTCTGGGAGCCACCCTGGCAAGTCATGGCTGTGCCGATGTATCTTACGTGGCCTATGGGCTGATCGCCCGCGAATTGGAACGGGTGGATAGCGGCTACCGCTCGGTATTTTCGGTGCAGTCTTCGCTGGTCATGTACCCGATCTCTGCCTTCGGTTCGCCGGCTCAGAAGGACAAATATCTGCCGAAGCTGCGGTCCGGCGAATGGGTCGGCTGCTTTGGCCTGACCGAACCCGATGCCGGGTCCGATCCAGGCTCGATGCGCACGCGGGCAAAGAAAGTGGATGGCGGCTATCTGCTGAACGGCTCGAAAACCTGGATCAGCAATTCGCCGATCGCCGATATGGCCCTGGTCTGGGCGAAAGACGACAACGACGTGATCCGTGGCTTTCTGATCGATCGCGGCGCGAAAGGATTCGAGACGCCGAAAATCGACGGCAAGTTTTCCCTCCGCGCCTCGATTACCGGCATGATTATGCTGGAAGACGTGTTCGTGCCGGACGATCACATGCTGCCGGGCGTGAAGGGTCTGCGCGGGCCGTTTTCGTGTTTGAACAACGCACGTTACGGCATTTGCTGGGGTACGCTGGGCGCAGCCGAATTTTGCTGGCACGCGGCGCGCACCTATACGCTCGACCGGCAGATGTTCGGCCGGCCGCTCGCCGCGACCCAACTCGTGCAGAAGAAGCTTGCCGATATGCAGACCGAAATCGTCCTCGGGTTGCAGGGGGCGCTGCGTCTTGGTCGCTTGCTCGACGAAGGGGTGGCGGCCCCGGAAATGATCTCGCTGATGAAACGCAACAACTGCGGGAAGGCGCTGGATGTCGCCAGAATGTCACGGGACATGCATGGCGGCAACGGTATCGTGGACGAATATCATGTGATCCGGCACATGATGAATCTTGAAACTGTGAACACCTACGAGGGAGCGCATGACGTGCATGCGCTCATTCTCGGCCGGGCACAGACAGGCATTTCGGCGTTTTAAGCCGATTTCGAAAGACATCCACCTGGCGTTCACTCGTTACGCTGCATTTTGATATAAAATTTCACTACGGTTAATGGTTTCACGTGAGGAATCATAAGATTCGACGTCGGCAAAAACCGGAACCAATTTCCCCGCGAGTAAATTAGAATATGTCTCATCGTAGCGGAATACATTGCGAAGAAACGGAATTTTCTGCTGAACTATTTCATACTCGCACTCGATACCCATCATTAAGGCTGTCTGAAATTTCAACTTTGGATAATAATGTCTAGGTTCAGCTTTTTTATCAAATCCAATTCTGCGGTAAATTCCCGCATGGTTTTGTCTTACTCCACAAAACAATATGCCAGACTCAAAATATTTAGTCAGATATTTTGCCATTCTAAATAATGCAAATATAACTTCGACATTTTTTTCAACACTAGGATGAGAGACCAGTCGAAGAACCTCGACTGCCCGTTGCTCCAATTTATTCCGGCTATACCGTTCGATAAGCTCTGGGATTACATCCGGGAATGTCGCCATTATGGGCATGGTGTAAATGCCTTTAGATGCGGCAACAGGATCATGCAGGCATACGCGGACAGATGCGATCGGCTCGCCGTATTTGTAGATGACAATGGTTTTTGAAGTTTCGAGAGAATCGTACTCATCGGGAAACAGGCGCTCCTGGTTTTCTTCTAAAAAGCCATGGCAGTAATAACTTTCGTATCTTAAGGACCAGGCTTGGCGCATAATTTCTGGTGTTGCGGCCAAACGGGCCATCAATTTATCGCTGCGCGTCACCAAATTGGCGCTAGGCGCAAGCGTCCAGGTTGGGGTTGAGCCAACAATAGAACCATCCATGTTTAACCTCCGGTCCGAGAAAGCAGGGCCATAATAGGTTATTAACCTTCATGGGGTATAAATTTATTTTTGCAGCACGTCTGAGGTGTGCTAAAGTTTTGAAAGCGATTGGTTTTCCGCCAAAAAATTTTGAACGCAACACGGAGTGTGAGGGTTTGTCTAGTTCTGTCACATTCGCACCGAATTATTAGATTTTGGCAACAATATGAAACGGTTGAACCATCGAATCGTCAGCCTGATGACCCACCGCGATATTCCTGCGCAATATCGCGATCAGGTTCAAGAAATTCACTTAAATACGTGGACACGCCACGGTTTTTTCATGATTCCCGTTGGATTTATTGTGGCGCTAGCTCTGTTTTTTCAATCTGACCGATTTATTTCAAATGTAAAAATTAAAATAAGTTTTGTTTTTATTTTTTTTATTTATGTTTTATTGTTTTTATTTTGTATATTTTGGAACAAGTCAGACAACAAAGAAAAATTTATCAAAAATTATTTTTTGTATTTGTGTTATATGAGACTATTTCTTGGAATTTTTTGGTCAATATTTATTAATATCATGATATATTCAAGCAACGGCCCACAAGTAATATTACTTTTTGGCGTTGAAATTGGTTTGATTTCTAGCGCGGTTATTGGCGGCCCATTGACTTATGCTTTTGCGTTTTGGATTCCGATTGTTATTGGATCATTTGTCCCTGTTTTTGAAGACGCTCGTTTTTTTTATTTTCCTGTATTTTTATGTTTGCTTTCTTATACTGTTTACACATTGATTTCTATTATTTTTATAAACAATAGATTGATTGAGAGAACTGTTGCTTCCCTTCGCCTCACTCAAACGAGTGAAACCATCCGTGTCTTACTCCGTGATTTCGAAGAAAATGCCAGCGACTGGCTCTGGGAGACCGATGCCGAACGCAACCTCAAGCACGCTTCTGCACGATTTGCCGAGGTGGCACGCCGACCGGCCGCATCGATCCGCGGAGATTTTCTCGCCTTCATTGCCGGAGAAGACGACACGATCCGCAAGGTGCGGAAAAACACCGGGGACCCCTACGAACCACTTCGCCTGAAATTCGAAATGCAACGACCGTTCCGCGACATCGTCGTCCCTGCGAATATGGATGGCGAGCAGCGCTGGTGGTCCCTTACCGGCAAGCCGATCACCGATCAGGCCGGAGTATTTATCGGCTATCGGGGCGTCGGTTCCGATGTCACCGCGATGCACCAGTCGCGCGAACGCATCGCCTACCTTGCCAGGCACGACACGCTGACCGACCTTGCCAACCGCACGGAATTCAATAATGCCCTCGGTCAGTTGCTTGCCGACGGCAGCCGGTCCGGTGCGGCTTTGCTCTGTCTCGATCTCGATCAGTTCAAGGCGATCAACGACAGTTATGGCCATGGCCTTGGCGATTCGGTGCTGCGCGCGGTCGCGCATCGAATCCGCAGCGCGATCCGCGATCGAGACATCGCAGCAAGACTTGGTGGTGACGAATTTTCCATCGTGCTACCCTCGAATAACGAATTCGACGCAACCGCCGTGGCCGAGCGGGTGATCGACCGCATCGCCCGTCCGTTCAAGTTCGATGGCGTCACCGTCGAGATCGGGGTCAGTATCGGTATCGCCCTTGCGCCGCATGACGGCGAAACGTCGGAGGAATTGTACAAGAATGCCGATCTAGCGCTTTATCGGGCCAAAGATGCCGGGCGCGGCACGTGGCGTCTGTTCGACCGGGAGATGGACCGTCATCTCCAGGAACGTCGCAGCCTGCAGCGCGATATCAAGCGGGCCCTGCTGAGCGAACAACTTTTCGTCGAATACCAGCCTTTCGTCGCTCTCGACACGCACAAGATCACCGGGCTCGAATCCCTGGTGCGCTGGCACCATCCCGAGCGCGGCATCATCGCGCCCGACGAGTTCATCGAAATTGCCGAACAGAGCGGTCATATCGGCACGATCACGGCATTCGTTCTCGCGGAATCCCTGGCAGTCGCCGCTCAACTGCCGGCCAATGTCTCGATCGCGGTCAATCTCTCTCCACTGCATCTTCGCGAGGCATGGTTGTTCGATCAACTCTCAGGCATCATCGAACGATCGAAAATCGACCCCGGCCGGATCGAGTTCGAAGTAACCGAATCGGCCGTGCTGGAAACCGAGGGACGCACGCTCGAAAACCTCCATCGCCTGCGAGAACTCGGATGCCGCATCGCGATCGATGATTTCGGGACCGGCTATTCCTCTCTGGCAACCTTGCGAGGCTTTCCGTTCGATCGACTGAAGATCGACCGCAGCTTCATCGTTGATTTGGAACGCCGCGAAAACGATGCGCCAATCGTCAAGGCGATCATCGAATTGAGCCGGACCCTAGGGCTGCGCGTGACCGCAGAAGGTGTTGAAACCGCGCGTCATGCCGATATTCTGCGCGCCTATCAGTGCCACGATGGTCAGGGGTTTCTGTTCTCTCCGCCATTGCCGAAACGCGATGTCCTGGAATGGTTCGAGTGCGACAACACCGCACATGGGATGGCGCCGGGGCAGGTCGGTAGCGCCATCTAAACCCTTCGCTTTGCCCCGATCATAAGTAGGGTCAACCAGATCACCATACCGGCCAGGGCAACAGCGCAACTGATGCGGATGAACGGTGGCCGATAGAAGAACCGTACGCGACTGGTCCCGGCGGGCAGGGCGACTGACTGAAACATGGTTTCGGCCGCGGCGATCGGCGTGGCCTGTCCGTCGATACGCGCATGCCAGCCGGGGTAATCCGCTTCGAGCCAAGTCAGCACTGCCGGTGCGATGCACGTGGCATCGACCGTATTCCAATTCAGCGAGGCAATATGGCAGACGGGTTCTGCCGAGAATAATGGCCGATTCCACGGCAGGCGATAAATGCGCATGACCCGGTCCTGAAAAACGAGACGCGGCAATATACCGGCCGGATGCGACACGAATCGCAGGATCGGCGCGTGCAAAGCCGGTGCCCCTGCAGGCGTGAGAGATGACGGCGCGTCCTGCCGAAGTGTACCAAGCCAGATCGCAACGGCACCTCCTGCCGCATGTGCGAGTTGGTAAGTGACCGACGCGCCTGCCGGCACCACAAGCGGGTGAACAAGCGGGATCTCCAGAAACTGGTTATCGCTCGCGGTTGCCAGATCGGCCTTACCGATTGCGCATTCCGTGCCTACGCAAATCTTTAGGCTGAGATGGCCACTTGAGGCACCGTGGTAGGTGCCGATCAGCACATCGACCCGATTGATCCGGTCGATGCGCAGCAGCCCGGCCGGAATCGCGCCGTCCAGCACGGCATCTGGTCCCAGCGCGAACGGAATTCGCGACGCGGAATCCTCCGGCAGAGCCTGAACGGCGGTGAACGGGTTCTGATTTGGCGGTGCCAGTACATATTTCACCCCGATCGTCTCATATGCAGCGAGATGCCGGCGGAGTTCGGTGGCTTGATCGGGCGGGATGGTCCCGGGTTGGGGGCGGATAAATATCCCACTCCGCAATGCCGCTGCGATATGCGGCAATAGCACGCAGCCCAGGGTGCGCGTCTGCAAGCCGATGAACAGCACGACATCTGCGTAAGGATCGAGGTGTTGATGGATGTAACGATTCCACGTGGCCTGAACCGGTAATTCGTTCTCGTCGATCGAAGCGAGTCCGTATGCCGCCGGATAGTTCGGACCGAAAGGTTGCAGCGAGTAGAATCGCGCTCCACCGAGATGGTGCTGCAGATAGCGCACCCCGTCGAGATCGAGTTTGCCACGAAACGGTGCCCCTAACTGGCCGATCGCGGCGGTGCCGAGGGCATCCGCGCCGAGGATAAATGCAAGCGCCAGCAAGGCAATCCGACTTGGCCGAATCGTGAGGAGCAAGCCGGCCGCAACCGCGAGCCCGAGTTCAGATCCGCTCGCCGCCAAGGCAAAACTGCGCGGTGCGGCGGCGCCAGCGAACCACGCACGCAAGGCGCCGGACGCAGGCAGCACCGCGATCAGAATGACTGCGACACCGAGTGCGGCGAGCAAGATCGTCGCACTCCTGTCGAGAGCCCCTGACCGCTGCCAGGCATCGACGGCGATTCCGGCCATGATGAAACAGGCAATCTCCATCGCGGGACCACAGAATCGGATCGCGTCGGTCTGCGCCATCAAAGGGAGGGCGTCGATCAGCCAGATCGCTGGGGGAAAGCCCCAGATTCGCGCCTGCCAGACCAGAACGAAGCCGAACATCACGAAAGCAAGGCCGCGTTGCGGCGAGGGGCGTAGCAGCGCAGCGAGAGCGAGCGTCACCGCGATCGGCCCGAACCAGCCGCCAAGTTGAACCCAGTAAGCCTGAATCAGATTGACCAGCGCTGCCGGCACGCCGGCGGGAGGTGCCGCTCCAATCGGCCCGTAGATGAACGGAAAAAGCTGCACCGGCGCTCCGGGCGACTCCAACCAGATCCAACTGAACAGCTTCGCGTGCCGGCTGAGGTAGGATTGTGCGATATATTGGAAGAAGGGCACCAAAAGCGGCAGCGAAAGCGCCAGCCCGATCCCTGCACCCAGCGCGATCTTTCCGGCAAAGCGCCAGCGTGCATCGCCGATCGTTGCGAATCGCCACATCACCCACACAGCGGCAAGAATTCCGTCGATATAGGCGGATTCAGGATAGCCGCCATAAATCGAATAAGCGAGAGCGAGCGGGATCAATCCCCAGCCGAGCGGCCACTTTTCCCGTGCCGCGCGCTGCGCGCGTTCGATGCCGAGCAGAAGCAGCGGCGCGAAGGGCAGGGGACCCATCGTATGCGGCACGAGAAAAAAAGTCGCGTTCAGCGCATATAGCGCACCAGCCAGAAACGCGGCTAGCCTTGTCAGGCCCAGTTCGATCAGCAGCGCATACATGAACAGGCCGCACAGCATCTGGAGAATCAGCTTGAGCACGAGCCAGCCCTGCCAGGATTTCAGCAGCAGAACGAAGGGCAGGAAGAACGACATGGTTTGCATTTCGGCGGCAAGCGGCATGCCCACTCCCGAATAGGGATTCCACCAGGGGACGATGCCGTGCAGCCAATCCGCCGCGCTCAGCATGCCGAGCGGCTGGGTGATCAGGCCGATTGTGGGATCGAACCAGCCGGGAGCGGCAAGCAAAAGCCGCTTGCCCATCGATCCGGTCAGAAACGCCACGAACAAGGCTGGATTGTTCGCGACGATGCCGGCTAGAATGAGACCACTCGCCAAAAGCGGCAGAGCTAGGAGGAGAGCGATCGGCAAGCCGTGCCGGTATTTGGCACGCAGCTTGGACGTTTTGCGATCGGTGACGTCGTGCCGCTCCATCGCTTCCCTTGTGCCCGCTTGACAGGCGACGGGCAATCCGGCTTCGCAGCCGATGCGTCATCGACTAGATTGACCCGATGGATGCGAGCCGCGCCGAAGGCGCAACACCTGCCATGGCGCAATGGTTCAGGGCGAAGGCGGATTATCCCGACGCCTTGATTTTCTTTCGCATGGGCGATTTCTACGAGCTGTTCTTCGACGACGCCGAGGCGGCGGCAGCCGCGCTCGACATCGCGCTCACCGCGCGCGGAACGCATCAGGGCGAACCTGTCCGCATGTGCGGCGTGCCGGTCTCCCAGCGCGACCTTTATCTTGGGCGGCTGATCCGGCGCGGCTTCCGCGTCGCGGTGGCAGAGCAGCTCGAAACGCCCGAGGCGGCCAAAGCGCGCGGCGGCAAAACACCGATCGAGCGGGCAGTGACCCGCCTGATCACCCCCGGCACGATTACCGAGGAAGCGCTGCTTGAAGCCGGCAGCAGCAATATTCTCCTGGCGCTCGCCGCCGATGGAGATCGGCTCGGCGCGGCGTGGCTCGATGTTTCGACCGCGATGTTCGAAACCGCGATTATCCCGACCGGCGCGCTCGCCGCTCTGCTCGGCCGACTCGATCCCGCAGAAATCATCGCTTCCGGAGTGTCAACGCTCGGCGCCTATGCCGATCGCCGTGCCGAAGCGGAAACGCCGCCACCCGAGGCCGCGCGCCGGTATCTCGTGCGTGTCTTCAATGTCACCTCACTTGATGCGTTCGGCGCCTTTACCGATGCCGAGGCTTCGGCGGCGGCGGCGGCGTTGCGCTACGTCGAGCGCAGCCAGGCCGGCGCCTTGCCGCGTCTTGCCCATCCGGTGCGAACCGCCGATCACGGTCTGCTGGCGATGGATGCGGCGACCCGCGCGAGTCTCGATTTGCTGCGCGCGCGCGACGGGTCGGAAGCAGGCAGCCTGTTCGGCGCGATCAAACGAACCGTCAGCCCAGCCGGCGCGCGAATGCTCGCCGGCTGGGTTGCGTCGCCGCTCGACGCCATCGATGCGTTGCGGGCAAGACAGGCGGGCTGGCAGTCCCTGATTGCGGCTCCCGATGCATTGCGATCCGTGCGCGCCGGATTGCGCGGCGCGCCGGATCTCGCTCGGGCACTGGCGCGGCTGAGTCTGGCCGCGCGCAACGCAGGGCGGCTGGCGCCGCGCGATCTCGGCCAGGTTCGTGATGCGCTGGCGAGCGCTGCCACTGTCAGAAGAGCATTGACTCCCCTGATGGGCAGCGATTCGGTACAGCCGCTCGCCGCTGATATCGCGGCACTCGATCCTTCGGCCGCGCTTGCGGCGCTGCTTCAGTCGGCGCTGGTCGAAACGCCACCGTCGCGGCTCGGCGAAGGTTCGTCAATCCGGCCCGGCTTCGACGACGAACTCGATGCCGAGCGCCGGCTGCGCGACGAAACGCGGCAGGTAATCGCTGGCCTGCAGACCGAACTCGCCTCCCGCTACGGTGTGGCAAGTTTGAAAGTGCGCCATCACAATCAGCTCGGTTACGTGCTGGAGGCACCGTCCAGCGCCATCGATGCATTGCGCGACTTCCCCGAACTGATTCTGCGCCAGGGTCTTGCCTCTGCCGCCCGTTTCTCCCATCCGGAGCTGTCGGATCTGGATCGGCGGATCGCCGAAGCGCATGACAGGGCAGCCGCTCGCGAGGCGCTGGTGCTCGATCATCTGCTGCGTCAGGTGGTTCGGCATGAGGATCGGATCGGCGCCTGTGCCGAGGCCTTGGCTCGGCTCGATGCACTCCAGTCGGCGGCGAGCCTCGCCGAGATCGGGCGCTGGTGTGCGCCTTGCCTGACCGAGGGAACCGATTTTGTCATCGATGCCGGGCGACATCCGGTGGTCGAAGCGGCACTACCGCCGGGCCAGTCCTATATCGCCAACGACGCCGATCTTTCGTCCGAACGCCGGCTGATGTTGCTTACGGGCCCGAATATGGCGGGCAAATCGACATTTCTCCGGCAGAACGCCTTGATGATCGTGCTCGCTCAGGCCGGGTTGCCGGTGCCGGCCGACGCAGCGCGGATCGGTCTGGTCGACCGGCTGTTTTCGCGTGTCGGGGCCGCCGACGATCTGGCCGCCGGCCGCTCTACCTTCATGGTCGAGATGATCGAAACGGCAGCGATCCTGCATCAGGCCGGCCCTCGCAGCTTCGTGATCATCGACGAGATCGGCCGGGGCACCGGCACCAGGGACGGGTTGGCGATCGCCCAGGCGGTGCTCGAGGCTCTGCACGGGATGATCCGAAGCCGCGCCATTTTCGCGACGCATTTTCACGATCTCGTGCAATTGGATGCGGCGCTGCCCCGGCTGCGCCCCTGCACGATGCGGGTGAAGGAGTGGCGCGGCGAGGTGGTGTTCCTGCATGAAGTCATCGAGGGGGCGGCGGAACGAAGCTGGGGCGTGCATGTGGCAAAACTGGCAGGGGTGCCGGAGAACATCGTCCGCCGAGCGGATTCCCTGCTGCGCGCGGCAGAACGAACTCAAAGTCCCGCCGCATCCTTGCCGCTATTCGCCGGCATGGAGGACGCACCGGCCTTGGCCGATCCTGCAGAAGCGCCGGAATGGCGTGCGGCGCTCGCCGGTATCGATCCCGATCGACTGTCGCCACGCGAGGCGCTCGATCTGATTTATGCGTGGCGACGAAAGTTTCTTGGCGATGCGGAGCCTGACGCGGTAGAGGGTGGATGATATGACGGATACCGCACAATCATCGCCATTTTTCTTGCCCGATCTGCCGGAAGCGCCGTCAGGTTTCGTCTCGGCCCCGCTCGACGGCGCAGGCCGCGATCGCCCGGATGTCGGCGCGACGCTCGCGGCACTTATTCCCACGGGCGCCGTGCCGCCGCGCGATGCGGCGCTCGGCTTGTTCCGCCGCCAGCTCGCCCGATTGCAAACCCATGTGCAAACGCGGTTCGAACTCGGGGAACTGAGCGGACTTGCTGCCGCACGGCTGCTCTCGGGCCTGATGGATGAGTTTATTGCCGCCCTGATCCGTTATGCGCTCGAATTGCTGCCGGTCGAAGCGGGCGACCGGCTCGCGGTCGCGGCCACCGGGGGCTATGGCCGGGCCACGCTCGCGCCGTTCAGCGATATCGATCTTTTGTTTCTGACCGATCATGAACCTTCGGCACGGGTCGAGCGGGCGGTCGAATTCATCCTGTATTTTCTTTGGGATCTCGGTCTGAAAGTCGGCCACGCCACGCGTTCGACCGCCGATTGCCTGACCGAGGCAAGCGGCGACATCACCATCCGCACCTCGCTGCTCGATGCGCGCTGCCTGGCCGGCGACCGGCCTCTGTTCGCGCATTTCCAGCTCGCCTTCCGCGCCGATTGCGCCGCCGAAAGCCCCGCTAAATACATCGCTGCGAAACAGGAGGAGCGCGCCGCCCGCCACGCCCGGTTCGGCGATACGCCGTTCATGGTCGAGCCCAACATCAAGGAGGGAAAGGGCGGGCTGCGCGATCTGCAAACGCTCTACTGGGTCGCGCGCTATGTGTTCGGCACCTTCGCGATGACCGAACTGGTCGGACCCTCCGCACCCGGCGGCGGGATTCTTAGCGCCTCGGAGGCGCGGGCGTGCAAGCGTGCCTGGGATTATCTTTGGACCGTCCGATTCCACCTCCATTATGTCGCCGGCCGCGCCGAAGAGCGGCTGACCTTCGACCTGCAGCCGGTGATCGGTGCGCGCATGGGATATACACGCCATGGGCGGCAGGACGGCGTCGAGCGCTTCATGCGCCACTACTTCCTAGTGGTGCGCGAGGTCGCGCGGGTGACCGGCGTGCTGGAGCCGGCCGTGCTTCGCGCGGCACTCGGCCCGCCGGCGATCGCGCCCGCGACCGATTCGGAACTCGCGGATGCCGGATTCGTGCTTGCCGACGGGCGCATCCTATTCGCTCAGGGCCGCGAGCCGACGGTTGAGCCGCTGCAATTGTTCCGCATCCTTCGTTTCGCACGCGACCGTGCGCTTGCGCTGCATCCGCTTGCCCTGCGCGCGATGATCCGGGGCGCACGCCGGACCGCCGAGTTGCGCGGCGATCCCGCGGCGGCGGCCCTGTTTCTTGATCTTCTGTGCGGCGCCGGCGAACCAACCGCCGATGGCGCGCACTGGCTGAAGATACTGAACGAGACCGGCGCGCTCGGCCGCTATCTGCCGGACTGGCGGCGCATCGTCGGGCAGATGCAGTTCGACAGCTACCATGTCTATACCGTGGACATGCACACGATTCATGCCATCGGCGTACTCAATATGATCGAACGAGGCGAACTCGTCGAGATCGCGCCGGTGGCGAGTGGCGTCGCCCGGCATCTGCAATCGCGCCGCGCGCTTTATGTCGCGCTGCTGCTCCACGACATCGCCAAGGGCAGGGGCGGGGACCATTCCGAGATCGGCGCGGAACTTGCCGCAACGATCGGCCCCGCACTCGGTCTCGACCCGGAAGAGACCGAGATGGTCTCCTGGCTGGTACTGCATCATCTGCTACTGAGCCAGACGGCGTTTTCCCGCGATATCGACGACCCGAAAACGATTCTCGACGTCGCTGACGTCGTGCAATCGCCGGAGCGGCTGCGCCTCCTATTGATCCTGACCGTGGCGGATATCCGCGCGGTTTCGCCCAAGGTCTGGAATGGCTGGAAGGCGACGCTGCTTCGAGAAATCTATGCGCGCGTGGCCGAGGTTCTGGAGGGCGGGCTTGCGACCACCGAACGCGATGTCCGGGTCGCGCGGGTCAAGCAGATGGTCAGCGAATTGTTGGCCGACTGGCCTGCCGTCGATCGTGAGGATTTTCTCAACCTTGGCTATCCGGGATATTGGCTTGGATTCGACCCCGAAACTATCGCGCGCCACGGCAGGCTGATCCGCGACGCGAAGCAGCGGAACATGCCGCTGGTGGTGGCCGCCGAACCGTTGCCGGCGCGGGGGGTTACCGAAATCGTCGTCTATACGGCGGACCATGCCGGATTGTTCAGCAGGATCGCCGGAGCGCTAGCGGTTGCCGGCGCCTCGATCGTCGATGCGCGAATCCACACGCTGACCGACGGCATGGCGCTGGATACGTTCTGGATTCAGGATGCCGGCGGTGGGCCGCTGGATGCGCCGCACCGTCTGGCGCGGATATCCGCGGTGATCGAGCAGGTGCTGTCCGGCCGGCTTAGGCTTTCTGCGGAGATCCGCAAGGCCGGCCGCAATGTGGCCGGCGGACGGATGCGCGCGATCCATGTGCCGCCGCGTGTGGTCGTCGACAATCGCGCCTCCAATCGTCACACCGTGATCGAGGTGAACGGGCGCGACCGGCCCGGCCTGCTGCACGACGTGACGGCGGCGATCACCGGGCAAGGGCTGCAAATCGCCTCGGCACATATCACGACCTACGGCGTGCGGGCCGTGGACGTTTTTTACGTGAAGGACGTGTTCGGCCTGAAAGTGCAAAATGAACGCAAGCTCGCACAATTGCGCGGCGCGTTGATCGAAGCCCTTTCCGGCCCTCCCGAGGAAACGACGCAGGAGCGAACGCGCACCTGACGGCCCTCCGGTTGCCGATCAGGCGGCCTCTATGCATTTGAACTTTCAGAATCTTCGATACAGCGTTCATCGTGCGCCCGTGCGCGCATGGCAAAAGGGCAACATCGCCCAGACCTTCGCGCGTGGGGGGATTCGGCGATTGACCGGCGCCTATCCTCAGCGCACATTCCCTGACGTTAACGAAAATAAGTCTACAGTCACGGGAGATTCGGATGTCACTCAAGAAAGCCCTGGCGGGTGGTCTTGCGCTATCCGGCATTGCGCTGGCGCTGGCGATCGCCCCCTTTGCTTATGCGGCCTCACCCGGCAGTTTCTATGCGTTCGGCGACAGTCTAGTCGATAACGGCAACATCCCGCGCTTGACCGGAATTCCGTATCCCCCCAGCCCGCCCTATTACGAATATCATTTTTCCAACGGTCCGGTCTGGGCCGAGTATCTACCGGGCCTGACAGGCCTCGATTTTCAGCCCTCCAATGATTACGGCGTGGGCGGCGCCTTTACCGGCCCGCTGACGATCGATGGCCAGACCTTCAACAATATCTCGAACGTGGAAGGGTTTCCGGCGCCGCTGCCGAGTTTTTTACAGGAAATTCAGAGTTTTGCTAGTAAAGGCGGGCATTTCACATCGCGCGATGTCGTTGGCGTGTGGGTGGGGGCGAACAACTATTTCGTCGCGGCCGGACAAATCCTAGCCGATCCGGCCCAATACAAGCAGATCATTATTGGGGCGGTGACCACGGCGATCACCCAGACCAGCGAGGGCATCGTGCAACTGGCACAACTCGGCGCGAGGCAGATCATCGTGCAAAGCCTGCCGCCGCTGGGTGCCACCCCTGAATTCAACGCCAACCCGCTGGAGAGTTTCGTCGCAGATCAGATCTCGACGGCGCATGATGCGGCGCTTGAACGGGCGATCGCGACGATTCACCAGAAAATCGGTACCAACATCATTCTGATCAATCAATCGCTGTTGTTCAAGGAATTGCTGGTGAATCCGGGCGCTTTCGGCATCACCAACGTCACCGATGCCTGCCGGTTGACCGCCGCCTGCCTTGGTCAGCCGCTATCGGTGCAGAACCAGTACCTGTTCTGGGGCAACGTGCATCCCACCACGCATACGCATCTGCTGGTTGCGGAGTACAGCGCAAGTGCACTGAACAACCTGGATTCGCTCGCCGCGCCGGCGCGACTACTTGCCTCCGGTGCCGAAGCGTTCTCGGCGTCGATCTCGGCGCGAATGGACGCTCTGCGCAACGGTGCCTCGGGAATTTCGGTCAATCTGCCGTCCGCACCGATGCTCGCCGATGCCGCGGAAGGAGATACCGGCCCGATGGGTCCGATGCCGGATCATCGCCTTTCTGTCTATGTGACCGGCGGCTATGATTATGGGTCGCGCAGCAATGCGCCGGGCAATCTGGGATTCAGCGACAATATCGGCACCGTGACCGCCGGGGCGGATTATCGGTTCAACCCGCATATCGCCGCGGGCCTCGCGTTCGGCTACGGCACTGATAATGCGACGGTGAATGGCGGCGCTAATGTTCAGGCTCATGCCTATCAGTTTGCCGCCTATGCGATGGCGCAGTCGCGGCATCTGTTTCTCGACGGTCAGGTCGATTACGGCATTGCCCAGGTCACCCAGTTCAGCGCACCGGGCGTTCTCGTGCCGATGACCGCTGCTCCGGGCGGGCATACCGACAGCGTCGTGGTGAATGGCGGCTATCTGATCCGTCGCGGCGCTCTCGCTTTCGGCCCGATCGTCGGGTTGGACGCCACCCAGGCCAACGTGAACGCCTATACCCAGCAGGGCGATCCGGCGCTGGTCATGGCGGTGCAAACCCAGTCCCTGTCGCGCACGATCGCGAGTTTCGGCCTTGGCGTTTCGGCCAGCGCGCATATCGGCGCGCTCGATCTGCGCCCGCATGGCTCGATCGAGGGTCAGGCCGAGCTTGACGGCACGCGGGGCAGCTTCGCCAGCGTTTTCACCGACGAACCGCTGGTCGGGCTGACCACCAATTTCCCGAATCAGGCGACCAGATGGGGCGTCGCGGATATCGGTGCGACTGCCACGATTTTCGGTCAACTCGCTGCCAGCGTCGATCTCGCGACCACCTTCGCCCGCTCGGATGGCAATCAGCGGATGGTGACCGCCGGGATGCGCTACCGCTTCTGACGAGGTAAACGTCCAGATTTACCGCCGATGCGCTTGTCGGGAACGACGATCCGCGCTAGTTGCCGCCGCGATCAGTAACGTGCGGATCGCGTGCGATCTGGCTTTCTGCGGGCGGTTTTCGGCGGGCGTGGTGAAATTGGCAGACACGCCAGATTTAGGTTCTGGTGGCGCAAGCCGTGGGGGTTCAAGTCCCTCCGCCCGCATGACGGCTGGTGGATCTTGTTGAGTGGCGTAACGTAAGGATATCCTTGGACATGCAGATTACCGAGACCCTGAGCGATGGGCTGAAGCGTGGTTTCACCGTCGTCGTGCCGGGGGCCGATCTCACCGAGAAGCGCGAGAAGCGCCTCGCCGAGCTGTCGAAGACGATGCAGATGCCGGGATTCCGGCCGGGCAAGGTGCCGTTGTCGATGGTGCGCCGGCGCTTCGGCGATGCCGTCGCGGCGGAGGTTCTCGAAGCCTCGGTGAACGACGCGACCGACAGAATGCTGGCCGAACGCAGCTTGCGCCCAGCCGTCTCGCCCAAGGTCGAAGTGGTCAATCCCGGCACCGAGACAGATCTCGAATTCAAGGTCGAAATGGAGATCCTGCCCGAGGTAAAAATCCCCGACCTCAAGGCGATCAGCCTGACCCGGCCGAAGGCGCCGGTGACCGAAGCGGAAATCGACGAGGCGATGGCCAAATTCGCCGACCAGCGCGCAAGCCTCGAACCGATCGAGGAAACCCGCGGCGTGGCAAAGGGTGAAATCCTAACTGTCGATTTCCTGGGCACGCTCGACGATGTGCCGTTCGACGGCGGCGCCGCGCAGGACACTGATGTCGAGATCGGCGGCTCGGGGTTCATTCCCGGCTTCGCCGAGCAGGTCGAAGGATTGGCGCCGGGTGAACATCGCGTCATCACCGTCACCTTTCCTGCAGACTATCAAGCCGCCAATCTCGCCGGCAAGGAAGCCACGTTCGACATTACCGGCAAGGCGCTGAAACGCAAGATTCCGGCGGTGCTGAACGATACCTTTGCCGAAGCCAATGGGTTCGAAAACCTCGCCGAATTGCGCAAATTCTTTGGCGAACGGCTCGAGGGAGCCCGCGCCGGCGCGAGCCGCATGAAGCTCAAGCGCGCATTGCTCGACAAGCTCGCCGAGCAGGCCGATTTTCCGACTCCCGAAACGCTGGTGGATGCAGAATTCGCGGAAATCTGGCGGCAGGTCGAAGCCGAACGCGCCGCCGACCGGCTCGACGCCGAGGACGCCGCGAAGGACGAAGCGACCCTGCGGAGCGAATACCGCGCCATCGCCGATCGGCGAGTACGGCTTGGCCTGCTGGTCGCCGAAATCGGTCGGTCCAACAACGTGCAGGTGTCCGAGCAGGATCTGCGTCGCGCGATGATCCAGGAATTGCAGCAATTCCCCGGCCAGGAAAAAATGATCGTCGATTTCTACCAGAAGAACCCGCGCGCCATGGACCGGCTGCGCGGCCCGATCTTCGAGGACAAGGTGGTCGATTACGCGCTGGAACTTGCCACGGTGACCGACCAGGAGGTTTCCCCCGAGGAATTGTTCGCCGACAGCGACGACTGACGCGAGGGGAGCAGCGACGACCGAAGGGGGATGGACGGCGCCCGCCCATCGGCTAATCTTGACTCCTGCGGCGTCCGGCCCGGCCTTGGCGAGGCGGAATGGATCTCGGCAGTTCGTTCGTTTCATACGGGTGCGGCGGCGCCGGCCCAGGTTCAAGAGGAATACGCCGATGGATCGGGACCCGATCGACATCTATATGAACAATCTCGTGCCCATGGTCGTCGAGCAGACGGCGCGGGGCGAGCGGGCCTACGATATCTTTTCGCGCCTTCTGAAGGAGCGGATCATCTTCCTGACCGGCCCGGTCTTCGATCAGGTCGCCTCGCTGATTTCCGCTCAATTGCTGTTTCTGGAGAGTGAAAATCCGTCGAAGGATATCGCGGTTTACATCAACAGCCCCGGCGGCGTGGTATCGGCCGGCCTCGCGATCTATGACACGATGCAATATATTCGTAGCCCAGTAACCACCGTATGCATCGGCCAGGCGGCCTCGATGGGCAGTCTGCTTTTGGCCGCAGGCGAAAAAGGCAAACGTTTCGCTTTGCCGAACGCACGGATCATGGTCCACCAGCCCTCCGGCGGCGCGCAGGGTCAGGCGGCCGATATCGAGATCCAGGCGAGGGAGATCCTTACGCTGCGCCGCCGCCTGAATGACATTTACGTGACCCATACCGGCCAGACTCTTGAGGACATCGAGCGCGCGCTGGAGCGCGATCGATTCATGTCCGCCGAGGAAGCCAAGGTTTTCGGACTAGTTGACGAGGTCGTGACACGGAACCCGATCCGTTCCGACTCGACCGTTAAGGAAATCAGTCCCGCGAAAAGCGGGGGTTGATCGGGTCACCACCCACCCGACATCTATCCCGAAACTGTTGCAATCAGGCGACTCTTGGGGGTGGAATGCTTGTGCGATCCGCCCCCGGGGTCTAGTCTCTGACGGATTGATTGTGCGCCGCCGCTTTTGGGGCGCTGCTGGAGCGTTGATGAGCACGAAATCAGGAGAGTCGAAGAACACCTTGTACTGCTCGTTCTGCGGCAAGTCCCAGCACGAGGTCCGCAAGCTGATCGCGGGCCCGACGGTCTTCATCTGCGACGAATGTGTCGAACTCTGCATGGATATCATCCGCGAGGAGCATCGCACCCATCTCGTCAAGTCGCGGGACGGCGTGCCCACTCCACGCGAGATCTGCAAGGTGCTGGACGATTACGTGATCGGCCAGGATCAGGCCAAGAAGGTGCTCAGTGTTGCAGTACACAACCACTACAAGCGCCTTGCCCACGCTCAGAAGAATAACGACATCGAAATCGCCAAGTCCAACATCCTGCTGATCGGGCCCACCGGCTCGGGCAAGACGCTGCTGGCGCAGACCTTGGCGCGGATTCTCGACGTTCCGTTCACCATGGCGGACGCGACGACGCTGACCGAGGCTGGTTATGTCGGGGAGGATGTCGAGAACATCATCCTGAAACTGTTGCAATCGGCGGATTACAATGTCGAACGGGCGCAGCGCGGCATCGTCTATATCGACGAGGTCGACAAGATCAGCCGCAAATCCGACAATCCCTCGATCACGCGGGATGTGTCCGGCGAAGGCGTGCAGCAGGCTCTGCTCAAGATCATGGAAGGAACCGTGGCCTCGGTGCCGCCGCAGGGCGGACGCAAACACCCGCAACAGGAGTTCCTCCAGGTCGATACCACGAACATATTGTTCATTTGTGGCGGCGCTTTCTCCGGGCTAGAGAAAATCATCGCCCAGCGCGGCAAGGGTTCGGGGATGGGCTTCGGCGCCGATGTCCGCGACCCGAGCGAACGCCGCACCGGCGCGATCCTGAAGGACGTCGAGCCCGAAGACCTGCTGAAATTCGGCCTGATCCCGGAATTCATCGGCCGCCTGCCGGTGGTCGCGACGCTGGACGATCTGGATGAATCGGCATTGATCGAGATCCTGACCAAGCCGAAAAACGCGCTGGTCAAGCAATATGCCCGTTTGTTCGAGATGGAAGGAGTCAAGCTGAATTTCACCGACGATGCGCTGCGTGTGGTCGCGACCCGCGCGGTTCTGCGCAAAACCGGTGCCCGTGGCTTGCGTTCGATTATGGAGCAGATCCTGCTTGTAACCATGTTCGACCTGCCGGGTCTCGACAGCGTCGAGGAGGTGATGATCAATGGCGAGGTTGCCGAAGGTCGCGCCAACCCATTGTTCCTGCATGGAAAAGAGCGGGCTGAAACAGGGTCTTGAAGAGCTGCTTCTGCGCAGACCGGCCGGACCGCCGCATGGATTGCGCGATCGCCATGGCCTCCCCATATCGCCTTTGTGGCCGGATAACCCGGCGCCGCGCTCTGTGCCGCTTCCGGGCAGGGCACGTGGATCAGGAAAGGTAGTCTAATGTCAGAGACCGACCCCACCCGAAAACCGGGCGCCGGAATACCCTGCGGCGAACTGCTTTCGGTGCTGCCGTTGCGCGATATCGTCGTGTTCCCGCACATGATCGTACCGCTTTTCGTCGGCCGTGAAAAATCGGTGCGCGCGCTCGAAAGCGTGATGAAGGAAGATAAGCAGATCCTGCTCGTCGCGCAGAAAAACGCCCAGCAGGACGACCCTGCCGCCGAGGATATCTATGATGTCGGCACCGTTTCGACCGTGCTGCAGCTTCTCAAACTGCCCGACGGCACGGTGAAAGTGCTTGTCGAGGGCGTCCGGCGGGCCCGAATCACCGGATATAAGGAAACCGAGAGTCATTTCGAGGTCTATGCCGAACCGCTCGACGATGTGCGGCAGGAGGGCAAGGAACTCGAAGCCCTGGCCCGCGGCGTGGTCGCTCAGTTCGAGCAGTACATCAAGCTCAACAAAAAGATCGCGCCGGAAGTTCTGGTTTCGGTCAATCAGATCGACGATGCCTCCAAGCTCGCCGACACCATATCGAGCCATCTCGGGCTGAAGATCGCCGACAAGCAGGAATTGCTGGAAGCCTCGGCGATTGCCGAGCGGTTGGAGCGCGTTTTCGCCCATATGGAAGCCGAAATCGGGGTGCTCCAGGTCGAGAAGCGCATCCGCAATCGCGTCAAGCGGCAGATGGAAAAGACCCAGCGCGAATATTACCTGAACGAACAGCTCAAGGCGATTCAGAAGGAGCTGGGCGAGGGCGAGGATGGCAAGGACGAGACCGCCGAACTCGAAGAGAAAATCAAAACGACCAAGCTCTCGAAAGAAGCGCGCGACAAGGCGGTGGCGGAATTGAAGAAGCTCAAGACCATGAGCCCGATGAGCGCGGAAGCCACGGTCGTGCGCAACTATCTCGACTGGATACTCGGCATTCCGTGGAAGAAGCGCGGCAAGATCAAGAACGACGTGGTCGCGGCTGAGCGCGTGCTGAACGACGATCATTATGGTCTGGACAAGATCAAGGAACGCATCGTCGAATATTTGGCGGTGCAGTCGCGCAGCCCGAAACTGCGCGGGCCGATTCTTTGCCTTGTCGGCCCTCCAGGCGTCGGCAAGACCTCGCTCGGCAAATCGATCGCCCACGCGACCGGGAGGAGCTTCGTGCGGATGTCGCTCGGCGGCGTACGCGACGAGGCGGAAATTCGCGGCCACCGGCGGACCTATATCGGTTCGATGCCCGGCAAGATCATTCAGGGCATGAAGAAGGCCAAAACGTCGAACCCGTTGTTCCTTCTGGACGAAATCGACAAGCTGGGCTCGGATTGGCGGGGCGATCCCACCTCGGCGCTGCTCGAGGTTCTCGATCCCGAACAGAACGCGACCTTCAACGACCATTATCTGGAAGTCGACTACGATCTGTCGGATGTGATGTTCGTCACCACCGCAAACAGCTTGCGTATGCCGCAGCCGCTGCTCGACCGCATGGAGATCATCCGTATCCCCGGTTATACCGAGGATGAAAAAATCGAGATCGCCCGGCGGCACCTGATCGCCAAGCAATCCGAGGCACACGGTTTGAAACCGGAGGAATGGTCGGTTTCCGACGATGTGCTGCGCGAACTGATCCGTACCTACACGCGCGAAGCCGGGGTGCGTAACCTTGAACGCGAGCTCGCCAATCTGGCGCGCAAATCGGTCAAGGAGATCGTCACCAAAAAGGTTGCGAAAGTCGCAGTAACCCGCAAGAACCTTGAGAAATTCGCGGGTGTCCCACGTTTCCGTTTCGGCGAGACCGAGGCCGAGGACATGGTGGGCGTGGTCACCGGCCTGGCCTGGACCGAAGTAGGTGGCGAAATCCTGACCATCGAAAGCCTGCTTCTGCCCGGCAAGGGAAACGTCAAACAGACCGGCAAGCTTGGCGACGTGATGCAGGAAAGTGTTTCGGCGGCGATTTCGTATATCCGCTCGCGCGCGATCCAGTTCGGGATCAAGCCTCCGGTGTTCGAGAAACGCGACATCCATGTCCATGTTCCCGAGGGTGCCACGCCAAAGGATGGCCCGTCGGCGGGCATCGCGATGGCGACGTCGATTGTCTCTGCACTGACGAGTATTCCGGTGCGCAAGGATATTGCCATGACCGGCGAAATTACGTTGCGCGGCCGGGTGCTGCCGATCGGTGGACTTAAGGAGAAGCTGCTTGCCGCCTTGCGCGCGGGCATCACCACGGTGCTGATCCCGAAAGACAACGAGAAGGATCTCGCGGAGATCCCGGAGAATGTGAAAAAATCGTTGAAGATCATTGCGGTATCTCATGTCGACGAGGTGATCGGGCAGGCGCTGGTGCGCAAACCCGAGCCGATCGACTGGGAAGAGCCGGTGGAACCGATTCCGCCACGTGCGGCTGAATCGGCTGGCGCCGCCCTGCCGCACTGACGTTCTGGGCGTTCGTGGCGGCTTAAATCAGCGTCATGGGGCCGGTTTTTTCGTCGTCTTCGTTGACGAGAGGAAACCGGCCCCTCTACTGTGCGCGCCTTGAGTCGGGAACCGACATCGGGAACAGGTACGGACTTGTTTCCAGATGCTCCTTTCCATGGCTTTTTCACAACCGGGAGACCAATCCGTGAACAAGATGGACCTCGTCGCAGACGTGGCGGAACAAACCGATCTTTCCAAGGCCAAGGCGGCGGAAGTCGTCGACGCGGTATTCACCGCGATCGAAAAGGCGTTGAAAAAGAAGCAGGAAGTGCGCTTGGTGGGATTCGGCACCTTCGGCACTGCACAGCGCAAGGCGGGAACCGGCCGCAACCCGCGGACGGGCGAGGAGATTAAAATCCCCGCGTCCACCTCGGTGCGGTTCAAGCCTGGCAAAACCCTGAAAGACGCGGTGAACTGACCGCGCGTTCGGCTTATTTCGGCTGCATTTCTGGGAATGATGCGAAACCTTTCTGAAGGGGCTCATTCTACGCACATCATTGCGACCCCGAACAACGCCAGGGGGAACCAATCCAGTCCATTTGATCGCTGGATGGTTTCGGCGCTATGCGCCTCGCACTGATGGTTGCGAACAACAGCTTGCCGTCGGGCTTGGTACAGGCCTACTTGCCGATATTTTAGGGCGGCTCACGACGAATCGTGGATCGCCAAGCGCTTGGCATGAGATCCTTGGGCGGTTAGCTCAGCGGTAGAGCGTCTCGTTTACACCGAGAGGGCCGGCGGTTCGATCCCGTCACCGCCCATTCCCGCACCGGACGACGGGTAGCACTGAAACCTCCGATCACACCCATCTGAACTGGAATTCATACCTGGGACGGCGATTCGTCAGCGCTGCACCCCATGTCCGTCTTGTGTTCGATTTTCGGAGGGCATCGCGATGTTGACATGGACCAGACCGATTCTCGCTCTTGGATTGGCGCTTGGTTTGGCTGCCTGCGGCTATTCGCCGGGCACCAGGGCTCTGACCGGCGGAATGCTCGGCGCGGGCGCGGGCGCGGGGATTTCCGCCTTGTCCGGCGGCAAACCGGCGACCGGCGCGCTGATCGGCGGTGGCGTCGGCGCTCTCGGCGGTGCGTTGACCGCCCCCTGAGCACGCACCCCGCTACGCTTGACGCCTGCCGGCCGGCGCTCTAGTAGGCTCCCCACGACGCGGGTGTAGCTCAGTTGGTTAGAGCGCCGGCCTGTCACGCCGGAGGTCGCGGGTTCGAGCCCCGTCACTCGCGCCAGTTTATTCAAGCTGGTCAACCATCTATCGCATAATCTTGATGGGATAATAACGGGGGATCTGGTCCTTCGCGGATTGCGGGGTTGACCTGTTCCGCGCGCAGTATGACATGCGGAAAGCAATCGGCATTGGTTGTACGATTTGGTGCCGATCCAACTCGTGAGCGTCATAGGGGGCTGATCACGGTGCAACCCATTCTTCACGACTATTTCCCGATCCTCGTGTTCGTGGCCATCGCGGGTCTGCTCGGAATCGCTTTCGTGGCGGGATCTCTGCTGGCAGCGCGCCAGAATCCATACGGCGAAAAACTGAGCGCCTACGAATGCGGATTCGAGCCGTTCAGCGATGCTCGCAGGAAATTCGATGTCCGGTATTATCTCGTTGCAATTCTGTTCATCATTTTCGACGTCGAGATCGCTTTTCTGTTCCCCTGGGCGGTGAGCCTTTCGCGGATCGGCGCCTTGGGCTTCTGGTCGATGATCGGATTTCTCGCGATCCTCACCGTGGGGTTTATTTATGAGTGGCGTAAGGGTGCCCTTGATTGGGAATGATGATGGCATTGCGGCCGGAAATGGACGGGGCATGACGAATTTGGTAAGCGGCCGTTGTGTGGCCTGATCGGGGACGCGTGAGATGAACGCCGTGCAAGATACTGATATTGCGTGGAATCATGAGGCTCTATCGGCCGGGACCGACCAAGATGCCGTGATCCGCGGGATTACCGGCGAAATCGCCGGCAAGGGTTTCGTGGTCGCCAATCTCGACAGGTTGGTGAATTGGGCGCGCACCGGCAGCTTGTGGCCGATGACCTTCGGGCTCGCCTGCTGCGCGGTCGAGATGATCCATGCCTATATGCCGCGCTGGGATCTCGACCGCTTTGGTGTCATCCCGCGCAATTCCCCACGCCAGAGCGATGTGATGATCGTCGCTGGCACGCTGACCAACAAGATGGCGCCGGCGCTGCGCAAGGTCTATGACCAGATGCCGGAACCGCGCTGGGTGATTTCGATGGGAAGCTGCGCGAATGGCGGCGGCTATTATCATTATTCCTATTCCGTGGTGCGCGGCTGCGACCGGATCGTGCCGGTCGATATCTATGTCCCAGGCTGCCCGCCAACCGCCGAGGCGTTGGTCTACGGCATCATGCAATTGCAGAAAAAAATCCGCCGCACCGGGACGATCCTCCGTGACTGACGCACAGGACCAGAGTGCCGGAACCGTGGCGGAGGCGCCCGTCGATCCTTTCGAATCGGCGCTCCGCGCGCTCGACGGCGTGAGAGACGTCTCGGTGGACCATGGCGAGCGGGTGGTGCGTGCAGCGCGCGGCTCCCTTGCAGATTTGATGCGCACCTTGCGGGGCGATCCGCGGTTTGCCTTCGAACAGTGCATGGATGTGTGCGGCGTGGATTGGCCGCAACGGGCGGAACGATTCGATATCGTTTATAATCTGCTGTCGGTGACGCGAAACGACCGGCTGCGGGTGATCGTGACCACTGATGAGGCAACGCCGATCTCCAGCGTGACCGCCATCTGGCCCGGTACCGCGTGGTGGGAGCGCGAGGTGTTCGATTTGTTCGGCGTCATCTTCGATGGCCTCGCCGATCATCGCCGGATTGTGACAGATTATGGATTCGAGGGGCATCCGTTACGCAAGGATTTTCCACTGACGGGTTATGTCGAGCTGCGCTATGACGAGGAGCAGAAGCGCGTCGTCTATGGTAAGGTGGCGCTGACCCAGGAGTTCCGCAGTTTCGATTTTCTCTCGCCCTGGGAGGCGATGACGACTCTGCCCGGCGACGAAAAAGCCGACCCGAAAGCAGGAAGCAAGGCATGAGCGGTACTATGCGGCAGATCGTGCCGGTGACCGCGCCGGGACGGGACAGCCAGCTTGAGCGGCATACGGTCAATGTCGGCCCTCAGCATCCGGCGACCCACGGCGTCCTGCGCCTGATCCTGGAGTTGGAAGGCGAGACGGTAGTCCGCGCCGATCCGCATATCGGGCTATTGCATCGCGGCACCGAAAAGTTGATCGAATACAAATCCTATCTTCAGGCGGTACCTTATTTCGACCGGCTCGATTACGTCTCGCCGATGTGCTGCGAGCACGCTTTCGCACTGGCAACCGAAAAGTTGCTCGGCATCACCGTGCCAGAGCGCGGCCAGTGGATCAGGGTGCTGTTTTCCGAAATCACCCGCGTGCTCAATCACTTGCTGACCGTCGTGCATCTCGCCCTCGATGTTGGGGCGCAATCACCGAGCCTGTGGGGCTACGAGGAGCGCGAGAAACTGCTCACCTTCCACGAAGCGGTTTCGGGGGCGCGATTCCACGCGAATTATTTCCGGCCGGGCGGAGTTTCGAAGGATCTGCCTGCCGGACTTGCCGAAGAAATCTGGGCTTGGAGCGAGAGTTTCCCGAAATTTCTCGACGATTTGCAGAATTTGCTGAACGAGAATCGCATCTTCAGACAGCGTCTGGTCGATGTCGGGATAATCTCGGCGGAAGACGCCCTTGGGATGGGATTTTCTGGCCCCAATCTGCGGGCGGCTGGCGTGGCGTGGGACCTGCGCCGCACGCAGCCTTACGACAAATACTCCGAAGTCGAGTTCGACGTGCCGGTAGGGCGGCATGGCGACTGCTTCGACCGTTATCTCGTGCGCGTCCGCGAAATGGGCGAGAGCGTGAAAATCATCCGCCAGGCGCTGAAAAACATGCCCGAAGGCCCGGTAAAGGTTCAGGACAACAAGATTTCGCCGCCGAAGCGTGCCGAGATGAAGCGCTCGATGGAAGCCTTGATTCACCACTTCAAATTGTTCACCGAAGGATATCACGTGCCGGCCGGAGCGACCTATACGGCGGTCGAAGCGCCGAAGGGCGAATTCGGCGTCTATCTGGTGGCTGATGGCACCAATCATCCCTATCGGTGCAAGATCAGAGCGACCGGATTTTCGCATCTCCAGGCGATCGATCTGATGTCGAAAGGTCATTTGTTGGCTGATGCGATCGCCGTGCTCGGCTCGATCGATATCGTCTTCGGGGAAGTGGATCGCTGAACGATGGACGAGACAGCAGATATGGCCTTTGGTTTCGACGAGACGAGCGAGGCCGCGATCCCGGCGATCATCGCGAAATACCCGGAAGGCCGGCAGGCGAGCGCGGTGATGCCGCTGCTCGATCTTGCCCAGCGGCAAATGGCGCGGCAGACTGGTCATGCCTGGGTGCCGCGCGCCGCGTTGGATGTCGTGGCCGATCGGCTCGGCATGCCGCGTATCCGCGTCTACGAGGTTGCGACCTTCTACACCATGTTTCATACGACGCCGGTAGGGCGGTTCCATTTGCAGGTCTGCACGACGACGCCGTGCTGGCTGCGCGGATCGGACGTGGTGATGGAGGCGTGCAGCCGCGCTGCCGCGGCGGACGGGGAAACATTCACCGTCGAAGAGGTTGAATGCCTCGGCGCCTGCGTGAATGCACCGGTGGTTCAGGTCAACGACGATCTCTACGAAGACCTTGACGGACCGCGCACCAAGGCGCTCCTCGACTTGCTGCGGCGCGGCGAGACGCCAAAGCCGGGATCGGCGATCGGGCGGCAGAATTCGGCACCCGAAGGCGGACCGACGACGCTGTTCGCCATCCCCGCCGAATCCGGCAGCGGAGCTGCGTAGAATGCTGAGCGACAAGGACCGCATTTTTACCAATCTCTATGGCATTCATGACTGGCACCTGGCCGGCGCGCGGGCACGCGGCGACTGGGACGGCACGGCGGCGATCATCGCGCGCGGGCGGGATGCGATCGTCGAGGACATGAAAGCCTCGGGGCTGCGCGGGCGGGGCGGGGCGGGATTCCCGACCGGCATGAAATGGTCGTTCATGCCGAAGGTAAGCGATGGGCGGCCGAGCTATCTGGTCGTGAACAGCGACGAGAGCGAGCCTGGCACCTGCAAGGATCGCGACATCATCCGCCACGACCCGCACAAGCTAGTGGAAGGCTGCCTGCTCGCGGGCTTTGCGATCGGTGCACATACCGCGTTCATCTATGTCCGCGGCGAGTTCTACAATGAATATCTCAATCTTCAGGCTGCGGTGGACGAGGCGCGTGACGCCGGGCTGATCGGGCAGAATGCGAGCGGCTCCGGGTGGGATTTCGACATCGTGATCCATCGCGGGGCGGGTGCTTATATTTGCGGCGAGGAATCGGCACTTCTGGAGAGCATCGAGGGCAAGAAGGGATTGCCACGGATGAAGCCGCCATTTCCTGCGGCGATGGGACTCTACGGCTGTCCGACCACGGTGAACAATGTCGAGACAATCGCCTGCACGCCGACGATTTTGCGGCGCGGGGCGGCATGGTTTTCAGCGCTCGGCCGCCCCAAGAATTCTGGCACCAAGATTTTCTGCATCTCGGGCCATGTCAACAAGCCGTGCAATGTCGAAGACGAACTCGGCGTTCCGCTGCGTGAACTGATCGAGAAGCACGCCGGTGGCGTGCGCGGCGGGTGGGACAATCTGCTCGCGATCATTCCAGGCGGGTCGTCAGTGCCGATGCTCCCGAAATCGGTGTGCGACACGGTGCTGATGGACTATGACAGTCTGCGCGATGTGCGCAGCGGTCTCGGCACCGCGGCGGTGATCGTAATGGACAAATCGACTGACCTGATCCGCGCCATCGCGCGCATCGCGGCGTTCTACAAGCATGAGAGTTGCGGCCAATGCACGCCCTGCCGCGAGGGCACGGGCTGGATGATGCGCATGATGAATCGCCTCGTCGAAGGTCGGGCGGAAATCGCGGAGATCGACCTGCTCGAACAAGTCACCCGCCAGGTCGAGGGGCATACGATCTGCGCGTTGGGCGATGCGGCGGCATGGCCGATCCAGGGATTACTGCGGCATTTCCGCCCGGTGGTCGAACAGCGGATCGCCGATTACCGAGCCAGCGCCACGTCGCGCCTCGCGGCAGAGTGAAAGCAACACTGATGGCAAAAGTCACCGTCGACGACATCGAGATCGAGGTGCCGAACGGTTTTACCGTGCTGCAGGCGGCGGAAGCCGCGGGCAAGGAAATTCCGCGCTTCTGCTATCATGAACGGCTGTCGATCGCGGGCAATTGCCGGATGTGCCTGGTTGAGGTCGAAAAAATGCCCAAGCCTGTGGCGTCCTGTGGGCAGCCGGTTGGCGACGGCATGGTGATCCATACCGATACCGAAAAAGTCCGCCAGGCGCGGCGCAGCGTGATGGAATTCCTGCTGATCAACCATCCACTCGATTGCCCGATCTGCGATCAGGGCGGCGAGTGCGACCTGCAGGACGAGGCGATGGGCTATGGCCGCGATCATTCGCGCTATCATGAGGCCAAGCGCGCGGTGGCCGACAAATATCTCGGCCCGCTGGTCAAAACGGTGATGACGCGCTGTATCCAGTGTACGCGCTGCATCCGGTTCCTCGCCGAAGTGGCGGGGGTGCCGGAACTGGGCGCGACATCGCGGGGCGAAGCGATGGAGATCACCAATTATGTCGAACGCGCGCTGAGTTCGGAACTGTCCGGCAATATCATCGATATCTGCCCGGTCGGCGCGCTCACCTCGAAGCCCTATGCCTTCGTCGCCCGTACCTGGGAGCTGCGCAAGACCGACGGCATCGACGTGCTGGACGCGGTCGGAACCAATATCCGCATCGATTCACGCGGCGGCGAGGTTCTGCGCATCCTGCCGCGCATCAACGATGCGGTGAACGAGGAATGGCTTGCCGACAAATCGCGTTTCGCGCTGGACGGTCTGAAGCGCCGGCGGCTCGATCGGCCCTGGATCAGGCGGGACGGCAAACTGCGAGAGGCGAGTTGGGATGAAGCGTTCGCCGCGATCGCGGCACGGATGAGCGGCCTCGATCCCGCGCGGATCGGCGCCATTGCCGGTGATCTGTGCGATGTCGAAAGCATGATGGCGCTGAAGGATCTCATGGTGTCGATCGGGTCGCGCAATCTGGATTGCCGGCAGGACGGCGCCACGCTCGACTGGTCGCGGCGTGAATTCTATCGGTTCAATACGACGATCGAGGGAATCGACGAGGCGGATGCACTGCTGATCGTCGGCGCCAATCCACGCCGGGAAGCGCCGGTGCTGAATGCACGGCTACGCCGGCGCTGGGTTGAGAACACCAAGTTTTTCGCGGGCATGGTCGGTCCAACTGCTGACCTCACCTATGATTACGCGCATCTCGGCACGGACGGCGCCGCATTGCGCACTCTGCTCGACCCGGAACATCCGTTTATCAAACGCCTTGTCGCGGCTGAACGCCCGATGCTGATCCTCGGACAGTCTGCCCTCGCTCGACCGGACGGTCCCGCAATCCTTGCCGCATGCTGGAAGATCGCCGAGACCACCGGAATGCTTAGCGCGGATTGGCATGGCTTCAACGTCCTTCATAACGCCGCGGCGCGGATGGGAGCGTTCGATCTTGGCTTTGTTCCCGAAGGCGGCAAGGATATCGCCGCGATGTTCGATGGCGGAACTGATTTCCTTTGGCTGTTGGGCGCCGACGAGATCGACATGGGGCGCATCAGCGCAGAAACCTTCGTCGTCTATCAGGGGCATCACGGCGATCGTGGCGCGGCGCGTGCAGACGTTATTCTGCCGGGTGCGGCCTATACCGAAAAGCCCGGCACCTACGTGAACATCGAAGGCCGGGTGCAGACCACGTTGCGCGCGGTATTTCCGCCCGGTCAGGCGCGCGAGGACTGGACGATTCTGCGCGCGTTCAGCGCCGTCCTCGGCAAGCCGCTGCCTTATAATGACCTTGAAGCGCTGCGCCGCCGTCTTGCTGAGGCCAACCCGGTATTCGCCGAACCCGATACGATTCGCCGTATCGCCCATACAGGCGGCGTGAAGCCGGCTGGCGATTCCTCCGCGATCGCGGATGCCGCCTTTGCGCCGGCATTTGAGACCTATTACCAGACCGATCCGATCAGCCGTGCGAGTCCGACCATGACGAAATGCATTGCCGAAACCGCGGCACCCATGCGGCAAGCGGCGGAGTAGACGCGATGCAGGGCGGTTTTTTTGCAACCGATTTCGGCATTCTGATTCTGACACTGCTCAAATCCCTGGCGCTGATCGTACCGCTGCTGATCGGAGTCGCCTATCTCACCTATGCCGAACGCAAGATTCTCGCGGCGGTGCAGTTGCGGCGCGGTCCGAACGTGGTCGGTCCCTTCGGCCTTTGGCAGCCTTTCGCCGATGCGATCAAGATGCTGTTCAAGGAAACCATCATCCCTGACGGGGCGAATCGGTTCCTGTTCCTGATCGCTCCGATCATCACCTTCGGACTCGCGATCATCGCCTGGGCGGTGATCCCGGTTAACGATCACTGGGCGATCGCCAGCATCAATGTCGGGCTGCTCTATCTGTTCGCGATTTCGTCGCTCGGCGTCTATGGCGTGATCATCGCGGGATGGGCAAGCAATTCCAAGTTCGCCTTTCTAGGCGCGATGCGCAGTGCCGCGCAGATGGTCAGTTACGAGGTATCGATCGGGCTGGTGATCCTGTCGGTTCTGGTCTGCACGGGCAGTCTCAATCTCAATCAGATCGTGCTGGCCCAGCGAACCATCTGGTTCGCGATTCCGCTCCTGCCGATGCTGGTGGTATTCTTCATCTCCGGACTTGCGGAAACCAACCGGGCGCCATTCGACCTGCCGGAAGGCGAAAGCGAGATCGTCGCCGGCTTCTTCGTCGAATACAGCGCGATGAGCTTCGCGCTGTTCTTTCTTGGCGAATACGCGAACATGATCCTGATGAGCGGGATGACGACCATCCTGTTTCTCGGGGGCTGGCTCTCGCCGATCCCGTTCGCACCATTCACCTGGGTACCGGGGCCGATCTGGTTCATCCTGAAAGTCGTTTTGTGTCTGTTCGTGTTTCTATGGGTGCGCGCGACTTTGCCACGCTTTCGGTACGATCAGCTCATGCAACTCGGCTGGAAGGTATTTCTGCCATTTTCTCTCGCCTGGCTGGTTATTACCGCAAGTGCGCTCGAAATTTTCGGCTGGTTGCCGCATGCGTGATCAGGAGATTCGATAATGTCCAGACTCGATCGCATCGCGCGCAGCTTTCTGCTGACGGAAATCTTGTCCGGTCTGGCTCTGACCTTGCGCTACTTTTTCAAGCGCAAGGCGACTCTGAACTATCCGTACGAAAAAAACGCGATCAGCCCTCGGTTCAAGGGGGAACACGCGCTGCGCCGCTATCCGAACGGCGAGGAACGGTGCATTGCCTGCAAGCTTTGCGAAGCAATCTGCCCGGCTCAGGCGATCACCATCGAAGCCGAGCCGCGCGATGACGGTTCGCGACGAACCACCCGTTACGATATCGACATGACGAAATGCATTTATTGCGGATTTTGCGAGGAAGCCTGCCCGGTCGATGCGATCGTAGAGGGGCCGAATTTCGAATTTGCGACCGAAACGCGCGAGGAGTTGCTTTATGACAAGCAGAAATTGCTCGCCAATGGCGATCGCTGGGAGGCGGAGCTCGCCAAGCGTCTCGAACTCGATGCTCCCTATCGCTAGAGCGTCATCATGATCGCCGATATCGCCTTCTATGTCTTCGCCGCCATCCTGCTTATCTCGGCCTGCATGGTGATTACCGCGCGCAACTCGGTGCATTCGGTGCTGTTTTTGATCCTCGCTTTCATCAACGCAGCGGCTTTGTTCGTGCTTGCGGGGGCAGAATTCCTCGCGATGGTTTTGGTAATCGTCTATGTGGGCGCGGTCGCGGTACTGTTTTTGTTCGTCGTGATGATGCTGGATGTCGACTTTGCGGCGCTGCGCGAGGGTTTTCAGCGCTATGCGCCGCTTGGTCTGACGATCGGCTTCATTCTGATGGTTGAGGTCGGACTCACGGTGATCGACTGGTCGGTCGCGTCCGGTGCGCATTTCGTTCGACTTGCGCCGATGCCGGCGCATCTCTCGAATACTGCAGCGCTCGGTGATCTGATCTACACACACTACATGTTTGCCTTTGAACTCGTGGCATTGTTGCTGCTAATCGCCATGGTGGGTGCGATCGTACTGACCCATACCGATCGGCGCGGCCCGCGCCGGCAGAATATCGAGACGCAGCATGAGCGACGAATTGACGAGACTCTGACCATGGTGACGATCGAGTTTGGCTCGGGAGCGAAACGCATATCGGCACAATCCGGCAAGGAGATCGGCTGATGGTCACGGTTGGTCTTGCGCATTATCTGGTTGTGGCTGCGTTGCTGCTGGTAATCGGAATTTTCGGGATCTTCCTAAATCGGAAAAACGTGATCGTCATCATGATGTCAATCGAGCTGATCCTGCTTGCCGCCAACATCAATTTCATCGCCTTTTCGGCGGCGCTGCACGACATGGTGGGACAGGTTTTCGCCATGTTTGTTTTGTCGGTCGCTGCAGCGGAAGCGGCGATCGGACTTGCTATCGTCGTTGTCTATTTCCGCAATCGCGGCTCGATCGAAGTCGATGATGTCACGCTGATGAAGGGCTGAAATGATGCTCGCAATCGCCGTCCTGGCACCGCTTGCAGGCGCCCTGCTTGTCGGGCTGCTCCGCCCTTTTGTGACACGTGGCATGGCCGTCGGGCTCAGCGTGGCTTCGCTCATTATCTCGGCTCTTGCCGCGATCGTCACGGATTACCGGCATCTTGTGCTGCAGGTTCCGGATCACCTCGTGGTGCTTGGACCGTGGATCAGCGTCGCGCAGTTCACGCCCCACTGGACGCTGCGTGTAGATACGCTCTCGCTGGTGATGGTTGGCATGGTCAGCGTGGTCTCTGCGATCATCCACGTCTATAGCGTAGGCTATATGGCGGGTGACCGCACGGAGCCGCGGTTTTTCGCCTATATTTCTCTGTTCACTTTCGCGATGCTGATGCTGGTAACGGCGAACAACCTGCTCCAACTGTTCTTCGGCTGGGAAGGGGTTGGCCTAATGTCCTACCTGCTGATCGGCTATTGGTATGACCGCGCGAGTGCCAACGAGGCGGCGATCAAGGCGTTTATCGTGAACCGGGTGGGCGATCTGTTTTTCGCGGTAGGCATCGCACTCACCTATCTGCAATTCCATAGCGTCGATTACAGCGTGATTTTCAACGGCGCAACACAGGCCGTCTCCGCACGTTATCACGTGTTCGGCGCCGATCTGCCGGTGTTGGAAGTGATTTCGATCCTGCTGTTCGTCGGCGCGATGGGCAAATCAGCCCAATTGTTCCTGCACACCTGGCTGCCGGACGCGATGGAAGGGCCGACGCCGATTTCCGCTCTGATCCACGCCGCAACCATGGTGACGGCCGGGGTGTTCATGACGGTGCGAATGTCGCCGCTCATCGCGCAAGCGCCGGTTGCGATGGATGTGATTGCGGTGATCGGCGGGGCGACGGCGTTTTTCGCGGCTACCATCGGCTGCGTGCAGAACGACATCAAACGCATCATCGCCTATTCCACCTGCTCGCAGCTCGGCTACATGTTTCTTGCAGTCGGAGTTGGTGCCGCACCTGCGGCGATATTTCACCTAGTCAATCACGCATTCTTCAAGGCGTTGCTGTTTCTTGCTGCGGGTTCGGTGATCCATGCACTCGCTGAGGAGCAGGATATTCGCAGGATGGGCGGGTTGTGGCGCAAACTTCCCGTTACCTACGTAACGATGTGGGCGGGAGCTTTGGCGCTCGCCGCGATTCCGCCTTTCTCGGGTTTCTATTCAAAAGACGCGATACTTGCCGCTGCCTTCGCCGATCACTCCGCCTCCGCCATGTTCGGCTGGCTGCTCGGCACACTCGCTGCGGGACTGACAGCATTCTATATCGTGCGCCTGTTGTTGATGGTGTTTCATGGTACGCCGCGTGGCCCGCGTGAGGCGATTGCACATGCGCATGAAAGCCCTTTGGTCATGCTTGGCCCGCTCATCGTGCTTGCGGTTGGGGCGCTGGCCAGTGGCTTTCTTTTGGCCCCCAGTTTCATCGGTGGACGTTTTGGCGCGTTCTGGAGTAGCAGCATCGCGCTGCCGGCACATGGTGCCGTGATGCAAGCACTCCACCTGGTTCCGGTCTGGGCCGAGCGCATGCCGCTTCTGCTCGCGATCGCGGGGATCGGAGTCGCCTACTGGCTCTACGAACTGGCGCCAGGGCTTCCGGCGCGGCTTGCGCGTGCGCTACCAGGTCTCTATGCCTTCCTGCTCAACAAGTGGTATTTCGACGAGCTGTATGACGCGGTTTTCGTTCGTCCAGCATGGCGTCTTGCCCGATTCATTTGGCGGGTCGGCGACGAAGAGGTGATCGACGGTATTCCAGACGGAATCGCACGCCTGACTTCCGATGCATCCGGCCAAGCGGTGAAGCTCCAGAGCGGCTCGATCGCGGTTTATGGTTTTGTCATGCTGATCGGCCTGACGGTGCTGATCACGCTGTTCCTGCTCGTGCGATAAGGGAGATCCGGTGATGAATTTTCCGCTTCTCTCCTTGATGATCTGGCTGCCCCTGGTTGGTGCCGGCCTGATGTTCGTCACCCAGGGCAACGAGATCGTGGCCGCGCGCAACGCGCGATGGATCGCGTTGTGGACCAGCCTGATCGTTATGATCCTCGCCATCGTCATGTTGCTCGGATTCAATCCGGCGGCGCATGATTTTCAGTTCACCGAGACGGCGCATTGGATTCCGCAATTTCATGTTGCTTACCGGCTCGGTGTCGACGGCATCAGCCTGTTCTTCGTCGCGCTCAGCGCGTTGCTGACGCCGATCGCAGTGCTCGCGAGTTGGCGCGAGACGCGACGGGTGCGCGACTACATGGCGGCGTTCCTGCTGCTGGAGACCATGACGATCGGGATGTTCTGCTCGCTCGACTTTCTGATGTTCTACATGTTTTTCGAGGGCGTTCTGATCCCGATGTATGTGATCATTGGCGTCTGGGGTGGTGAGCGGCGGGTTTATGCCGCGATCAAGTTCTTCGTCTATACCTTGGCTGGGTCGCTGCTGATGCTGCTCGCGTTGGTGTGGATGTGGCACAATGCCGGCACGACCAACATGATTGTGCTAATGCACACGCCGATCCCGCCGCATATCCAGGATTGGCTGTTCCTGGCGTTTCTCGCGTCGTTCGGGGTGAAAGCGGCGGTGTGGCCACTGCACACCTGGCTGCCGGATGCTTACGGCGAAGCACCGTTGCCCGGTACGATCATGCTCGCGGCAGTGCTGTCGAAAATGGGCGCCTACGGATTCCTGCGCTTTTCGCTGCCGATGCTGCCGCAGGCTTCCGCCTATTTCGCACCCTTGATGTTTGTGCTCGGGATCATGGCGGTGATCTATATTTCCTTCGCCGCCCTCGCGCAGACCGACATGAAACGCATGATCGCCTATTCCTCGGTTGCTCATATGGGCTTGATCGTCGTCGGCATTTTCACCTTTACGGTCGAAGGGATCGAGGGTGCGCTGTTTCAGATGGTCTCGCACGGCCTAGTGATCGCGGCGTTGTTCCTGTGTGTCGGCGTGCTGCTCGCGCGCGGCCATTCGCTGCGGTTGGATCAATTGGGCGGGCTGGCGGCACGCATGCCGGTTTATGCGGCGTTTCTGATGTTGTTCGTCATGGCGAATGTCGGCTTGCCCGGAACATCAGGTTTCGTCGGCGAAATTCTGGTGATGATCGGCGCGATCCAGGTCAATTTCTGGGTCGCACTGCTCACCGGCACGGGTATGATCCTGAGCGTCGCCTATATGCTGGTGCTGACACGGCGCGTGCTGTTCGACCATGCGCGCGGAATCGCCAGCGCGCTAATCGACGATATCTCGGGGCGTGAGTGGGCAATGCTCGCGCCGCTCGCCATATTAGTGATCGTGCTCGGATTTATCCCGAACGGCCTGACTTTCGCGTTCAACAACGCGGTGAAGGATCTTGTGCACGCTCATATGTCGGCGCTCGGGCAGGCTCATCTGGCAATGGCAAAACCATGAGCACGGCAATGGCGATGCTTTATACCACGTTGCCTGTCCTGTTTCTTGCCATCGCTGGTATGGTCATGCTGATGTTCGGCGTCTTTGCTCGCCGCGATCATACCTTCGCGATCACCGCCGCTTCGATCGTGGCCCTGGCGATCACCGCACGACTGATTTTCGCGGCTCCCGACGGGCAGGTTTTTCATGCCATGCTCGTCACCAACGACTTCACCCGCTTCGCGGATATATTGGTGTTGGTGGGCGCAGCAGGAGCTCTGTCGCTTTCCGTCGGCTTCAACGAACGCACCGGCATCACACGGTTCGAATATCCTGTGCTGATTCTGTTCTCGGTCATCGGGATGGTGGTTCTGGTCTCGGCCGGCGATCTGCTGACGCTGTATATTGGCTTCGAAATCCAGTCGCTGGCTCTCTACGTGCTCGCCACCTTCGCGCGGAACAACGTGCGGTCTTCCGAAGCCGGATTGAAATATTTCGTGCTCGGCGCGCTGTCGTCGGGGGTGCTGCTTTACGGCATATCGCTGGTCTATGGCTTTGCCGGCACGACCAGTTTCGTCGATATCGCGCATGCGCTCGCAAGACATTCCATGGTTTCGATCGGCTCGACCATCGGCATCGTGTTCGTCATGGTGGGGCTTGCCTTCAAGATTTCCGCGGCACCATTCCATATGTGGACACCCGATGTGTACGAAGGCTCGCCGAGTTCGGTGACTGCGTTCTTTGCCACCGCGCCGAAGGTTGCAACCTTCGCGCTTTTGCTCCGGGTGATGCTCGGGCCGTTCGCGCCGATGCTCGCTCAATGGCAGGATCTGGTCCAGATTGTCGCTGCGGCTTCGATGGTGATCGGTGCGCTGGGTGCAATCGGTCAGAGCAACATCAAACGACTGATGGCCTATTCCTCCATCGGTCATATGGGTTACGCCCTGATGGGATTGGCTGCCGGTACGGTGACCGGCGTGCGCGGCGCGCTAATCTATCTCGCGATCTATCTGGTGATGTCGCTCGGTACCTTCGGCTGCATCATCGCGATGAGCCGCAAGGGAAAGCCGGTCGAACGGATCGACGATCTCGCCGGCATGGCTTCCGAGGATGGGCGCTATGCGCTCGCACTCGCGGTACTGATGCTGGCAATGGCCGGGATTCCACCACTTTCAGGCTTCTTCGGTAAACTCTATGTATTTCTGGCCGCGATCCGCTCGGGACTCGACGTGCTTGCGGTGATCGGCGTGGCGACCAGCGCGATCGCGGCCTTCTACTATCTGCGCGTCATTAAGGTGATGTATTTCGATACCGGCACGCCGGGATTCGATCGGCGCACGGCCGGGATCAACCTGGTGATCGGCGTAAGCGCTGCAGTCACCGTGCTGTTCGTGTTCTACCCGTCGCCGCTATCCACCGTTTCGTCCTACGCGGCACACGCATTGTTCCAGAGCGCGAAATTTTGACGTCGCCGCTGTCCTGGCGAATCGAACGATACGAAGCGCTCGCCTCGACGTCTGATCTCTGCGTCGATCGAGCGCTGGCAGGTGAACCCGATCGTCTGATGGTGATCGCGGCACGGCAGAATGCAGGGCGTGGTCGGGCAGGCCGGGCATGGTCGTCGCCCGAGGGCAATTTCTACGGCTCGGTTCTATTGCGCCCCGGGGCTCCGGCCAACTCCGGCGGGAGTTTCGCGCTGCTGGCCGGCCTTTCGCTTCTCGAGGCGTTTGCCGGCTTTTTGCCCGATGCCTCGCGCCTCGTGCTCAAATGGCCGAACGACATCATGGCCGGACAAGCGAAACTCGCCGGGGTTTTGCTCGACGCGGCGATCGAGGCTGACCGCATCACCTGGCTGGTGATCGGCTTCGGCGTCAACCTGGTGGCTGCCCCGGCGGTTCCAGGACGGCTGACCACTAATCTTGCGGCGCTCGGCTGCATCACATCCCCCGATCGGCTTGCCGAAAAATTGTGTTCCCGCATCGATCACTGGCAGGCGAGCCTTGCCGCTGACGGCGGTGCCGCGTTGCGTCTGGCCTGGACGGCATGGGCGCATCCGCCGGGAACGGCAATCACCGTCGATGGCGGGCGCATCTGCGGTATCTATGAGGGGATTGACGCAGAGGGAAGTTTGTTGCTCCGAAACGGCGGCACCGTCACCGCAATCCGCAGTGGCGACGTCGCTTTGTTGTGACCGCGGACGAAAGGCCAACCGCAATGCTTCTGGCCATTGACGCCGGGAATACCAATATCGTCTTCGCCGTGCATGACGGCGAAAGCTGGCGCGGCATCTGGCGCATCGCAACCGATGCGCAACGCACATCGGACGAATACGGTGTCTGGCTTGGCTTCTTGCTGAATCGCAACGGAATCGCGATCGCGCAGATCGATCGTGCGGTGATCGGCACGGTGGTTCCTGCCGCGCTCTATCACCTGCGCCGCTTTTGCCGGGATTGGTTCGGGATCGAGCCGCTGATCGCGCAGGCGGAATTGGACTGGGGCTTCGCCATCAAGGTGGACAACCCGAACGAAGTGGGGGCGGACCGACTGCTCAACGCACTTGCGGCACACCAAACCTATGGTGGTCCGCTGATCGTGATCGATTTCGGGACCGCGACGACCTTCGATATCGTGGATCAGACTGGCGCCTATGTCGGCGGCGTGATCGCGCCAGGGATCAATTTGTCGATCGAGGCGCTGCATCAGGCGGCGGCCCGCCTACCGCGAATCGGGATCGGCCGGCCGCAGATGGTAATTGGAACCTCGACGATTCCGGCGATGCGCTCGGGGATTTATTGGGGCTATGTCGGGCTGGTCGAAGGACTGGTCGCGCGCATCCAGGCCGAATTCGGCCACACGATGAAGACTGTCGCGACCGGCGGTCTCGCGCCGCTGATTGCCGAGGGTAGTGCGCATATCGAGCGCACCGACCCGGATTTGACCCTCGAAGGCCTTCGCCTCCTTTCGCTACGCAATGCGGCACCGCAACTGCACCACCGCGACCCGGACAACGACTAATGATGAAAGCACGATACGGATGAACCAGACGATGGAGGGGCTGTTTTTCGCGCCGCTCGGCGGCACCGGCGAAATCGGGATGAATCTCAACGTCTATGGCATCGACGGCACTTTGCTCGCGGTCGATTGCGGTATGGGTTTCGCGGGACCGGAAGCGCCTGAAGCCGAGTTGCTGGTGCCCGATCCGACCTGGCTCGCCGCCGAACGCGACCGGCTGAGCGGCTTGGTGATCACCCATGCGCATGAGGATCATATCGGCGGCATTGCGCGGATCTGGGATGCGCTGCGCTGCCCGATCTATGCCACGCCGTTTGCCGCGGCACTGATCCGCTATCGACTGAACGAGGCTGGGCTGCTGCGCACGGTGGCAATTCACGAAATCAAACCGGGAAGCCGGTTTGAGATCGCGTCATTCAGCCTGCGCTATATCCGCATGGCGCATTCGACGCCCGAGGCGCAGGCTCTTGCAATCACCACACGACTCGGCACGATCCTGCATACCGGCGACTGGAAACTCGACCCCGAGCCGCTGATCGGACCGCCCACCGATGAGGCCGCGTTGCAGGCGCTGGGTGACGAAGGCGTGCTGGCGATGATTTCCGACAGCACCAACGCCCTAGTCGAGGGGCATTCCGGTTCGGAAGCCACGGTTCGCAAAAGCCTCACCGCGCTGATCGCCGGCCTGAGGGGCAGGGTGGTCGTCACCTGTTTTTCCAGCAACATCGCGCGCATCGAATCGGTGGTGAAAGCCGCACAGGCCGCCGGCCGGCAGGTCGCACTGGTGGGGCGGAGCCTGGGGCGATATGTCGAAGCCGCGCGCGAGGTGGGATATTTGCGCGATTTGCCTGATTTCGTGCCGGAGGATGAGGCGGGGCGCATCCCAGACGATCATCTGTTGATCCTCGCCACCGGCAGCCAGGGCGAAAAACGCTCGGCCCTGGCCCGGATCGCCGCGGACACCCATCGCAATATTGCCCTCGGCGAAGGCGACACGGTGATTTTCTCGGCGCGCATGATCCCCGGCAACGAGCGGGCGATCGGCACGGTGCAGGACGATCTGGTCCGAGCCGGCGTGACCGTGATGACCGACGGCGATCACATGGTCCATGTCTCCGGCCATCCGGCACGCGACGAACTGCGCCGGCTGTATCGGCTGGTGCGGCCGAAGTACCTGATCCCGACCCATGGCGAGTGGCGGCATATGGCGGCGCAGGCCGATCTGGCGGAAGCCGAGGGAATTCGCACGCTGTTGCTGGAAGACGGCGATGTCCTGCATCTCGCCCCCGGCGTGGCCGAAGTGATCGACAGCGTCCCGGTGGGCCGATTGGCGGTGGATGGCGAGCGGCTGGTGCCGATGCAGGGCGGAGTGATGGCGGCGCGCCGGCGCATGATGTTCAACGGCGTCGTGGTGGGCAGTATCGCGGTGGATAAAGCCGGCCGAGTGAAAGGCGCCGCGCAGATCGCCGCCCCTGGCCTGTTCGAGGCACAGGACGCGGCGCTGGGCGAATTGGAGGCCGATTTCACCGCATCTTTCGAGGAATTGCCCGCGAGTCTGCGATCCGATCGTGCCGCGGTGAAAGAAGCTGCCCAGGCGACCTTACGCCGCGTACTCGGACGCCGGTTTGGCAAACGACCACTGGTGGATGTGCATGTTATTCAAGTTTAATGCTTATATATTAATCATTTGAATAAATAATGTATTTTAATGATGAAATTATCGACAAATATGGTTTTTTTAGCTATTTTTGTAGCTAAAATGCGCTGATTATCCTTTACCTTATGAATGGTGCGGTGCATCATGGCTTTAGGGTGAAGTTTGGTTCTTCACTCTGCCGTGTGACTGGCGTTTCCTCCCTGAACTTGGCCCGCTGGCCCTATGGCCGGCGGGCATTTTTCTGGGCATAACCCAAAAATCATGAATAAAGCCCGCGAACTGACGGATTTGACCGCCTGCCGGGCTTTGTTTGCCCTTTGGGTTTTTGCCTATCACCTCAATCTCCACATCCAGATTGCGAAGTATCTTGGCCTGCTCGGGCCGGTGATCGATCGAGGGTATTTGGGGGTCGATGGATTCTTCGTGCTTTCCGGCTTCATTCTCGCGCGGGTCGATCGAGGAATTGCGCTAACCCGACAGAGCCTTCTTCAGTTCTGGGGCAAGCGGCTCGCCCGCATCTATCCCGTGCATCTCGGGGTCATCTTCCTGCTCGGCGTGTTGTTCATTGGCGGCGTCACCTATGGAATCACCCCACGGGAACCCGATCGATTCGGCACGATCGCGCTGATCGAGCATTTGTTGCTGATCCAGGGATGGGGCGTCATTCACCACTGGGCCTGGAACTATCCATCCTGGTCGATCAGCACGGAATGGGCGGGGTATCTTTTGTTTCCGTTCATCGTGGCCGGCCTGACCCGTTTCTACGATATGGCCGTGGTCACGATCTTGCCGATCTGTTTCTTCGTACTGTGCCTGATCTCGTTTTTTTTCGGCGGGCTGAACCTTACATTCGGTACATCCTTATTGCGCTTTTTTCCAGAATTCCTAGCCGGTGCTGCGACTGCTATCGCGGTGCCAATGCTGGCCGACGAATTGCCCGGCGCGCGTTTCGCCGCTGTCGGTGCGGCTATCGCCTTGGCATTCGCCTGGGCCGGCCACGACGCGATGACCGTCTTCGGCCTTTGGTTGATGCTTTATGGATTCGGCATGCAAGGTGACGCGGAAAAGCCCGAAACCGTCGGCCAGATCAAGCCGTTACATGCGCTTGGGGTAATTTCCTACAGCTTTTATATGAGTTTCGCGCCCGGCGAACTCATCGCCTCGCAACTCTTCCGTCACCTGCATGTTGCTCCGGCCGCCGAGCCGCTCGCCTATGCCGCAGCGCTCTCGGTGCTGACACTCGGGCTAGCGATCGTTCTCCATGTCGTTATCGAGAAGCCGTCCCGCATTGCACTCAATCGCCGGCTCGATCCTGCCCGCGCCGCCGCTCTGGCCGAAGGCTCCGTGCCGCTGTAGGAGAGCAGCGACAAACCAACTCGATCAGGATATCGCATGCGCCTTTCCCGCTCGCTGATTCCCACCCTCAAGGAAACGCCCGCCGAGGCGCAGATCGTCTCGCACCGGCTGATGCTGCGCGCAGGGCTGATCCGCCAGCAATCCGCCGGGATATATGCGTGGCTGCCGGCCGGGCAGCGCGTGTTGCGCAACATCGCAAACATCGTTCGCGAGGAGCAGGATCGCGCCGGAGCACAGGAAATTCTGATGCCGACCATCCAGGCCGCCGATCTCTGGCGCGAAAGCGGCCGCTACGACGCCTACGGCCCGGAAATGCTGCGCATCCGCGACCGTCACGACCGGGAAATGCTTTACGGCCCGACCAACGAGGAAATGCTCACCGCGATCATGCGCGACAGCGTGCAATCATATCGCGACCTGCCGCAGATGCTTTATCATATTCAGTGGAAGTTCCGCGACGAAGTCAGGCCGCGTTTCGGCGTGCTGCGCGGTCGCGAATTCCTGATGAAGGACGGCTACAGTTTCGATCTCGATTACGCGGGCGCGGTCGCCAGCTATCGGCGTATGTTGCTTGCCTATATGCGTACTTTTCGCCGCCTTGGCGTCCGAGCGATCCCGATGCGCGCCGATACCGGGCCGATCGGCGGCGATCTGTCGCACGAATTCCATATCCTCGCTCCCAACGGAGAAAGCGGCGTGTTCTACGACAACGCATTCGAGACGATCGGTCTCGGCGACGATACATTATCATACGACAACCAAGCCGATCTCAACGCTTTCTTCGAGCAGATGACATCGCTCTACGCCGCGACCGACGAAAAGCACGACACCGAAGCCTGGAACAATGTCCCGGCACAGAGCCGCCGCGAGGGCAGGGGAATCGAGGTCGGTCAGATCTTCTATTTCGGCACCAAGTACAGCGAAGCAATGGGCTTTTCCGTGGTCGGACCGGACGGATCGAAAATTCATCCTGAAATGGGCAGTTACGGTATCGGCGTGTCGCGTCTTACGGGCGCCATCATCGAGGCGAGTCACGACGACGCCGGCATCATCTGGCCCGCATCGATCGCGCCGTTCCGCACCGCCATCCTCAATCTCAGGCAGGGCGATGCCATAACCGACACACTCTGCGAAAGCCTGCATGAGAAGCTCGGCGATGCCGCGCTCTACGATGACCGGCCAGCACGCGCGGGTGAAAAATTTGCCGATGCCGATCTGATGGGCCATCCCTGGCAACTTATCGTCGGCCCACGCGGAGCGGCGAATAACCAGGTCGAAGTGAAGAATCGCCGCAGCGGCGAGCGCACCGAACTCAGCGCCGACGATGCGCTGACCAAGGTGCTTGGTTGATGTTTTCAGCTTTCGAACGCCGCGTCGCCTTCCGTTATCTGCGCGCGCGCAAAGGCGAGCGCTTCGTCTCGATCATCGCGATCTTTTCGCTGATCGGCATCGCCCTTGGTGTAGCGACGCTGATTATCGTGATGAGCGTGATGAACGGCTTTCGCCAGGAACTGCTCGGCCAAATTCTCGGACTGAACGGCGATATCGGGGTATTCGGCGCCGGCCACAACATCACGCAATACGACGCGACGGCGCGCAAGCTCGGGAAAATCCCGGGCGTGGTCAGTGCGATCCCGATCGTGCAGGGTGAAGTGCTGATGACCGGCCCGCATGGCGGCGCGATCGGCGGCGTCGCGCGCGGCATCCAGCTTTCGGGATTGCAGAAGCTCCGCACAGTTTCCCGTCACATCATCGCAGGTTCGCTCAAGAATTTTTTTGGCAACGACATCGCGATCGGCGCCGGTGTCGGCACGCAACTCGGCATCCCGCTCGACGGCACGATTACCCTGGTTCTGCCACAGGGTAACGCCACGATCATCGGCACCATCCCGCGCATCGAAAGCTTCCATGTCACCGCGATCTTCCAGACCGGCATGGCCCAGTATGATTCAAGTTTCGTATTCCTGCCGCTTCATGCCGCGCAAACTCTGTTCCGTGCGCCGAACGCCGCGACTCAGATTCAGCTTTTCGTGAAGAACCCGGATCGCGACACCGCGATCAAACAGGCGATCCCGGCGGCGATTCCGGGCGTGCCGATCAACATCGTCGATTGGCAGGACAGCAACAATGCATTTTTCGCGGCGGTCAATGTCGAGCGCAACGTGATGTTCCTGATCCTTACGCTGATCATCATCGTCGCCGTGTTCAATGTGGTATCTTCGATGATCATGATGGTGAAGGACAAGACCGCCGATATCGCGATCCTGCGCACCATGGGAGCATCCTCGAGCTCGATCCTGCGGATTTTTTTCATGGTGGGCGCTTCGGTCGGTGTCATCGGCACCGCGATCGGTTTCACGCTCGGCCTGCTGTTCTGCGTGCATATCAACCAGATCCGCCTGTTCATCCAGTCGATCACCGGCACGCAATTGTTCAACCCCACGGTCTATTATCTCGAATCCCTGCCGGCGAAGCTGGAATGGAGCCAGGTGATCGAGGTGGTGGTGCTTGCCGTCGCTCTTTCGTTTGCCGCGACGCTGTATCCGAGCTGGCGTGCCGCGCGCACCGATCCGGTCGAGGCGCTGCGCCATGAGTGAGGTTCTGAAGCTCGAAGCCCTGGTTAGAACCTTTCGCAACGAAGGCGACGACCTGCACATTCTGCGCGGCGCCGACCTCGTGCTGAACGCGGGCGAGATCGTCGCACTCGTCGCACCGTCGGGGGCGGGCAAATCGACGCTTCTGCACCTTGCCGGGTTGCTTGAGCGCCCGGACGATGGTGTGGTCAGGATCGGCGGGATCGATGCCGGCAAGCTTTCTGATTCCGAACGCACCCGGCTACGCCGGGATTCCATAGGATTCGTCTATCAGGCGCATCATCTGCTCGCCGAGTTTACCGGACTGGAGAACGTGGTGCTGCCGCAACTCATCGCGGGTTCGCCGCGCGCAAAGGCCGAAGCGCGAGGACGCGATCTGCTCCGCGCCTTTGGCCTCGGTCCTCGCGAAACCCATCTGCCCGGCAAGCTCTCGGGGGGCGAACGCCAGCGCGTGGCGATCGCACGCGCCATGGCCAATGCACCGAAACTTCTGCTCGCCGACGAACCCACGGGCAATCTGGATGTCGCCACGGCAGACATCGTGTTCGATGAGCTTCTGCGGATGGTGCGTGGCGAGGGTGTCGCAGCGCTGATCGCGACTCACAACCCGGATCTCGCCGCGCGCCTGGACCGCGTGGTCATGTTGCGCGACGGCAAATTGGTTGCTGGATGAATGGTCTCTAATTTTGATCCCGAGGCGAGCCGCGCGCCACGTCCGCATTATCGCTGGCGCGGGCTGACCTTCCGCTTCTACGACATGGCGGTCGATGCGGTCATTATCGGGGTCATTCCGCTGATGTTGATCGCGCTGGGTTATGCGTTCGTCGAGGCGGTTATCAGCACTGTTCACATGATCCTGATGATACAGCCTGCCGGGCGAGACGCGTTGGAACTTCGCGTCCTGGTCGAACGCATCCTCGATGTCGTGATCCTCATTGAATTGTTCAACACGTTCATGGATTACGCTCGGACACGGCGGATCAGGCTATCGACGCTGCTCGACGTGACCATCGTATTTTCACTCCGCGAGATTCTGATCAAGCTCTACGCTCAGAAATTTTCGTCGCGCGATCTGGTGGCACTTTGCATTGTGGTGATCGTTCTGGTGATTGCGCGCAGCGTCACGATGTGGTTTTCGCCGACGGTGCGGAAAGATCGCGACACGCAAGACGTCTGATCAGGTTTCGGCGGCCTCGCGTTTGAGTTCGAGATCGAGCCATTCAGTTTCGGCGGCAGTAAGGCAATCTTGTAAATCAGACAATTTTCCTGATGTGGTTTCGAATTTTCGTGGGTTGATCTTGAACAAATCAGGATCGGCGAGGATCGCTTCGAGGCTTGCGATCTCCGCATGCAATTTGGCGATCTCGGCATCCAGCGTCTTCAACCGGTGCCGATCCCTGAAGGAAAACGCGGCGCGTTCGACCTGGCGCTTCGGGCTCGTTGCGGCGGATTTGCGCGCCTGCCCCGAAACATCACCCATTTCGCCGCGCTGGGCCAGCATGTCAGTGTAGCCGCCAGCATACTCCACCCAGCGCCCATCGCCCTCGGCGGCGAGTGTGGATGTCGCAATCCGGTCGAGAAAATCGCGATCATGACTGACCAGCAGGATGGTGCCTGAATAATCGCCAAGCATGTCCTGCAGGATATCGAGGGTTTCGATGTCGAGATCGTTGGTCGGCTCATCGAGAATCAACAGATTGGACGGTTTGGCCAGGATCGCCGCGAGCAGCAACCGCCCGCGCTCGCCACCGGAAAGCGAGCCGACCGGCGTGCGCGCCTGATCGGGGCGGAACTGAAAATCCTTCATATAGCCAATGACATGGCGGAACGTGCCACCAACCTCGACCATGTCGCCGCGCCCGCCGGTGAGCGTTTCGGCAAGCGTGCTGGCGGGATCGAGGGCCGCGCGCTGCTGATCGAGTGTCGCAATCGAGAGATTGGTGCCGAGCGTGATGGTGCCCTGGTCCGGCATGTCGATGCCGGTAAGCAGTCTGAGCAGAGTGGTCTTGCCGGCACCGTTGGGCCCGACGATCCCGAGCCGGTCGCCGCGCAGCACCCGCAACGTCAGATCACGAATAATAGCCTGGTCTCCGAAAGATTTGCTGATCGACTTAGCGTCCGTCACGATTTTGCCGGACAATGACGCAGCACTCGCGGTCACCCGCAAATCGCGGGAGTCGCGTTGCTCTTCCCGTTTGCGTTCGCGCAGCGTGGTGAGTTCGGCAACGCGGCGGACATTGCGCTTGCGCCGCGCGGTCACGCCATAGCGCATCCAATCCTCTTCGCGCGCGATCTCGCGGCTGAGCTTCTGCGCATCGCGCGCTTCCTGTTCGAACACCTCGTCGCGCCACGCCTCGAAATGCGAAAACCCGCGATCGATCCGGCTGGTCCGGCCACGGTCGAGCCAGACAATGCTGCGCGACACCCGCTCCAGCAGCCGCCGGTCATGGCTGATCAACACGATACCCGCGCGCGAGCCGCGCAATTCGGCTTCGAGCCATTCGATCGCAGGCAGATCGAGATGGTTGGTCGGCTCGTCGAGCAGAAGCACATCGGGCGCCGGCGCCAGCACTCGCACAATCGCGGCGCGCCGCGCCTCGCCGCCGGAGAGGCGCTCGGTCGCTTCAGCCCCGGTCAACCCAAGCTGGTCGAGCAGGCCGCGCGCGCGATGCGCATCCGATTCGGCATCCAGGCCGTCCAGTACATAATCGAGCACGGTGGCAAACCCCGACAAATCCGGTTCCTGCGGCAGATAGCGCAGGGTTGCCCCTGGTTGGAGGAAGCGGGTGCCGCGATCGGCGACAACCATTCCCGCGGCGATGCGCAGCAGCGTCGATTTGCCGCAGCCATTGCGGCCGACCAGGCAGATGCGCTCGCCGGCACCCACGCCGATCGTCGCGCCATCGAGCAGAGGCGAGGCGCCGAACGAGAGCCCGATATCCTGCAGCAGCAGCAAAGGGGGAGCCATCGGCACGTTGTGGCCAATCGGTGCCGGCATGGCAATCCGCGATCAGTCGCGTTATGAGCCTGCATCATGCTGCGTTTGACCGAAATCAGGCTGCCTCTCGACCATGCGGGCAATGCGCTGCACGGCGCAATCCTCGCCAAACTCGGAGTCGAGGCGTCCGTGCTGCGCGGCTTCACCGTGTTCCGCCGGGCTGTCGATGCGCGACGCAAATCCGCGATCATGCTTATCTACACCATCGATGCGGATGTGGCCGACGAAACCGCATTGCTCGTGCGTTTTGCCGCCGACCGCCATATCTGCCGCACACCCGATCTGGCTTACAAGCCCGTGACGACGCGAACCGCCCCGAAGCGCCGCCCGCTGGTGATCGGCACCGGGCCATGCGGCATTTTCGCGGCCCTGATTCTCGTGCAATACGGGCTGCGGCCGATCATCCTGGAGCGTGGCAAGACGGTGCGCGAGCGCACCAAGGATACCTGGGGCCTATGGCGGCGCGGCATTCTCCAGCCCGAATCCAACGTGCAATTCGGCGAGGGCGGGGCTGGGACGTTTTCCGACGGTAAGCTCTACAGCCAGATCAACGACCCGAACCATCTTGGCCGCAAAGTGCTGACCGAATTCGTTACGGCCGGCGCGCCGAAGGAAATCCTTTATGTCGCGCATCCCCATATCGGCACGTTCCGGCTGGTCGGCATGGTCGAGGCGATGCGCGCGACGATCGAGCGTCTGGGCGGCGAATACCGGTTCGGCACCAGGGTGACCGATCTCGACATCGGAATCGCCGGCGGTGCTCGAAGGGTGCGCGGGGTGGTGCTTGAGAACGGCGAGACGATCGAAGCCGATCATGTAGTGCTCGCGGTCGGCCATTCCGCGCGCGACACATTCGCGATGCTGAAGGATCGCGGCGTGCACATCGAAAAAAAACCGTTTTCGGTTGGATTTCGCATTGAGCACCCGCAATCGCTGATCGATCGCGCCCGCTATGGCGGTTTCGCAGGCAACCCGATCCTGGGTGCTGCCGACTACAAGCTGGTGCATCATGCCGCCAACGGGAGGAGCGTCTATAGTTTCTGCATGTGCCCCGGCGGCACCGTCGTTGCCGCGACCTCCGAGCCGGGTCGGGTCGTGACCAACGGCATGAGCCAGTATTCGCGCAACGAGCGCAACGCGAATGCGGGGATCGTGGTCGGCATCGAACCGGCAGATTACCCCGGAGATGTGCTCGCCGGCATCGATCTGCAGCGCGATCTCGAAAGCCGGGCGTTCGTCGCGGGCGGCGGGGACTACCGCGCGCCGGGACAGTTGGTGGGTGATTTTGTGGTGGGCCGCGCCTCAACCGCATTCGGCGCGGTCATCCCGTCTTACAAGCCCGGCGTGACGCTGACCGATCTCGCGCCATGCCTGCCGGATTACGCGATCGCGGCGATCCGCGAGGCACTGCCTGCCTTCGGTAAAAGAATTCCGGGGTTCGACCGGGAAGATGCGGTGCTGACCGGCGTGGAAACCCGCACTTCCGCGCCGATTCGCATCACGCGCGACAGGGATGGTCAGAGCCTGAATACGCGAGGCCTGTTTCCGGCGGGCGAGGGCGCGGGCTATGCCGGCGGCATCCTGTCGGCAGGGGTCGACGGGATTCGCGCGGCAGAGGCGGTGGCGCGCAGCCTCGGTTAATCCATGATCGAAACGACGACCGGCACGTGGTCCGAGGGCTGCGGCTTGTCGCGCTCCGCCCGCGCGATATCGACGGCTACAAGACGCTCCGCCACACGCGGCGAAAGCAAGGCATGGTCGATACGCAAGCCACGATCACGCTGCCATGCGCCAGCCTGATAATCCCAGAACGTATAGAGCGGATCATTCGGGTGCAGCGCGCGCACCGCATCGGTCAGGCCAAGCCAGATCAGGGCGTTGAACGCGGCGCGAGTTTCGGGGCGCACCAGCGCATCGTCCGCGCCCAGTGCGCCTTTGGCAAAATCGGCGTCGGTCGGGCAGACATTGTAATCGCCCGCGAGAATGAAATCCTGCTCCGCATCCAGCATGGCCGCCGCGTGTCGGCGCAGATTTTCCATCCAGGAAATTTTCGCGCGATAGCCGTCGTCGCCGCCAGAATTGCCGTTCGGCAGATAGAGATTGCCGATGGTGAGGTCACGGAACGAAACTTCGATGTAGCGGGCGTGGCCGTCATGTTCCTGGTCGGGCAGGGCACGGTGCCGCACCTCGACCGGTTCGCGCGAGAGAACGGCGACCCCGTTATAGGATTTCTGCCCGACGATCGCGGCGTGATAGCCTAAATCCTTGAATGGTTCGCCTGGAAATTGCCCATCCTCGCACTTGATCTCCTGCATGAGCAGAAGATCAGGTTGTTCGCGCGCAAGAAAATCCGCGACCAGGCCGGCGCGGATGCGAACCGAATTGACGTTCCAGGTAGCGAGCTTAATCAACCGAAAACGACGTGCCGCAGCCGCAGGATGTTTTCGCATTGGGATTACCCACAGCGAAATATGCGCCCATCAGCGTGTCCTTGTAATCGAGTTCCGCCCCCTCGAGCAGGTCGAGGCTCGCCGGATCGATCGCAACCCGTGTCCCATCACGTTCGATAATGATGTCGTCCTCGGCGATCTGCCGCGTCAGATCGAATTTATACTGAAATCCGTTACAGCCGCCGGCCAGCACCTCGACTCGCAGGGCAGAGCCGGGTGGCTCGGCCGCCAGAATGGCGGCAATCTGCCGTGCCGCGCCGTCACTGATCCGAAACCGATCCATCGTGTCGCTCATGGCCCCTATATAGTCCCGATCGCGCCGAATCAGAACCCCTTTCGATGCGAGGCATGGCTTGGAGACGGCGCCAGCCTCCTGTAAGCCGGGCACATGTCGCTCGCCCCCTATGCCGTGTGCGCCGGCGCCTCGCGCGGCCGTCAGCACCTGGAACCGGACAGCAATACGCGGTCGCCGTTCCAGCGCGACCGCGACCGCGTGCTGCACAGCAATGCCTTCCGCAAGCTGCAGTATAAGACCCAGGTTTTCGTGATCCATGAGGGCGATTTCTACCGCACGCGCCTGACCCACAGCCTGGAGGTCGCACAGATCGCGCGCAGCATCGCCCGCAGCCTCGGGCTCGACGAGGATCTGACCGAGGCCCTGGCCCTTGCGCATGATCTCGGCCATCCGCCATTCGGCCATGCCGGGGAAGCAGGGCTGAATGCGGCCCTCGATGCGCATGGCGGGTTTGACCACAACGCACAGAGTCTGCGCAGCGTGACCTTCCTGGAACACCGCTATGCCGGTTTCGACGGCCTGAACCTCACCTGGGAAACCCTGGAGGGTATCGCCAAGCATAACGGCCCGGTATTCGACCCGCCCGACTATATCGCCCGCTTCGACCGTGATTTTCCGCTCGACCTCGCGCGCCAGGCTTCGGCCGAGGCGCAGGTAGCGGCCCTCGCGGACGATATCGCGTATCACGCCCATGATATCGACGATGGCTTGCGCGCCGGGCTGTTCGGTCTGGACGATCTTGCGCATCTGCCGGTAGTCGGCGTCGCTCTTGCCGAAGCACGCGGCCTGACCGCCGATCCTCGGCGCATCCGCGCCCAGACGGTGCGTCAGACGATCGGCGTCTTCGTCACCGGCGCGCTCGCCGAGAGCCGCGCGCGGCTTGATGTTCTGGCACCAGAATCATCCGATGCGATCAGGAACACCGACGGTCCCGTGATCGGCTTTTCGGCCGATCTTGCCGCCGCAAACCACGCGATCCGCGAATTCCTGTATGCCCGGATGTACCGTCACTGGCGAGTCAACCGCATGACCCACAAAGTCGAGGCCGTCGTGCGCGAGATGGCGAATCTGTTCCTCGCCCGCCCAGATTTGCTGCGCGACGACTGGCGCGACCGGGCTGGATCGCCGAACAGCGAAGCCGCCGCCGAGGCGGTGCGCGACTATATTGCAGGCATGACCGACCGTTTCGCGCTCGACGAACATCGCCGCCTGACCGATCCGCATTCCGCCGCCTGAAGGTATAAAAATGTCCGAAAACCTGTTCGCCGAGTTGCGCGGTATCGTGCTCACGGAACTCGCTACACTGCATCCCGGATTGCCGGAGGACGCGCTTTCGCGCATCGAAATCACCCTCGCGCGCGATCCGGCGCATGGTGACGCAGCGACCAACGCGGCACTGATCGCGGCCAGGCCGCTGGGACTCCCACCGCGCGAAATTGCTGCTGGTCTTGCCGTGAAGCTCGCCGCGAGAGAGGAAATCGCCAGCGCCGAACCGGCCGGCCCCGGCTTCGTCAATGTCACGCTCGATCATACCGTCTGGCATGCGCAGCTTCCCGCGATCCTGCGTGCGGGCGAAGCCTATGGCGCAAGCCGGATCGGCCGGGGCAAGCGGGTCAATATCGAATATGTCTCGGCCAACCCCACCGGCCCGATCCATGTCGGCCATACCCGCGGCACGGTGGTCGGCGATGCGCTCGCCAATCTGCTCGCCAAGGTCGGTTACGAGGTAACCCGCGAGTTCTACATGAACGACTCGGGCGCACAGGTGATCGCGCTCGCCTGGTCGGTCTATTGGCGCTACCTTCAGGCGCTCGGGACCACGCTCACCGAAGTCGAATTTGCCGCCGCAACCCCGACCGGATTGCAATATGGTGGCGCATATCTGGCGCCGCTCGGCAACACGCTCGCCGAACGCCACGGCGCTGCCCTCGCTGGTCCCGGCCTCACCGTGGCTGAAGCTGAACTCTGGCTCGATACCGTCCGCGATTTCGCGGTCGCTGAAATGATGACACTGATCCGCGAGGATCTCGCCGCCCTCGGCGTTCACCATGATGTATTCACCAGCGAGGGCGCGCTGATTGCCGCCGGCAAGATCGAAACCGCGCTCGATGATTTGGCGACACGCGGCCTGCTGTATGAGGGCGTGCTGGAGCCGCCCAAGGGCAAGACGCCGGACGATTGGGAACCGCGCGAGCAGACCTTGTTTCGCTCCACCGAATTCGGCGACGACGTGGATCGCCCGGTGCGCAAATCCGACGGCTCCAACACCTATTTCGCCAACGACATCGCCTATCATGTGGACAAGATCGCGCGCGGCTTTTCGCTCCTGATCGACGTCTGGGGCGCCGACCACGGCGGCCATATCAAGCGGATGCAGGCCGCCGTGGCGGCTCTTCGCGGCGGCACCGGGGCGTCGCTGGAAATCGTGCTGTGCCAGATCGTTCGGATCATGAAAAACGGCCAGCCGATGCGCATGTCCAAGCGCGCCGGAACCTATATCGCGCTGCGCGACCTGATCGACGAGGTCGGCGCAGACGCGGTGCGCTTCATCATGCTGATGCGCAAATCCGACGCGCAGATGGAATTCGATCTCGACGCCGCGGTGGCTCAGACCCGCGAGAACCCGGTATTTTACGTGCAATACGCCCATGCGCGCTGCCGCTCGGTGCTGCGCGCCGCCGCCGAAATGCCCGAACTCGGCGCGACTGGCGATGCATCCCTGGCCGAGATCGATGTCTCGACACTGACCGCACCGGAGGAACTTGCGCTGATCCGGCGGCTCGCCTCCTGGCCGCGCCTGCTGGAAGGCGCGGCGCTTGCGCGCGAACCGCACCGACTCGGATTCTTCCTGTATGATGTCGCGGGCGACTTCCATGCGCTGTGGAACAAAGGGCGGGAGGATGCGAATCTGCGGTTCATCCGTAACGATGCGGTGGCCGAAACCCGTGCGCGGCTTGCCCTGGTCGCGGCAACCGCCATGGTCATCCGGTCCGGTCTCGCGGTAATGGGAGTAACGCCGGTCGAGGAAATGCGCTGAGCGGAGTCTTTTGCCATGGACGACCCGAATATCGACATCCCGCCCTACGCCTCGCCGAGGTTGCGGTCCCGCGGCGTCGATTCGGCGACCAAACGGATGGCGACGGTGGCGGGCGGACTCGGTATAGCGATCATCCTGCTCGCCCTGGTCTGGAGCGGCGTGCATACCGGGCTCGGCCCGCCGCCGGTCGTCAAGCCGCCGCCAGGCCCGATGCGGACCGCGCCGGTCAATCCCGGCGGGCTGCAAGTTCCCGGCGCGCACGAGCAGATCATGTCCGGTACGACCGCATCCGGACCGCCGCAACTTGCACCGACGCCGCCACCACCGGATTTCGCGAAGCTCGACCGGGAGGCCAAGCAAGCCAAGCTGGCACAAGCCAAGCCCGGCCGGTTGCGTCCGCTGCCGCCGCAAGCCACGCCGGCACCCCGAAACTCCTCTCAAGTTGCATCCCTGCCGTTGCCGCCGCCTGTCGTGGCAACACCACCTGCCCCTACGGTTGCTCCCGCCTTGCCGCCGATGTACGCGCCGACCCAGGCGGCAAGCACCGGGCCCTACGCAGTGCAGCTTGCCGCGCTGACCTCGATGGCGAAGGCGAACCAGGCATGGCAGACGCTGGTTGCCCGCGTGCCCGACATTCTCGGCAGCGAAAAGCCGCTCGTCGTCCCCGGCGTGATTCGCGGGGAAACCTTCTACCGGCTTCGTCTCGCCGGGTTCGCCAGTGCCTCCGCCGCCGCGACGTTCTGCGCCCGGCTCAAATCACGCGGCGTTACCTGCTACATTCCAAAATCATGAGCGAAGTATGAAAGCCGCGATTATCGGCATCGCCGGCACTGCCTTGACCGGGGCCGAGCGTGCCTTGCTGGAGGCAATGCCGCCCGCCGGGGTGATCCTGTTCGCGCGGAATATCGAAAACCCCTTACAACTCGCTGATCTTGTGGCCGACCTCCGATCATGCCTGCCGTCCGATGCGGTTCTGATGATCGACCAGGAGGGGGGCCGCGTCGCCAGGCTGCGGGCACCGCATTGGACGGAGCTGCCCGCCGCCGCCACGCTTGGCGCATTGTTCGCAACCGACCCCTATGCCGCCCGCAAGGCGGCACGCGCCCATGGCGCCGCCCTCGGCGCGCTCGCCCGTGGAGCCGGATTCGATGTCGTGACCGCCCCGGTGCTCGACGTTCCGGTCGCCGGTGCTGACGCGGTCATCGGCGATCGCGCCATCAGCACCGATCCCATCGCGGTGGGTGCGCTTGGTGCGGACATCGCCTGGGGATTGCTGTTCCAAGGCATTCAGCCGGTGATGAAGCACTTGCCCGGCCATGGACGGGCGACCATTGACAGCCACGCCGGCCTACCACGCATCTCCGCCACCCAGTTCGACACCGATCTTGCACCTTTCGCCGCCAATAGCGAGTTGCCTTGGGGCATGACCGCCCATATCGTCTATGAACGCTGGGATGCCGAAAATCCGGCGACTTTTTCTCATCGCGTCATTGCCGACGTGATTCGGGGCAAAATCGGATTTCGCGGCATTCTGGTCAGCGACGATCTCGCCATGGGTGCGCTCGATGGCCCTCCCGAAATCCGTGCTACTCGCGCTCTCGCCGCCGGGTGCGACATCGCGCTCTATTGCCCCGGCGCTCTCGATGACAACCGCGCCGTGCTCGCCGCCTGCCCCGATCTCGACCCGTCCCAGGCAGCGAAGCTCAAGGCGCGCCCACCATCATGACCGCGAGCACGATCCGCTCCATCCTGATCGGCGTCATCGCCTCGGTCTTGGCGATCGTCCTGCATGAGCTGGCGCACGGTTTCACCGCGCTCGCCATGGGCGATCGCACCGCGCTGCGCGCCGGCCGGCTTTCGCCCAACCCGCTGCGTCATGTCGATCGGTTCGGCACCGTCATCCTTCCGCTGATCTTGATCGCGGCTCAATTGTTGACCATCGGGCGGGTTGCCTTCATGTTCGGCTGGGCCAAGCCCGTGCCGATCGACCCGAGCGGATTTCGCGATCCGCGCCGGGGCATGGCGATCGTTGCGGCGGCCGGACCGGCGGCCAATTTCGTTCTTGCCCTGATCGCCGCGTTTCTGCTTGCGGCTCTCGGCACCCATGGATGGATCGCTGATTTCCTGCTCTATTTCCTGTTGTTCAACGTGGTGCTCGGCCTGTTCAATCTGGTGCCGCTACCGCCTTTCGACGGCGGGCGCATCGCGGTCGGCATCCTGCCGCTGCACGCCGCCCGCGCCCTCGCTCAAGTGGAACGACTGGGCATTCTAGCGATCCTGCTCGTGGTGTTCATCCTGCCGGCTGCGCTCGGGCAGTTCGGCGTGCATTTCAACCCGGTGGGCGACGTGCTCGACCTTTTCGTGCCGCGCGTCGCGACCTTCTTTCTGCATCTGGCGGGCGTTCATGGCGGATATTGATTCCGCGCCGCCCACCGAGGCGTTCATCGTCCAGCTCGATGGCTTCGCCGGCCCGCTCGATCTTCTGCTCGATCTCGCCCGCGCCCAGAAGGTCGATCTCGCCAATATCTCGATCCTAGCTCTTGTCGAGCAATATCTTGCGATCATCGAAGGCGCGCGGCGCATCCGCCTCGAACTCGCCGCCGACTGGCTGGTTATGGCGGCATGGCTTGCCTGGCTGAAATCCCGCCTGCTGCTGCCTGAAGATGAAACCGCGGCCGAGGAAGGCGAGATCGCCGCCGATGTTCTGGCCGCGCGGCTGCGTGCGCTGGAAGCGATTCGCGCGGGTGCTGCCTGGCTCAATGCGCGGCCGCAGCTCGGGCAGGACGTGTTCGAGCGCGGCGCACCGGAAGATTTCACCGAAATCGATCGCTCCCGCCTGAAACTCGATCTGCCGGCACTGCTTGCGGCTTATCTCGCGGCGCGGCGGCGCTCCGGCGCGAAACGGCAATACCGGCCGAAGCCGATTCTCTACTGGACGGCTCAGCAAGCCCTTGAGCGGTTGACAAGGATGCTCGGCTCGGTGCCGGGCTGGACCGACATCGCCGCCTTTCTTCCCGAACGGCGCGAAACTCCGCTCGCTCATCGCGCGGCGCTGTCCAGCACGCTGATCGCCGGACTGGAACTTGCGCGCGGCGGCGATGCGTCGCTCCGCCAGGATGCGCCGTTCGGCCCAATCCTGATCCGGCCCGGCGCGGAGCATCGAAATGACTGACTACCCCCATGCCGAGCGCCTGCTCGAAGCGGTGATTTTCGCGAGTCGCGAGCCGGTGCCGCTGCGCGCGCTCGCCACGCTGCTACCCGACGGCGCCGATCTCGACGCTACGCTCGCCGCGATTCACGCCCATCACGCCGGCGGCGGTATCGAGCTTGTCGAAGCCGGGCAGGGGGTGATGTTCCGCACGGCACCCGATCTCGCGTTCGCCTTGCGCCGGGTAGTGGAAGTGCCGCGCCGCCTGCCGCGAGTCGCGATGGAAACGCTGGCCATCGTCGCCTATCACCAGCCGGTTACCCGTGCCCAGATCGAGGAGATCAGGGGCGCCAGCCTGTCGCAATCGACCCTCGATGCGTTGCTCGAAGCCGATCTAGTCGCCCCCGCCGGCCACAAGGAAGTACCCGGCCGGCCCACGCTGTGGGCGACCACCCCGCATTTCCTGGTTCAATTCGGCCTGAAATCGCTTCGCGATCTGCCTAGGCAAACCGATCTCTTGGTCGAGGCAGCGTCTTCATCTGCCGACACGCATGAGCCGGGCCCCGCCGATCCTTGATTTTGGGCGCGGTGCTGCTAGCACAGGCGCCGGTTCAAGCGGGCGAGAATGTTCGGATTTTCCTGGTCAGAAATTGGCGTGATCCTGGTCGTGGCGCTGGTCGTCATCGGACCCAAGGATCTTCCCGTGGCGATCCGCACGGCGAGCGCCGCCTTGCGCAAAATGCGCGGGCTGGCCAGCGAGTTTCAGGGCCATGTCCAGGAGCTGCTGCGCGAGGCCGATCTCGCCGATGTCGGCGCCGAACTGCGCAATCTGCGCAATTTCGATCTCGGCAGCGTGATGGATCGCCATATCGACCCGGACGGCGAACTCCGCCACGCTTTCGATCCGGCGAGCGGCGATCCGCAGGACATGGCAGTGCCGGAGATCGGCGCCGACGCCGCCGAGACTCGGGATGAGGAGCCGGTGATCAACGCGCCCGCCTTCATTCCGCCGGACGCGGCGCGGCATCACCCGATGCCCGCCTTCATTCCGCCCGGCACCCGCCTCTGGTAGGGTAGAATCATGGATTCCGTGAACGACGCGCCGAAACCGGACGAGATCGACGACAAGGAAATGCCGCTGCTCGACCATCTGGCCGAGCTGCGCCGCCGGCTGCTGTGGTCCGCGGCGGCGTTCCTGGTCGCATTCCTGGTCTCCTATTATTTCGCCAAGGACGTTTATTACTTCCTGGCTCAGCCGCTCGTTCACATCATGAAGGAGCGCGGCCAGAAGCCGGAACTGGTCTATACCGCGCTCTACGAGGCGTTCTTCACCTATGTGAAGGTGGCGATTTTCTCGGCGGCGTTCATCTCGTTTCCGATCATCGCCTCGCAGATCTGGCTGTTCATCGCCCCCGGCCTGTACCGGAGCGAAAAACGCGCGCTGCTGCCGTTCCTGATCGCAACGCCGGTGCTGTTTTTCGCCGGCGGCGCGTTGGCCTATTATATCATATTTCCAAATGCTTGGAAGTTTTTCCTGAGTTTCCAGACGAACCCGAGCAATACGCATTTCCAGATCGACGTGCTGCCGCGCGTCAGTGACTACCTCAATCTGGTGATGAAACTGATCTTCGCGTTCGGCCTCTGCTTTGAGTTGCCGGTGCTGCTCACCCTGCTCGGCCGGGTCGGCATCGTCACCGCCGCCGGACTGAAGAAATACCGCCGCTACGCCTATGTCGGCTGTTTCATCGTTGCCGCCATCCTCACCCCGCCCGACGTATTCACCATGACCGGCCTAGCGATTCCACTCATCGCGCTGTTCGAGATTTCGATTTTTGCGGTGAAGCTAGCCGAACCGAAGGTGGACGCCGATGCCTGAGGCGTCATTGCGACCCAGAGCGGAGCGAAGGGAAAGGAATCCATCAAGCGGTATGAAACGTCACGGCGATTGCGAGGGCCGGAAGTCGGGCTTTGCTACCGGCGTGCGGGGTGGCGGAGCCATGGATTGCTTCCCCTTCGCTCCGCTCTGGGTCGCAATGACGGGCGGAATGGGAACTGATTTCGATGCATGATTTGAAGGCGATCCGGGAAAACCCGGAAGCGTTTGACGCAGCGATGAGACGGCGCGGCGTATCTCCTGAAACAATCGACAAGGTAATCTCGAACGAAGATGAGCGGCGAACGCTTGCGGCCGAGCTTCAGGCTTTGAAGACGCAGCGCAATGAGATTGCCCAGCGTATTGCTGTGAACCGGCGACAAGGATTGAATACGTCGGATGACGAGATCGCTGGAACGACTCTGAAACTGCATATTTCTCAACTGGAAAACAAGGAACGGGAAAACAATTATCGGTCGCAGGATACTGTTCAAAGTCTGCCGAATATTCCTGATAACGACGTCCCCGAAGGCCCCGACGAAACCCATAACGTCGAGCAGAAACGCTTTGGCTCCATAAAAAACTTCGAGTTCGCGCCCAAGCAGCATTTCGAGATCGGCGAAGCCCTCGGCCTGATGGATTTCGCCGCCGCCGCCAAAATCGCGGGCAGCCGGTTCACTGTTCTGCGCGGCGATCTCGCCCGGCTGGAACGCGCGCTCGGCCAGTTCATGATCGACCTGCACACCACCGAGCATGGCTATACCGAGGTTTCGCCGCCGCTGCTGGTCAATGACGCAACCATGTTCGGCACCGGACAACTGCCGAAATTCACCGACGATTCGTTCAAGACCACCGATGGCCGCTGGCTGATCCCCACCGCCGAAGTGCCGTTGACCAATCTGGTCGCCGGCGAAATCCTCGACGGCGCAAAGCTGCCGCTGCGCTTCACCGCACTCACGCCGTCCTTTCGCTCCGAGGCCGGATCGGCCGGGCGCGACACCCGCGGCATGTTGCGTCAGCACCAGTTCTGGAAGGTCGAACTGGTCTCAATCACCACGCCGGACGCCAGCACCGACGAACACGAGCGTATGACGCGCTGCGCCGAGGCGGTCCTGGAACGACTCGACCTGCCCTATCGCCGTATGCTGCTCTGTGCCGGCGACACCGGGTTTTCAGCCGCCAAAACCTACGATCTCGAAGTGTGGCTGCCAGGACAGGGAACCTATCGCGAAATCTCCTCCTGCTCGAATTGTCGCGGGTTCCAGGCGCGGCGGATGAATGCCCGCTTCCGGCCAGCACCGAAGGACGGCAAGCCAGCGAAGCCCGACTTTGTCCATACGCTGAACGGCTCCGGCGTCGCGGTCGGCCGCGCCCTGATCGCGGTGCTGGAGAACTACCAGAACGCGGACGGCTCGGTGACGATCCCCGAAGCCCTGCGTCCCTACATGGGTGAAAAACAGAACATCGGCTGACCACATGCCCGTCATGCGCGCAGCCGATTTTCCTTGATCGGAAACATATTCGTTGTTATGAATGTGTAAGGCACGAACCAGGAGGCGTGATCATGACCGCCACCCCGACCGTCATTCCGCACTACGATCCGGCGACCAGCACGATCAGCTATATCGTGGCCGATCCGGCCACCAGCCGCGCCGCGATCGTCGATTCTGTGCTCGACTACGACCCCAAGGCCGCGCGGGTCTCCACCGCCTCGGCCGATGCGTTGATCGCCGAGGTTCGCACGCGCGATCTGGCGGTGGACTGGATCGTCGAAACCCATGTCCATGCCGATCATCTCTCGGCGGCGCGCTACATTCAGAACAAACTCGGCGTCGGCACGGTCGGCATCGGCGACCATATCGCCCCGGTACAGCGCGATTTCGCCGATATCTTCGACATGGGCGCCGATTTCCCGACCGACGGCCGCCAGTTCGACCATCTGTTCACCGATGAGGAACGCTTCGCGATCGGCGCGATCGAGGCGCGCGCGATCTACACGCCGGGCCATACGCCGGCCTGTATGTCCTACCTCATCGGCGATGCTGTGTTCGTCGGCGATACGCTGTTTATGCCCGATTACGGTACGGCACGCTGTGATTTCCCTGGCGGCGACGCGCGGGCGATGTACCAGTCGATCCAGCGCCTGTTCGCCCTGCCGCCGGAAACCCGCGTGTTCACCGCGCATGACTATCAGCCCAATGGCCGTGCACCCGCATGGGAGAGCACCATCGCCGAGCAAAAGGCCAGGAACGTTCAGATCAACGAGAGCGTTACCGAGCAGGACTTCGTCGCGAAGCGCAATGCGCGCGATGCCACCCTGGCCGCCCCCGTGCTCATCCTGCCTTCGCTCCAGGTGAATATCCGCGGCGGCGATCTGCCCGATCCCTCCGGTAACGGGCGGCGCTACCTGAAAATCCCGCTGAACGTGATCTGATCCGATGCTCCTGCCACCTCCCGTTCCGACGCCGTTCACCCCGGTGCTCGCGCTCGCTGGCGGGCTGATGATCGGCGCTTCCGCCGGGCTGCTCTGGATCGGCATCGGCCGGATCGCAGGAATCAGCGGCATTGCCGGTGGATTGATCGAGCGCGCCGAGCGGGATTGGCGGCTCGCCTTCGTTTTCGGCCTGCTGCTCGCCGGCCTTTTCGCCCGGATGCTCGGAATCGCTCCCACGATCCATCTCTCGGGCTCGGTGCCGCTGCTCGCCTTCGCCGGTCTTCTGGTCGGCTGCGGCACCGCGCTGGGCGGTGGATGCACGTCCGGTCACGGCATTTGCGGTCTGTCGCGCGCCGCGCCACGCTCGATCGTCGCCACCCTCGTCTTCATGGTGGTCGCCGCGACCGTGGTGTTCTTCACGCGCACGTTTGGAGGATCTTGATGCGCGTTGTGATCGCCTTCGCATCCGGCCTGTTGTTCGGCGCCGGATTGCTGGTCTCCCACATGGCGGACCCCGCGAAGGTCTTGAATTTTCTCGATGTCGCACGCCGCTGGGACCCAAGCCTCGCCTTCGTCATGGGCGGCGGGCTGATCGTCACGAGTCTCGCTTTCGCGCTTGCTCGGCGGCGCGCCCGGCCGCTCGTGGGGTCGGGCTTTCCGGTGCTGCCGCGCCACGGAATTACGATGCGGCTGACCGCGGGCGCTAGCCTGTTCGGCGTCGGCTGGGGCCTGATCGGTCTCTGCCCCGGTCCCGCGCTGGTCGCGCTTCCGCTCGATCCGGCGCGCGTCGCCGTGTTCGTGATTGCGATGCTCGCGGGACTGTGGGGCGCCCGCCTAGAGCAATATGGCTTTAAGTGGAATCGCGCAGCGATCCACAAAGCCATGAAATTGCTCACCCAAACAAAGAGCAGAGCGTGATCGACTGAAAGTCACCTACGAACTTCCGAATCGGGACGCTAGACTGACAGCACCCTATGCGGGCGTGACGCCGGCGGGTACCCAGCTGAACGGTACGGCCTGCGCCCGGTATACCGCACGAACGGCCACTTTTCTGCCGCCAAAGAGCCAGGAGCCAGAGTATGGGCTAACGTACTCCCACACGATTTTGCCTGTTGGAGTGATCTGAAAGATGCGCCCATCCATGCCTTCGTCTATCAACGTATTGCCGTTGGGAAGCCGTTGAGCATTACCGATGAACGAGGTGTAGAAAGACCAGGGTGGCTGACCGGAATTGATGGCGGTGTACTCCCACACGATTTTGCCGCGTACTGGGTTAATCTCGAGGACACGCGATCCTGAGTATTTGCTGATCAGGACAGGAGGGTATCCAGAGCCTCCCTGGTCGTCGAGCAACAGGAGATTGCCGGCACCAGGTAGACCCTTCGGGATAATGTGGGCGTTATGTTGTCCGGCAAGCTGGTCAACAGGTCGCGGGAGCCTCGAATTGTCGGCGCGTTCGTCAGGATCATAGAATCCGTTTCGATAATAGGGGCCCATTCGCCAGACGACCTTGCCGGTCTTTTTACTGATGATCACGATAAAATTGGCTTTTCGGGAATCGATCATGATGTTGTCGGGCGCAAAACGGTGATCACCCCCGTCGAACCATTTGTTGGGGCCGAGCGGACGCATATCGTTGATTTCAAGATAGCCCCAGGGATTCATTTCCGTTTCAGCTGCGACTTTGTTTCGGAGGAATGTCCAGCCCTTTGCCGACAGGCCGAACTCTTCGAGGTGGTCGCCCGCCCACCATTGCCAGACAAGTTTTCCAGATGGGTCGACTTCATAGATACCCTGATCGATCACCTCTTTCGAGCCGATGCTTTTGATGGTCCGTGGACGGGCGGTCAGGAGCAAGGTGTTGCCGTTCGCAAGTCGCGCCCAGTCATGGTTCTGGTACGCCGCACCCCCCGGCGCTTGGGTGCCCCAATGCCATACGATCCGCCCAGCCCAATCGAGTTCGCCAATCACCTTGTTCGAGAGGATCCCGCCGGTTTTGTCGTGACTCGCTTCGATCTGTAGAAGGGTATGACCGAGTTTTTCTCCAACCAACGCGGGGTCAATGATACGACCGGGAAACCCGTAATAGTTCCAACGGTGGACCTCATTACCCTGCATGTCGATGACACGGGTTTTGCCATCGGGGGTACTGAAAACGATTAGACATTTATAGGCTAAATCGGGGTCATGGATGGTGACCCCGGTAGGAAAGACGGACGGAGTGGCTTCGGCTTGCCGAAGCCGCGAGCCAAAAGCACCAACAAATGTGGCACAGCAGGCGAGTTTAGCAAAATTCCGTCGCTGAAAGCGGAGGTTACCTTTGTGCCGATAGGCAGACTCTGCCGGATCCTGATGACGGTCAGGATTGCTCATGTAGAATTCCCACCCTTAGGAAGGTTAAAGACATAATCGTCTTCGGAGGTTAACCGAAAAGATCTGAGATGATCATCTCCGTCACCGGATTTGCCAAGCCGCGATTGCTCCAATTTTTTTGGTTCAACAGTCGATGTCATATAGCGTGGAACGCGGCGTGGGTGAGACCGGAAATACACATCATAGATTTACGCTTATGATGGGAATGTCCAAGCAAACTCGCGCGGAGGGAATGTCAAAGCAAACTCGTGCGGCGGGAGCGGGAGGACGGCGAACGCCCCGGCCAAAATGGAGAACCGTGCGTCCTAGCCGCCGATCGGATCGGCAGGGCAGGTCAACCGGCGGTTTCGCCTGCGCCATCCTGGGTGCAAAACAGCCGGTAGAGCAGGCCGATAACCTCTCGCGCCGCGTCGCTTCCGAGCGCGTAATAGATGGTGCGCGAATCCCGCCGCGTCGTCACCAGCCCGTCTTGCCGCAGCCGGGCAAGCTGCTGGGACAAATGCGCCTGCCTGATGCCAAGCTCGCGTTCCAATTGCCCGACCGAGGCTTCGCCAAGGGCCAGATGACACAGAATCATGAGCCGGTGCGGATTGGCGATGCAGCGCAGGAATTGCGCAGCACTTTGCGCGTTTTGCGTCATCGCGTCGAGAGCGATGCCCGCCGCACCGGAACTGTCAGGAAAGCCCGGCGGCACCGGCGCTGGCCGAGCCGCATCGATGGCATGACGCATTTGGTTTCCCCGCTGCCAAATCGCCGAAACGTTAAATACTATGGTCCAGATCGCGATGGTTTGGCAACCTGCGGCCAGCGGAGACGTCAGGCGCCGACCAGGCCGAGTTCCGGGCTGGACGCTTCGGCGCGCAGGCGCCTCGGAATTCGCCCCGCGTGGCGCGCGTCGTACCCGGCGCGCACCGCATCGCGCATCGCGCGCGCCATCCGCACCGGATCATGGGCACGGGCGATGGCGGTGTTGAGCAGCACGGCATCGCAGCCGAGTTCCATCGCGAATGTGGCGTCGGATGCGGTGCCGATTCCGGCATCAAGCACCACCGGCACCGGACTCTGCGCGCAAATCCGCTCGATGTTGTAAGGATTGGCGATGCCCAACCCCGAGCCGATAGGTGAGCCGAGCGGCATCACGGCGGCGGCGCCGAGATCGGCGAGCTTGCGGCACAGGATCGGGTCGTCAGTGCAATAAGGCAGCACGGTGAATCCCGCTTTCACCAGCTCCGCGGTTCCCTGAAGCAAAAGCTCGGCGTCGGGATAAAGCGTTTCCCGATCCCCGATGATCTCGAGCTTGATCCAGCCTGTCTCCAGCGCTTCGCGGGCGAGTTCGGCGGTCAGCACCGCATCGCGCACCGTGGCGCAGCCCGCCGTGTTGGGCAGCAGCCGGTAGCGGCTGCCCAGTGTATCGAGCAGCGACCCGCCATAGGCATCGAGGCTGATGCGCCTGATCGCCATGGTGACCAGCGATGGCTCGCCGGCATCCAGCGCATCGAGCAGAACCTGCTGGTTCGGATAGGACGCCGTGCCCATGAACAGGCGTGATGCGAATGAGATATCGGCGATGGTCAGCGCCATTTCAGCCGCCCCCGACCGCCCGGACGATTTCGATCGAATCGCCGGATTTCAGCCGCGTCGTCGCCCAGGCCGATTTCGGCACCACGGCATCGTTCAGCGCGATCGCGAGCCCTTTGGTCTGTTCCAGACCCTTGGCGTCGAGCAGGGCGGCGATGGTCGGCGCGAACGGCTCGAACGCGCCATTGACCCTGATGTCGTCTTCGCTCATGCGGCACTCCTCAGCCTGTCGAAGCGGTCGGCGCCAAAACCGGCGATGCGGGCATCGGCCTGCCCCGACAGAATGGTCGCCGCCATTGCATCGGCGGTCACCGGCGTGAGCAGAATCCCATTGCGGTGATGGCCGGTCGCGAACTGCAGGCCGGGCAGCGCCGACGGCCCGAGGATCGGCGCGTCGTCGCGCGAGCCGGGCCGGAATCCCACCCAGGTTTCGATCACCGGCAATTCCTCGATGCCGGGCAGAGCGCGCCACGCGCCGTCCAGCAATGCATAGAGCCCGCCGGCGGTGATCCGCGTATCGAAGCCGCGCTCCTCGACGGTCGCCCCGACGATCAGTCGGCCATCCGCGCGCGGCACCAGATAGGCGCGCGGCGCCCAGACGACATGACGGAGCAGCGGAGCGGCGGCGTCCATCCGCACCGCCAGCATCTGGCCTTTCACCGGCTGCACCGGCGGGGATGCGATCGGCAGATCGAATGCGCCGGACCACGCGCCGGCGGCGAGCACCACGGTATCGGCCGGATGCATCCCGTCCGGCGTCGCCACGCCGCAAACCCGCCCCTGCGCGGTCTCGATGCGCTCGATCGGCGCATGGTCATGCAGAACGCCGCCCGCGCGCAGAAATGCCTCGACCAGCGCGGCAACCACGCGCCGGTTATCGACCTGGATGTCGCCGGGCGAGAACACCGCCCCGGCGAGGCCGGGCGCCAGATACGGCTCGCGTTCCCGCGCCTCGGCGGGGGTGAGCCATTCGAGCGCAATGCCCTGACTCTTTTGAAAAGCCATGTCGTGGCGCAGTTTCGCGGCATCGTCGCGGTTCAGCGCCACCAGCAGCGTGCCCTCGCGGCGCAACCCGACGCCGATCCCGGACGCCGCTTCGAGTTCGGCGGCGAAATCCGGCCAAAGAGCGAGCGAGGCGCGATTGAGCGCCCCAAGCGCCGCTTCGCCCGGCTCGGTCTCGCACGCGGCGGCGAGCATTCCGGCGGCGGCGTTGCTGGAGCCCTGACCGGCGGTAGCGCGCTCGAAAATCGTCACCGCCGCGCCGCGCTGGGCGAGCCGCCAGCCGATGGCGAGGCCGATCACCCCGCCGCCGATGATGGCGATCGTCATCGCGTTACTCCGCCGGTTCGGCTTCCACATAGAGTTTTCCGCCGGTTTCGCGGAATTCGGCGCTTTTCCGTTCGAGGCCGGCCAGTCGCTCGGCGTCGGCGCGGATGTCCTGGGTGATCTTCATCGAGCAGAATTTCGGTCCGCACATCGAACAGAAATGCGCGACCTTGTGCGCCTCCTTGGGCAGCGTTTCGTCATGGAACGCGCGCGCGGTATCGGGGTCGAGGCCGAGGTTGAACTGATCCTCCCAGCGGAACTCGAACCGCGACCGGCTCACCGCGTCGTCGCGCAGCTTCGCCGAAGGATGGCCCTTGGCGAGATCGGCCGCATGGGCCGCGAGCCGATAGGTGATCACCCCGGTTTTCACGTCGTCGCGGTTCGGCAGGCCAAGATGTTCCTTCGGCGTGACGTAGCAGAGCATCGCGGTGCCGAACCAGCCGATCATCGCCGCCCCGATCGCCGAGGTGATGTGATCGTAGCCGGGCGCGATATCGGTGGTCAGTGGGCCGAGCGTGTAGAACGGCGCCTCGTGGCAGACCTTGAGCTGGCGGTCCATGTTCTCCTTGATCTTGTGCATCGGCACATGGCCGGGCCCTTCGATCATCACCTGGCAGCCCTTGTCCCAGGCCCGCCTGGTCAGCTCGCCGAGCGTATCGAGTTCGGCGAACTGCGCCGCATCGTTGGCATCGGCGATCGAGCCGGGGCGCAAGCCGTCGCCCAGCGAGAAACTCACGTCATATCTGCGCATGATGTCGCAGATTTCGTCGAAACGCTCGTAAAGGAAACTCTCCTTGTGATGCGCCAGACACCAACGCGCCATGATCGAGCCGCCGCGCGACACGATGCCGGTGACGCGCATGGCGGTGAGCGGAATATAGCCGAGCCGCACGCCGGCATGGATGGTGAAATAATCCACGCCCTGCTCGGCCTGCTCGATCAGCGTGTCGCGAAACACTTCCCAGTCGAGCTTGTCGGGATCGCCGCCCACCTTCTCGAGCGCCTGATAGATCGGCACCGTGCCGATCGGCACCGGCGCATTGCGCATGATCCAACTGCGGATGTTGTGGATGTTCCGCCCGGTCGACAGGTCCATCACCGTGTCGCCACCCCAGCGGATCGCCCAGACCAGTTTCTCGACCTCTTCGGCGGCACCGGACGTCACCGCCGAATTGCCGATATTGGCGTTGATCTTGACCAGGAAGTTGCGGCCGATGATCACCGGCTCCAGTTCAGGGTGGTTGATGTTGGCGGGAATGATCGCGCGGCCCGAGGCGATCTCGGCGCGCACGAATTCCGGCGTGATGAATTCGGGAATCGCCGCACCGAAATCCTCGCCGTCGGCGCGGCGCTCGGCGGCACCCTCGGCGGCTTTGGCGCGGCCGAGATTTTCCCGATGGGCGACGAAAATCATCTCCTCGGTGACGATGCCGGCGCGGGCGAATTCATACTGGGTGACCGGCTTGCCCGCGGCACCCGCCAGCACGCGGCGCGGCGCGGGGCAGGGCGGGACCAGCCGATCGGCGGCGGCAAAACCGTTATCCTCGGGTTTTACCGCGCGCGGCGCCACGGACTCGAAGCCGCGGCCCGCGAGCCACGGCGCGCGCAACTGAGGCAATCCGGCATCGAGGTCGAGGCGGAAATTCGGATCGGTGAACGGACCGGACGTATCATAGAGGCAGAACGGCGCCTCGTTGGCCGAAGGATGCAGATCGACCGCGCGGAACGGCACCGCGATATCCGGCCGATCGGGCGGCGCCGAATAGAGCTTGCGCGACCCGGCGATCGGTCCGGTGGTGACGATGGCGGGTTTGGTCTGCACGGTCATTGTCTCGCTCCTCGCTCCTCGCTTCACGGTGGGCGGTGCGGCGTCGAGCGGTGCATCCTGCAAATCCCGTCCCTCCGCCGGTGCGACCCGGATCAGGTTCAAAGGGTTGCCGCATGAACAACGACTCTCAGCGCCTGTCTGGCGCACCCCTCGGAATGCCCTACCGTGGGTCGGTATTCCACATCTGTCAAGAGCCGTCGGATTATGCTTTGCGTCGGTCGCGGCTTCGGTTAGATGAATCCTTGTGAATATGGTCCTGCCCAGGCTGCCGCGGATCACGGTCGAAATCGTTTTCGATTTCGTGTGCCCCTGGTGCTATCTCGGCATCAACCGATTCAGCCGGTTGCGGGCGCGCCGGCGCGATTTGCCGGTGCAGCCGGTTTGGCGGCCATTTCTGCTCAATCCTGATATGCCACGGCTTGGCATGAGCCGCATCGATTACGCGACCCGCAAATTCGGCGGTGAGGACCGAGCCCGGCGTTTTTATGCCGCGATCAGTGATATCGCGGCAGCTGAGGGCTTGCCAGTCGATTTTGCCCGGATCAGGCGCACGCCGAGCACCGTGGATGCGCATCGGCTCGTCCGTTTTGCCGCCCAGTCGGGCCGCGCCGAGGACCTCGTTCTCGCGATTTTTCAGGCCTATTTCTGCACCGGCGCCGATATCGGCGACAGCGATACGCTTGCGGAACTCGCTGCTTCGATCAGGCTTGATCCGGCCGCCGTTCGCCGGTTTCTCGCTTCGGATATCGCGGTCGAACAGGTCCATGCCGATAACCTTCACGCCCACCGGCTCGGCATCAACGGCGTGCCCTGCTTCGTGATCGACGGAGCGAGCGCGATCGCCGGCGCACAGGAGCCGGACGTTCTGGAACGGCTGCTTGAACTCGCGTCCTGCGACGTCACGCCGTTTTAGCGCTTAGGTTTGCGCCATCTTTCGTCCGTTTGCGCCGCGTGGCACAAGAGACGCATGCAACGCCGCCACATCATCGCTTCCCTGCCGCTCGCCGTCACGTTCGCGCGGCCCGCCCATGCCGCCGATTTCAGCGCATTTCTTGCCAGCCTGCACGCACGCGCCCGCGCGGGCGGCGTTCCGCCGGCGATCGTCGATCAAGCCCTTGCCGGGCTTACGCCCAATGCCCGCGTCATTCATCTCGACAGGCATCAGCCGGAATTCACCCTAACCTGGGCGCAATACAGCGCGCGCGTTGTCACCGCCACACGGGTCAAGCACGGCCATGGCAAGGTGGCGGCGATGCGTCCAGTGCTCGAAGCGGTCCGCCGGCGTTTCGGCGTCTCCGCGCAGCCGATCATGGGAATCTGGGGCATCGAGACCGATTTCGGCGCCATTCAGGGTAATTTCCAGGTGATAGATTCGCTCGCGACCCTCGCCTGGTTTCGCAACAGTACCTATTTCGCCAATGAGGCGATCGCCGCGATGAAAATCGCCGCGCGCGGCGATGCGCCTTTGCCGCGCCTGATCGGCTCCTGGGCCGGAGCGATGGGGCAGCCGCAATTCATGCCGAGCGTCTATTTGAGCACGGCGGTGAATTTCTCCGGCCGGGGCACGCCGAACATCTGGACCAGCGCGCCGGATACGCTCGCGTCGATCGCCAATTATCTGCGCAAATCGCGTTGGGTGCCGGGATTGCCGTCGAGCGAGCCGGTGCTGATCCCTTCGGGATTCGATGTCGCACTCGCGGGGCGCAGCCATCGCCTGCCTCTGGCGCGCTGGCAGGCGATGGGCGTGCATCGCCTTACCGACGCCGTGTCCTTGCCGCCGGCCACCGAGGCATCACTGCTTCTGCCCGACGGCCCGACCGGCGCCGCCTATCTCGCTTTTGCGAATTTCGAGGCGATCCGGCGCTATAACCCGTCCGATCTTTATGCCCTTGCCGTGGGCGAACTCGGCAGGTTGATCTTCACGTGACCCACCATCCGCTTCGCGCCGTTCTTTCGCTTGCCGTCACCGCACTGACGCTGGCGGGTTGCGTGTGGCATCATCGGCGGCCGGGCCCCACACCAACCGGCGCACGCTACATGATCGGCAGTCCCTATGCCGCCGATGGCCAATGGCATTACCCGCGCGCTTTCGGAACCTACGACCGGACCGGACTCGCGACCATCATTCCGCCCGGTCATGCCGCCGCCACAGCGAATGGCGAGGCATTCCACCAGACCGGACTGATGGCGCAAAGCCCGGTGCTGCCGCTGCCCTCGCTGGTGCGGGTCACCAACCTGGTCAACGGGCGCAACCTGACTGTCCGGGTAAACGATCGCGGACCGGCGATGCCAGGCCGGATCATCGCGGTGACGCGCACGGTGGCGCGGCGGCTCGATTTCCCGTCCGGCGGCGTGGTGGAGGTGCGTGTGCAATTGCTGGCCGGCCGATCCGCAGCCCTGCAAGCGGCGCTGGGCGCCGGTCCGCATCTGATCGCCGCCCCCGTCGCATCGGTCCAGGCCAGCGCCTTGCCGCCGCCGCCCGACGCCGCTGGATCGGCCGGCCCGTCCGGCATGGGAAGCGCAGCCCCCGCCGCACTCAAACCGGAACCCGCCGGACCTGCCACTCACTTGTCCGGCACCGTGCGGCAGGGAACACCAGACCCCGGCCCGCTCTATGTCGAAATGGGCGGCTTCGGTTCAGGCGGCGATGCACAAGCCCTGCTGTTCCGGCTTTCGGGAATGCCAGGTGAAGTGGTGCCGCAACCCCGCGAAGGCCGCAGATTCTATGCCGTCCGGCTCGGTCCATATCGCTTGGTCGCGGCCGCCGATGCGGCGCTGCGGCAGGTGCTTCAACGCGGCGTGCCCGATCCTGAAATCGTCGTTCATTGAAGCCCGAGCGCGGCATTTTCATTACCTTCGAGGTCGTTTATATCTCACCGTGCGATGGTCTCAAATCAGAAGGCGTAAAAGGCGAACAGATCATGCATCCTGATTCGAGACAGTGAGCGTGTCTCAGATGGGCTGCCTGAACGGCCTGTTTGTCGTCGCGGAGGGCGGTGAGGGTGCGGGCAAGTCATCTGCCCTGGCCCGGATCGCCCCGCGCCTTGAACGGCTTGGGCATGCTATCGTAATGACACGTGAGCCCGGCGGCACCCCCGAAGGCTCGGCGCTGCGATCTTTGCTTCTTGCTTCCGGCCGACCGACTTGGGAGTCTGCGGCCGAGCATCTCTTGATGGCAGCAGCCCGAGTACAGCACGTAAGACGCATAATCAGACCTGCGTTGGAGCGAGGTGCGGTGGTGATCTGTGATCGCTTCGTTGGATCCACGATCGCATATCAAGGAGCCGGTCGAGGCTTATCGCAGGAGTTCATACTCCAAGTACACGCACAAACGACTGGCGACATTTGGCCCGATCTGACGTTGTTGTTCGACATCGATCCAAAGATCGGTATCGCACGTAGCCGCAAACGTTTGCACGAAACGGAATCGGACGAAGGTCGGTTCGAGGCTGTCGAGTTGGCTTTTCACGAGCGAGTACGAGCGTGCTACTTAGAGCAAGCCGCTGCCAAGCCGGATCAGCACTGCGTGATCGATGCGAGCGGATCGCAGATCGAAGTGGCAGAGCGTGCCTTCAACGCGGTTGTCGGGTTGCTCGATCGGCGCAAAGCTTGACGGGTTGGACGCCCCCGACGGCATCGGAGGGCAGTGACTGCACCCGTTACTCGCGGTCATACGAGAACTGGATGCCTGCGGTGCCAACAACGATGAACAATTCGCTCATTGTGGATTTCCTCTGCGATTGTATGGCGGCCACCATCAGGCGGCCGCCACGCTATTCGCCGATCACGGATCTCTTACTGTTTGAAGTCCTTTTCGGGATTCGAGCCGTCCCAATTCTGGAAAACATCCATGAACCCAGGAACGGTTTTGTTCCGAGCCCAGTCGCGCTGAAGTTCACAATAGAGTTGAGTTTTGCTGATGAGTTGAGCGCCTGCCTGTTCCACACGACGCAGCGCGGCCTCATGCGCCGCTACCGAGGTTCCGCCGACAGCGTCCGCGACAACATACACCTCATAGCCTTCCTTCAAGGCGTCCAGCGCAGGGAAGGCACGCTTCTGTCCAGAGCGCGGTCATGATCAGCTTCTTGCGACCCGTGGCTACAACGGCCTTTTTGAACTCGACATCCTCCCAGCTGTTGATCGAGGTGCGGTCATAGGTCGGATACGCGCTCAGCACGTCCATAACCGGCTTAATCGGAGGTTTGTTTTTTCCCGTCCTGAGATTACCGACCTTCCCCGGATACAAGAGCCCCCGCGCCGCAGCCTCCTCTGCTGCTATGCGGTCCAACGCCTCGTACTTCCGCAGCGCCGGACCCACGCCCGTCACCTCGGCGAGGCGCATGACGTGCACACATTTGCGCTTCTTGCTGACCGGGATGGAGGAGCCGGTCGCGAAGAACGCCCTAAGCGCTGCGGCGTGCTCGTCTACCGTCTTCCGGCCGGCATGTGCCGGCTGTGTGCGCAACCAATTCTCGTACTGGGCCTGCGTCTCATAGGTAATGTCGGACAGCTCCCGAACCGGTCGACCGGTCATCTTCTCGGGGTTGTTCGACATCAGGTACTCGATGAACCTGCAGAGGCCGTAGAACGAAGCACGTGCGGCGGCTGCCGAATGGTCGGCCGTAACATCCATGAACGCGATGAGCAACTCTTCGGCGACGCCTCGAACGGAAGTTTGGCCGAAATCCTCCATTGACAGCGTGACCGGCGAACCGTTGCCCGCCAGAGGTACGAACTCGAAACGCAGATCTCGTCGCGCGGCGGCACGCCGCGCTTTCAGGCCGGCTAAGATCTGAATAGGTGCGTCAGACATCGAGATACATGCCCTGTAGATCGGCCAAGGCCAAGGCCAAGGCCAAGGCCATTAGGTGCCGGTGCTCCGCGATGTGGTCGAGGTAGACCATCGTGGTCTCCATGGAGACGTGGCCCAGCCGTCTGCGCACTTCATCGACAGGGTCGCGGAAGTAGGCGCGGTCGCCGACGCCCAACTTCGAATGAACTAGGTGTTTGATCCCGGACTTTAATGGTGCGATATTTTCCAATAAATGGAAGGAGGCACTATGGTCCAGGTTCTTCATGGTCGCGCCACGACGACAGCGGCGATCCGTCGAGCGATACAGCATAGTCAAGAGAGCCTGA
>NZ_JAIMBZ010000015.1:0-76406 GCF_025499445.1 Acidiphilium sp. AL
GCAGCTTCAGTGTCCACCGTGCGCGCCCCTTTGGCGGCGAGGAACAAGCCAGTGCGATCAACTTGGCTTCCGCCGCGCCGTCGAAAATGCGCCGCCTAGCCGAGCGCGGCGAGTGCTTGCGGGTCAGGGCCGCCTCGAACCTGATTCAATTTGCAGGTCTCGATGAGTGACGTGATGGCCGCCCAATTTTCGGCGCCTTCGTCCGATCCGGCGAAGAGCGAATTTTTGCTCGATAGTTTTACTGGGCGCATGGCGCGCTCGGCCATCTCGATGCGCCCGTCGGCGAGATACCGCTCAAGCCCTTCCCAATGGTTTAGCGCGTAGCGGATCGCTTCGGCGAGCGGACCCCGTGCCGGCAGTTTTTGCAGATGGCCCTCGAACCAAATCCGCAGTTCATTCACCAACGGCTGGCTGTCCGTCTGGCGTTTCGCCAACCGGTATTGCGGCGGCGCGCCGCGTATCTCGGCTTCGATGCGGTACAGCTCGGCAATCCGATGCAATGCCTCCGCGGCGATCGGCGCCTTGCCGGATTTGGCGAGATCATAGAATCCGCGCCGAACATGGCTCCAGCAAAACGCCAGCGTGACCGTGGGGCCGGCACGCGCGGCACCGGCCAGCTGCTTGTACGCGGCATAGCCGTCGCACTGTACGATGCCACCGTATGCGCCCAGCAACGCGTCGGCATGCTTGGTCCCGCAGCCCGGCGCGTAGCGATAGACAACCGCCGGCGGATCACCGCCGCCCCACGGCCGGTCATCGCGCTACAACCACCCAAAAATATCCCGTCTTCGTCCGCCCCCGTCCAGGGGCGAGCACCGGCACCGTCGTCTCATCGGCGAACACCCGTGCCGAGGACAGCAGGATCTCCCGCATGCGGTTGACCACGGGGACAACTTCCGCGGCGGCATGGCCCACCCATAGACAGAGCGTGGCGCGATCGACCATCACACCCTGGCGCGCGCAAATCTGCGCCTGCCGGTAGAGCGGTAGATGATCCGCAAAGCGCGACACCAGAACATGCGCCACCAGCGCCTCGGTCGGCAGGCCGCCTTCCACCAGCCGTGGCGGCGCCGGTGCCTGCACAACTACGCCCTCGCAAGACCGGCAGGCGAATTTCGGCCGCTTCGTTACGATCACCCGGTATTGCAGGGGGATGATATCCAGCCGCTGCGAACTGTCGTGCCCGATCTCTACCATCGCCTGCCGGCAGCACGGGCAATCGGTATCTTCCGCTACGGGATTCACACATTTCATAAAATGTATGTAAATCAACGGATTGTAACCGATATTCCGATTTGATCCCGTTATGTGTTCTCTATTATGAGCACTTCAGATCATGTACTTTAATCTGGCTTCGGCGAAATTTTTTCGGGTTGATTCTTTGCCGCAAAGAGATGTGTGCATACCGTAGGTATCTTCCGGCGTCAGCACCACCTCGATCCGCGGCAGATGTTCGGGCAGCGCGCCACGGCTGGCACGGCGCCGGGCGACGCCTTCGCGCTTCAGCCGGGGATCGCGCGTCTCACCCTCGGCCTCGACTTGGGCGATCGCCGTCTCCAGCTCTTCCAGGCCCAGTTGTAGCTGCGCCTCCGGCAGGCGTTCGGATTTGGCGCCGAATTGCAGGCGCTTGAGTTTCAGCAGCAGGTGACGGAGCCGTTCATTCTGCTCGGCGAGTGCTGCATTTTGTTCGACAAGCTCATCACGCTGAACCAAAACTTGGGCGTGTTCCGCTGCAATATTTTCATGTGCAGCGATGATGCCATCGCGGTCGGCCATTACCGTCAGCAGCAACGCGCGCATCGCGTCAGCATCCTGCGGCAGAGCGTCGATCTGACCGATCTGGTTGCGCATGTCTGCGCGAATCTTAGCCCGCCGCGGTCGGCGTGGGAATCCTCTGCACCGATTGAATTCGACCCCAATCGAGGCCATCGAAGAGGGCGGCAAATTCAACCGAGCTCAGCTTCATCACCCCATCGACAACCGGCGGCCAGCGGAACGCGCCATGCTGAAGCTGCTTCCACACCAACACCAGCCCGCCGCCATCCCAGAACAGAATTTTGACGCGGTCCGATCTTTTGCAGCGAAAAACAATCAGCGCGCCGTCAAACGGGTCCTGGCGAAGCACCGAGGCTGCCAGCGCTGCCAGACTATGCGCGCCGCACCGAAAATCCACCGGCCGCGTCGCCAGCATGATGCGAACGCCAGGCGGGACCCCGATCAATGGCCCGACGCCCGGACCGCCCGCAGCACTGCCGTGAGGGATTTGGCGTCCACCCCGGCGGCGACACGAATGATCGCTCCCGACACCTCGATCGCGATCCCCGCCACCGCTGGCGCCGGCGGTGGCGGCGACGGCGTGGGCACAGCCAGCGCCGCAGGCTCGCCGACAATCCGCACGAACGCCGGCGCAGTCCGATCGTCAGATGCATCTCCGCCAGGCCCGCCACACGTCTCGGTCACCAACAAGCGGCGCCAGCCAAATATCTGCTGCGGGCAGACCTGCCAGCGCCGCGCCACCCGCGAGACAACCGCACCAGGCACCAAAGATTCCGCCACGATCCGCGCCTTCTCATCCACCGACCACCGACGACGCCGGCCAGGACCCGTCAGAACCTCAACCCGTCGATACAAACCCTTCGCGTCGTCATTAACGTCGTCCATAATTCCGTCCCAAAGCAAAAATCTTCAGCCCCGGTAAGCATAAACATCACCAACGCAGAAGAATGGGAGCAGAACAACGCTTACATTTCGTCGCCGATTTCTGCGCAAATTATGTGACCGCGGGCCGCGCGCCGTGCGCAGATTAAGTGCCTCCATGCGCGAATTAACTGATCGGTGCGTGACATCAGGCTGCCGTGCGCAAAATTCATGACACTGCATGAAAGGCGTTGCGCAAGGGCAGGAGAATGTACGGCGGCTGGAGGCGTATCTCGACGCTTTGGAACGAGAGAATCGCCCCCTACCAGTGTCAAATCGCGTCCAACTGTGGCTCTTCTCTATTCGGCTGGTTGAGGTCAAGCGCTTTCAGGCCATCCGCCGTTCCGATGTTTGACGTCGCCCGCGGGTCCGCTCTTCTCTTCGGGATCAGCCATTTGGCTCTCCCAGCACCACAATTCAGATGGCCGCCGAAAAATCCGCAGAATTCGGCGACTTTTTCACGCCCCTGAAGGTCAAAGTGTCGAAGTTGGGCTTGAACATCGCCACCGGATCATACGGCGGACGACCGCCCTTCGCACCATCGCCGTACGCCAACGCCCCAGCCAGTGTCGGGCGAAATAGATCGAAATCGACGATCCGCCCCAGTTCCTCCAGCGGGTCGCCGCAGGCCGACAACCGCTTCAGATGATCCAATAAACCGAACAATCCCGCCTGACGCATCACAACCTCCCGTCAGGTCGAATGAATCAAATCCCGACCCGATTGGCCAGAGGGTTTTTGGAGGTGCCCAGGTTGGTGAAAATAGAAACCCTTCGCAGCATCCAGGGCAAGAAGCCGTTCCGCCTGTTCGGCGTTCTCGATGCCCTCACCCGTGATCACCAAGCCGAGGTTCTGGCCCAGATGGATCATAGACTCCAGAATGGTCGATCGCCTCAGTTACGGGATGGAAAGAATGAGTTTCCCCCGCGACGCTCTTCCTTCCAGAAGCCGATGTGCATCTGCAGCTCTCTGCAATGGAAGAACATCCTGGATCGCCACCTCCAGGTTGCCGCCCTGCTGAAACAATTCAAAAAGGTCCGCCGCGCGCCACCGCCGTTCTTCCGCAGTCGTTAGATAGTCGGCGAGATGAGGTCGGGTAAAAAAGACAGATCCCGCTTCAGCAAGTTCAATTGGTTCAATGCTGGGCACAACGCCGGAACTGGCACCGAACAGAACGCATAGGCCGCGTCGGCGGACAGAACGGATACTGGAATGGATGGTATCCTGACCGACGGAATCATATACCACATGCACACCTTCTCCATCGGTAATTTCCATCACGCGTTGTCTGAAGTCTTCCTCTCGGTAGAGAATACAATGGTCAGCACCGCGGGCAGCAGCGATCTTTGCTTTCTCTACGCTACCAACTGTCGTGATAACCTTAGCGCCGCGTCGCTTGGCGAGTTGGATAAGAATCTGGCCAACACCACCCGCTCCCGCTTGGATAAGGCAGATATGACCAGGTTCAAGTCGATAGACGGAGTGCGTAAGATAATGAGCTGTCGACCCCTGCAGCATGAGGGCCGGCGCTATATCGAAGCTGATCCCATCCGGCACGGCAACAAGTTTCCAAGCCGGAACGGAGGAAAATTCGGCATAGCTTCCTCTGGACAGGCAATACGCCACTCTGTCGCCAGGCTTCCAATCTAGTGTTCCTTCACCTACGGCTTCCACCGTACCTGCCCCTTCCATCCCGATCGTCATAGGCAAGGAGGTCTTATAGGTGTCAGAGCGTGCGTAAACACCTGATCGCATATACACATCAATATAATTAACGCCGGCACGGTCCAGTCGGACCAGAACTTCGCCGCAGCCGGGCGATGGAACCGGAATATCGACGAGATGCAGAGCATCCGGGCCACCGAAAGCATCTATCTGAACAGCTTTCATTGCAATATTTTTGAGTTATGTTGACGCAGAGACTGATTTGGACAAAATCTCCATTACGGTTTCAGGCGGCCTACAAAGGCGCGCCCCAAATGGGGTTTTGACAATTGGGCGATTCATAAGGATGGGATATTGCCGTATGATATCGATGATCTGGGAATCGGTCCACTTCGCATCACCTAAGCCAAGTTCAGTATAAAGTACTTCTTGCGAGCGCAGCAGATCGCGTGTTGTAATACCGATGCTCTGGATAAGTTCTATCAACTCCTCTTTGCCTGGTGGATATTTTAAATATTCGACTATCTGGACCTCTTCTCCAGTGCTTTGAACTAAATTCAGAACTTCGCGTGAAGTTCCGCAGGCAGGATTGTGATAAATTGTAATTTGCATTTTTCTCCTTTCCGCATGACGCCGTTCGTCAGCCTTCGTGCGTTATCTCAGCTAAATCGGCAGCCAGCTGCATCAGACCAAGGGAGGCAAGCTCACAACACTTACCGCTTACAAACAGAGTGGCATCTAGCATCTTCGTGCTATGTTTCTCCATAGTGTGATTTCCATTGGAAATCCACCAACGCCGACTCTCGTGGTGAAACGAGAGATTAACCCACCCAGAATTTCTACATGACGAGACCTCGATTACGTTCATGCGCCCAAACAACGCCTGATTGCCTTACTCGGAGATCAAATCCATCCCAGATGCCTGTTCTATCGTCCACCCGGCGGTCTCCCGGCCCCAAATCAGCACCACCAGAGGACCAATGACACCAATAAGTGCAATGACCCGGAAGACACCAACTAGCCCGACGGCAAGGATAAGTACGGGCACGAAATAAGGCCCCACTACGCCCCCTAGGAGCCGCCCAATTGTCTCCACCGTTGAAGAACCGGTGGCGCGCAAGCGGGTTGGGAATTGCTCTGCATAGTACATTTTTAGGCCTGGGAAGGTACCTGTTCCGAAGAACCCCATGAGGCAGCCGTAAGCAATCACCAGATCGAGGCTGTGCACTGTGCCAAATAAAAGAGCTCCGACAGAAGCAATCACCATAAAGAGGATGTAAGTAGGCTTACGCCCCCAGGCGTCGGATAGCCATCCATTGAGCAGTTTTCCGGGAATCGCGGATCCTGTGATGATCGCCGTGTATAGAAGTGAATGAGCAATCGAGTAACCTTGCTTTACCAGTAAGCTAGGCATGTAGATCATGACAACGTAGAACATCAAGAGTGCCGACACCATAGCAATACTACCAATAACCGTATTGCCTAGATGTCCAGGTTTCCAGACTTCCGCAGCAGATGGACGCCCTTTCACTTCCTCCGCACCCATACGCTCACGTGGCGGAGGTAAAGCCACCCCTTTCTCTATCTCGACTCTCGCTTCGATGACTTTCATGGCCGTATCAGCCTGCTCCCAACCATGGCGCGCCTCAATCCAACGTGGAGACTCGGGCAACCACTTATATACGACAACAGCGTACAGAAGCGGAATACCACAAATAAAAAGAAATATTCTCCACGAAAGTGCTGGAGCAAAAAGTGGAATAATTGCCGCGCCAATGAGCGGTGCTAGGAAGTAACCTACGGAAAGGCAGCCATCCAGAATTCCGGAGAATTTAGTGCGCGTTAGTTTCGGGACAAACTCACACACAATTGCATAAGGCAGTGGAAACACTGCACCCATACCCAAGCCGGAGAGGAAACGAAGAATCAAAAGCACAGCAAAATTTGGGCTAAACGCAGCCAACATGGTGAATGCACTGTATTCTACCACGCCCCATATAAGAAGCTGCTTCCGCCCGTATGTATCAGCCAAATAGCCCGCTGGAATAAGGCCAACAACGATACCTGCCGTAGACGAAATAGCCAGGAGGCCAACTTGAGCAGGCGTCAGATGCATAATGCGGCGAACGCTTTCGAGAACGACGCCAATCGCACCTATATCAAGGGATTCGACGAACCATGCAGCCCCAGCAAGCAACACGACAAGCCACGTAAACCGACTAATGGGTAGCCGCTCCATCCTAGCTGGTATGTTTAAAGCCACGTCAGAATACTGAGTCATCATTTTCAGGCCTCCCTTTTATATATTTATATACCGCAACCGTATGGCGCTATGATATTTCTGATCTTTTACGACCTTTACTTTTACCTTTCCTGATTACGCATTTTTCTCCGCGAGTTTGAGCAAGGCATATGGCATTGGCGGGGTATGAACTGCGGCGTATCCGAGGTATGTTGGGTGGACGGCCGCCGACGGCGATCGCGGTCGAAGCCTGTGGCGCAAGCCATCATTGGGCGCGACTGCTGCAATCGTTTGGGCATACGGTGAAGCTGATCCCGCCTCAGATGGTCAAGCCGTACGTCAAGCGCTGGAAGAACGATGCGGCAGACGCGGAGGCGCTCTGCGAGGCGATGAGCCCGCCGACGATGCGCTGCGTGGCCAGCGTTCATGGGCGAGCGCGACAACAGGCCGGACATATGAACGCAAGCGATCTGATCAAGCATTGCCCGAAAATTCTTGCAAGGAGGCGGTCGTCCACATATGGGATCATGGCGGCGAGATCGTATCTGCGATTGAAACGGTATTCGAATTCGGCGAGGTAGCGCGGCAGGTGCTTTTGCCGCACGGCGCGATAGGTTCCGACCATGGCGTTCTTGATATTGGCCAGCGTCGTGTTGACCCAGCGGAAGGCGGGTGTTCGCGCGGCGTTGCGCCCTGATCCGGTGATGATCGGCTGGTGGGAGCAACCTGCCTCTGCGACGCCGGCAAAACAGGCGAGACCGTCGCTGACGACGGTGCTTTCGGTCGTGAAGTGGCGCTGAGCCAAGGCTTTCAGTGCATCGCGCCGGAACCCTGGAACCCGTCGCAACTTGATCCGCACCGGCTTTCCTTCCGGCGTCGTCTCAACCGCAGCAACAATTGGGGTCTTTCCGCCAGCACCGCGGCCGCGCTTGCCGCCATTGCGCTCGCCCCCGACATAAGCATCGTCAATCTCGATCCGTCCGCCCAGACGCTTGCCGGCATCACGCTCCATCATGACCTGCATCAGCTTGTGCTTCAGCTTCCAGGCGGTGGTCTGCGTCACCCTGAGCCGGCGGCCAAGCTCGATGCTCGATATCCCCCCTTTGCTCTGCGTCAGGTGATACATTGCGCGGAACCAGGTGCGCAACAGCAAATGGGTCTGCGCGAAAATCGTTCCCGCCGTCAGTGAGGTCTGCCGGCCGCACCCCGTGCACTGGAACAATTGTCGAGGCTTCACCACGCAATGCCGCGTGTCCCCGCACACCGGACAGACGAAACCTTTCGCCCAGCGCCAGGAGTAAACGATCGCCCGGCAGGCTTCTTCCGTTCCGTAGAGCCGATCAAACTCCGCTTCGCTGAGACCTTTCTGAAACTGAACTTTGTTCCGTGCCATCCCACACTCCAGGAAATTCCTCCATTCGCAGCAGATCATACCGCCCCGAAATTCACGGATCAACATGCGTAATCAGGTTGTTCTTTAACATAGCAGACTTTGTCTCTAAATTTATTCAACCCCACCTAGCTCCCCTCGAAAGATAGCGTCTGTCAGCCACATGACATCAAAATCCGCGGAATTCTGCTGATTTGTCCGGAATTACGTAGCACCCCCCACCAGGCTTAACTTCATCTCCCTGGCCCGCGAGGATCTCGATCTGACGGTTCAGCAGGTGCCAGGCGACTTTCATTGTCGCGACATGGACCAGCAGTGCCGCGGTCGGCAGCCCGCTATCGATCGGGCGTGGCCGAGCCTTGGCCTGCACGACCGCACTCTCGCAAGCCTGGCAGCCATAACGCGGCTGGTGGAGCCGCTGGACCCGCCGGATTGCCGGCACCACGTCGAGCTGCTCGGTGACATCTTCGCCGATCCTGTGAAGATCGCCCGCGCAACACAGACAGGTCGTGGTTTCCGGCTCGACCGTTAAGTCGTAACGTCGTAACGTGGCAGATGCGCCGGCAGGGTGCCGATATTGCGCCGCCCCGGCCGGCTGGGTGCGCGGCGTTGCGATGTCGGCTTGGGTAACGGTTGTGGTTCAGGCGGGGTCGCGGAGAGGTCGTCGAGCGGCAGGCCTAGCGAAGGGAGCAAGGTTCCGTCGGCGTCAGCCGATGGAAAGCTCCCGGAGGGTGATCCGGTATATCGTGCTGGCTCTTCTAAAATTATAGACTCTGGGTAGGAAACAATGCGTGAGTACAACCTTCATATAGATCTGTCGCTGGGATCAGCCTTGCTCCCTCAGCAGATCGAACGACTGGCGCTGGCCGGAGGAAGCCGGCAACTGGACGCCGGGGAAATCCTGTATCATCAGGGTGATACTGCTTGCCATATCTATTTACTGCGACAAGGACGGATGAAAACCTTCATGGTGAATTCCGGCGGGCAGGAAGCCCTGCTGCGAATTCATCTGTCCAACAGCCTGCTTGGCCTGACAGCGCTGACGACCGCGCAGGTGCGCGACGCCAGCGCCATCGCCATCGAGTCGTCCCAACTGGTGGCGATCCGGCGGGATGACTTCATCAATCTTTTGAAGGCCGAAGCAGAACTCGGCGTCGGCCTGATTCAGCTCGTGCTTGATCGGTTGAGCGATTTTCACATACGCGTGGGGGAGATTGCGACCAATCGCGTGGAGCAGCGCCTTGCACGCGCCCTACTCTCATTGAGCCGGCCCGACACCGAAATCGTTGCACAGACCGGCGATGGTTGTATTTTGCTGACGCACGAGGAGCTGGCACAGATGATCAACAGCCGCCGGCAGACGGTAACGGCTGCGCTGAGCCGCTTCGTCCAGGCAGGGCTGATCGCCTACAAAGGCCGCCATCTCGTCATCACCGATCGCCTCGGGCTGAAATGCGTGCTTCCCGAATGAAATTTGCCATGTCGTCTGGCTGACAGAGAAGAATATCAGGGACCGATAAGAACCGGCAGTAGATCAATGTTCAGCAAGACACTGAAATTGACAATCATATCAGTTTAACAAGGGTCATAAAGGACTTCCTGATGCTTCTGCTTGATGCCGATGTTCATGAGAGCATTTCCAGCCTGAAAGATTTGATTCCATACTTACCTCCCCCCTATCGGGACTGGATCGCCAATGGTGCATGGCGCGGGTTCAGCCAGCCCTTCGCGTACACCTCCCCCGGCATGGGTAACCGCGCCGATGTCCGTAATTCGGACGGCTCCGCGTCAGTCAGCGACTATCCCCTGATGCGCCGGCAACTCCTGGATGCCTATGACGAAACCTATGCCGTCCTGACGGGATATTTCTATCCGACGATGCTCAAGCTGCAGTTCGCCTTCGGCAGTGCGCTGGCGAGCGCGTACAACGACTATGTTTGCGAACAATGGCTGAGCAAGGACGAGCGGTTTCTCGGCAGCATCCAGGTCAACGCCCGGGACCCCGAGAATGCCGCGCGGGAGATCAACCGCATGGGCGTCCATCCGCAGATGAAGCAGGTTATGCTCCCGGTCGTCGACGATATCGCCTACGGGCACCCGATGTACCGCCCTATCTTCGCGGCAGCCGCACGCCACAACCTCGTCGTCGCCTTCCATCACACCATCATGGCGACCGGACCCTATGGCATGGGATTGCACTATATCGAGCGGCATACCCTGCTGCCGACCTCTATGATGGCGCAGGCCATCAGCCTGATCCTGAACGGCGTATTCGATGAATTTCAATCTCTCCACTTCATCATCCTGGAAGGCGGCTTCAGCTGGCTGCCCCACCTGCTGTGGCGCATGGACCGCGAATACCGGCAGGGACGCGTCGAAGTGCCATGGGTCAAGAGGCTGCCGAGCCAGCATATTCGCGAACGCCTGCGATTCTCGACCCAGCCGACCGAGGATATGACGACATCCGAATGGACCAAGATGATCGACCTGATGGGTTCAGACGAACTTCTCGTATTCTCCACGGACTATCCGCATTTCGACTTCGATGATCCTCATGCGGCGATTCCGCGCGGCCTTCCCGAGAGCTTACGGGAAAAGATCTTCTGGACTAACGGCGCCGCGCTGTACGGTGTGTCGGCGCCGCCCGCGAACCCGGCTCTCCGCACGGAGATGACAGTCTGATGAACCGTCACACGATCTGCAGAGTCGAAGACGTGGTCGTAGGCAAACTTCTGCCGGTGACGATTGGCCGATCCACCGTCGTCGTATGTCGCTTACCGACCGGCGATATCAAGGCAATCTCCGGCCGCTGCCCCCACCAGGGAGCGGATTTCACGCATGCCTGCATCACCGGCACCACTACCGGAGACGATCCGCACGAGGTGGCCGTGGACCGACTCGGCGAAATTCTGCGCTGCCCGTGGCACGGGTTCGAATTCGATCTGGTGACCGGGTGCCCGCTCGTGGAATCCTCCACCATGCGGTTGCGGGAGTACCGCACCATGATTGAGGGCGACAATATAATCATCGAAACATGACTCACTGCATCCGGATCACTACGGCTAGCCAGTCCCGCGAATTCGAAGCGGAGCCGGGTGAGCGCGTACTGCATGCAGCCCTCAGGGCCGGTGTGATGCTGCCCTATGAATGCGCCACCGGGTCCTGCGGAACCTGCCGCGCGACGGTGACCAACGGCAATGTCGCATCCTTCTGGCCGGATGCGCCGGGGGGGCGCAAATTGCGCGGAGCCAGCGATATCCTGACCTGCCAGACCGCGGCGACCGGCGACCTTGAACTTTCGATTCGGGGTAGCATCGGCCGTGTCGACAATGTGCCGGCCCACCTGCATGGCCGGATGACGCAGCGCCGTCGCCACAACGAGGAAATCGCTGAATTTTCTGTTGAACTCGACCGGCCCATGCATTTCATCGCAGGGCAGTTCGTCCTGATGGAGTTTTCCGGAATTCCCGGTCCGCGCGCCTACTCCATGACTAATCGTCCGGGAGTCGATACGAAATCGCCACGTTTCCTCATCCGTGATACCGGTACCGGACTTGTCACGCGGCGATTGTTTGACAGTTCCCCGCTGGACGAACCTGTTCGGCTCTTCGGTCCGCTCGGCAGGGCGACATACGATCCCGCCGAGCACCGCCCGTTCGTCGCGATAGCCGGCGGTTCAGGCATAGCGGGGATATTGTCGATCCTTGACCATGCGGTGGAGGTTGGTCACTTCGCGGATTACCCGTCACAACTTGTCTTTGGCTTGAGGGCGCCAAATGCTGCATATCTATTGGACAGGCTTTCTGCATATGCGCGACGTTTTGCAAAAGGATTAGCGATTGTCATCGCGTTTTCCGACGGACCCCCGGATACAACTCTGTCCGCCACCCATCCCGCACTCAGGTTTTTCCACGGCTTCGCCCATGATGCTGCGCGCGGCATGTTAGTGCCCGGGGATGCGAAGCCAATCCACTATGTCGCAGGCCCACCTCTGATGGTCGACGCGACACTCCGCATGCTGATGGTGGAGCAGAAGATTTCTCCAGGCGATGTAAGGTATGACAGATTTGACTAATGATGTGTGGATAAGGATCTGCGGTTCCGACGAACTTGCGCCCGGCGAGCGACGTGAAATCTCCCTGCCGAACGGCCAACTTGTTCTCCTGATGCGCACGGAAAAGCGCCTCATCGCCTGCCCGGCGGATTGCCCCCACCAGGATACGCCTCTGCTCGATGCACCGATCGACGGCGATACGCTGACATGCCCGGCCCATTTCTGGCAGTGGGACCTGGCAACCGGCGACCCGCTGGGCATCGCCGAAATGCGGCTGCACATCTACCCGGTGCGGGAGGACGAGAACTGTATCTCCATCTATGCGGCGTCGTGACTAAACTGAGCTGAAACCGCCGGCGGCACCGTCCGATCAATCGGCGGCCGCACGCACGTCATGCCCGTGCCGTAATGACATCGCCTCCTGGCCCGCAATGCGCCCACCGACGAAACACTCCGCCAGATTGCCCCCGGATATATACAGATGTTCGAACAAGTTGACTTTTTGAGATGAAATTCTATGCCTAGACTGTTTTAATTCATTTATTGAATTTTCACTGTCAGCTAAACGACATCATGTTCCAAGCGTGAGCATATCGTAACTGCGCGTGAATCATAGAAATAACACAAGAATCGGCGGTTTCCTGAATATGAACGAGCTTGATCCGCGTCATCATTCCGACAATTTGGATGCGCTTACTGCCACCTTGCAGATGCGCATCGTGTATCTGCAACTTCCGCTGATCGTCCCATATCGCTTGGCCTTTGGCGAGCAGCAACGCTTTGATGTGATCCTTGTCGGGCTGCGCAGTGCCGATAATCGGGTCGGCTGGGGCGAGGCGACGATTCTTCCGGGCTACACGACGGAAACGGTGGAGGAAGGATGGTCCGTGGCATTGGCGCTTCTGCAGCAATGCCGGACAAGCACGGATATTCGGCAGAAAGCTTTGGCAGCTGCCAAAGCCTCGCCCTTTGTTGCGTCGGCTTTTCTGACCGCACTCGATTGGCTGGAGAGTCACCCCTGCCTGCGGCGCGCCGGGCACTTCCCCCTTCTGGGCACGGTCAACGGCAAGTTCGAGACGTTCGAGGCGCTCGAGCAGGAAATCGAGACACTGATTTCCATCGGATATCGCACATTGAAGCTCAAGGTCGGGTGGGATGTCGCAAAGGATATCAAACAGGTCAGCACGGTGCAGAAAATCGTCGCAGGCCGTGCGCAACTCCGTGTCGATGGAAACCAAGGATATACCCTGGAACAGGCAATGGAATTTCTGTCGCTGTTAGATCCGACCGATATTGAGCTTGTGGAACAGCCCTGCGCGGCGGGCGACTGGAATGCCGCCGTCGCCGTCAAGCAGGCGGCCGGCGTACCGGTTATGCTGGATGAGTCGATCTACACGCTCGATGATGTCTCGCGCGCCGCAACCCTTGGCTGTGCCGATTTCGTGAAACTCAAACTGATGAAGCTCGGAGCTCTCGATACTCTTGAGCGGGGCCTACGCATGATTACTAATCGTGGCATGACGCCGGTATTAGGCAATGGTGTCGCGACAGACTTAGGCTGCTGGATGGAAATTGCTGCGGCGCTGGGCAACGTTCCGACGGCGGGGGAAATGAACGGCTTCCTCAAGACCCACCCACAATTGCTGTCGCCTCCGCTGCGTATGGAAGGTGCCGAGGTTGTCCTGAACGGTGAACTGCCAGAGATCAATGAAGCCGTGATCGCTGAATATGCCGTCAAGAAGGCGGGTCAGTGGCATTGATCAGAGAATATTTTCCATCTCGATACCTGACGTCATGCCTAGCGCGAGACTGCTGCGCGCCTCCCTGAAAAGCCCATGGGATCTGTTCAACGCTTCGGTATAGCGACGAGTGAGAGCAGGTGGCGGATGCCTGCGAGGGCTGCGCGGTATCGGTCCTGTCTCATGGTGCCGGTCTTACTGGCCATGAGGATATTGAAGCCGAAGCTGCGCATGCGGGCGAAAATGCCTGGATTGGTGCGGATCTGGGACAGGTCTTCACCCATGGTGACATCCCGGGTGTAATGCGAGGTGTTTTCGATTTTCCAGTGCGCGCGGATGGCCACGGCGGCACGAGCGGCAGTGATTGGACGGTTCGCGATGTAGAAGGCGGTTTCGTTTGTTTGGTGGAGCAGCCCGGTTGCGGGATTGCGGATAGCGATCGAGCGTTCAACCCGGATGATCGTGGCGACCTGGGTGTGCCAATCGGTGCCGGCGAGTGCGTCAGCCCACAACCTCCATCCCAAGACGCTGACCGGATTGAAGCGGCTCATGGAGGTGATCACCGATGGCGGTGGCAAGCTGTCCGTCGTTCTGGCCGGGCAGCCGAAGCTGCGGAACGATCTGCGTCGCCCGAAAATGGAGGAAATCGGCCACCGCACCAGCCTGTTCAATTTCGACGGCATCGCCGGTCAACACCGCGAATATATCAATTGGCTTCTCGAAAAATGCGGCGTCGCCGAGGGTAAGCAGGGCGAAGTGTTGACCGACGCCGCGAGCACTGTCCTCGCCGGACGGCTGCGGACGCCATTGCAGATCGTGCAGTATCTCATCCTCGCGCTCGAGGAGGGCTTTCGGATCGGCGAGAAACCGGTCACGCCGGAAGTGGTCGAGACGGTGTTGTCCAAGCAGATCGATGACCTCGAACCACGGCTCACCCGGCACGGCTACAACGTGCGGTCGCTCGCCGAGCAGTTCAACGCCAAACCAGCCGAAATCAAGCGCTTTCTCCGGGGCGAGCTGGACGCCACCCGGACGCGCGAACTCACTGACGAAATGCTCGCGGCCGGCCTGCCGCTGTAGCCCGAAAGTCAGTGTCACGAATTATGAGCACGACCCTCTGATGTCGAGCGCCGATCATTCAATTCGAGCATGGAGGCAGATAATTTGAGCGTGGAGGCCCGCCCGACGATCACATAATTCGAGCAGAAACCGGCGATGAATTCGAGCACGGCCGCCGATGAAATCGAGCAGCTACATGTAGAGTTTGCCCTCCGCGCGCCGTGGGTCAGGCACATCCGTCAGGATGTCGAGCAATGGGGTGAATGTGGCCAGGGCAACCTCCGAGTCGGTTGCCGTCCCAAGAATCCGAGATCGGCCGCCTCGGGAATCCTCCCGACACCCATCGCCTCACTTTCCGACATCCTGTTGCATATCGGACTCAATGAACGTCAGTTCAGAGCGTTGAACAGCCCTGCTGAAAAGCCCGAACGCCACCTCCGGCCGGGAAGCGTGCATCTAATCTCGCGTATCCATGGTCTCCCGGTCCGCACGGCTTCGGATGTGGTTATCCGCAAAGCCGCCGCTGCATGCTACCCAGCCATCAAGCCGTCTCGATTTCGGCCAGGACGACCGGCATGATTTCCTTCGCAAAAAACCGCATGCCATCGAGCGGCGGAATCGGCTGTATAATCAGATACGACACGCCGGCATCCCGCCATTCCCCGATGCGGCGCACGCATTGATCGACATCGCCCCAGAGATTTTCGTTCAATACATCATCCGGCGTCGGCGGAACCGCGAACCGGTGCTTGCGTTCTTCGGCATAGAGATGGCTCCATCGTGCCACATCGGCCTTAGGCAGGCCGGCAAGGCAGACGGTCGAGATCGCGGTCGGAACATGCCGCCCGCCCGCCCCCGCCCGGCGCCGCATTTCATCCGTCCAGTCCGCGATAACCTCGGGCGGTTTGGAATAAATCAGCCAGCAGTCGCCCAGTTCCGCTGTCAAATCCCGTGTGGCTTCTGAATCGCCAGGCACCCAGATCGGGATGTGCGGCTGCTGCACCGGTTTCGGCTCCAGATACGCGCCATCGACCTGATAGAATTCGCCCTTGAAGGTGACCTCGGCTTCCGTCCACATCCGCTTGGCGATGATCAACGCTTCGCGCAGCCGCGCGACGCGGCAATCGTGATCATCCCACGGCAGACCGTAGCTGTGGGTTTCATCCTTAAACCATGCCGATCCGACCGAGTATATCAACCGCCCATTGAACATCACATCAAAAGTGGCAGCCATCTTGGCCATAACTGCCGGGTTCCGGAGCGAGTTATTAAACGTGTGGCCGGCGAATTTGACTTTCGTCGTGAGGGCTCCAAGTGCAGAGAGCACCGTCCAGTTTTCCAGCATGGGCGTACGCTTGGTCATGTGGGCATTGATCACGTGATCAGGCAGCCATACGGAATCGAACCCAAGCGCTTCGGCTTCAAGGGCCATCTCTTTCGTATAGTCCCATCCCTGTCCCTTCGCACCCATCTCGCCTTGCACAGCCAATCTTACACCAAACTTCATCATCGAAGATGCCCCCCGCTAGACATTGTCTTGTTATTCTGTTGCTCAACGTAATAGCTTTTGGGATGGCGCAGTGTCAGTTAAATGACATGAGATCGGCAAGACATGCGTGACCGAAAACGTCGTTTTTCCCGCGATGTTGAAAAATTCATCGCGTCCGCAGAAGCCTTCCTCTACGCCGCGTCAGTCATCATACCTGCTGCGACGGCTGGGACGTTGCTGATCAGATTTGAAATGGACTCATACCAAGGTTCATTGATCGCGACGATCGCGGTAGGGACGCCCATTACTGGGCGCCCCTACCGCGATCCTGGGTGGTGGGTAGCGTCCGTCAATGTGGTGGAAATTTTGGTGTAGCTGAAGCGGCAATTAGTCATGCGGTTGTGGTGGAAATTTGAGTTCGACGTTGATCAGCAGACCGGTTTCCACCCACGTCGGTCATTGTGACTCGACCAAGAACAAAGAAAAATAAAGTTCGTTCAGTGGCTTAATCCTGAACGGACTTTATTAAATCGGGATTGTGAGTGAGTTATAACGAAAGTGGTTGCGGGGACCCGCAACCACCCACGCTTAAATACGCTCTTCTCTCTTCAAAAACTCTTAAACCCCTCATTGCCCCCGCTACATCAACAATCGCGCCAGCACTCGCAACCCAGACGACCGTTGTCGGCGGCCAATGCGGTTGGCGCAGCGGCCGGCTCGGAGAAGCTCGTCCTTTGGATCGGGTTGAACATTCGCGCAAGGGCGATAATCCAGCAGAAGACCGCATTTGGAACACCTCTTTAGGTGTAGGTAAATGTGCAGGTAGAACTGCAACAACTAAAATTTTTTCTTTTATATCAAAGATTTATCAGGCTAGTTGGCGGAGGGGATGGGATTCGAACCCACGAGACGGTTTAACCCGTCTAACGGTTTAGCAAACCGCCGCCTTCGGCCACTCGGCCACCCCTCCGCCGGGGTCCACGGCGTATGCAGGCGCGGTTCATAAAGAGAGCGCGGGGGTTCGTAAAGAGTGATGCGATTTCTCGCACTGCGCCCTGTCCCGATACTGAAGAATTCATTATTCTTCCCTTCATGTCCCGAACATTGATGCCGCCAACTTCGATGGGTCTCCGATAATGAGCCTGGGGCGCGGCGCGGCGCGCGGGGCGGCGTGGAATCTCGCCTCCGTGCTGGGCGAGCGCAGCCTCGGCTTCACGGTTCTGGTGATCCTGCTGCGGCACGTATCGGTGCGCGATGTCGGCGTGGTCGCGATCGCTTCGGCGATTTCGGAAATCGGCCGGATGATCACCACCGGCGGCTCGGGCGAGCAGGTGATCGCCTCGCCAGGCGACCGCACGGTCGAGGCGGGGGCGTTCTGGGCACAGTTCCTGCTCGCTCTGGCGGCGGCCGGCCTCTTGTTCGCGGCGGCGCCGTTGCTCGCGCACGCCTATGGCGCACAGGCACTCGGCTGGGTGACCCGCGCCCTGGCGGTCAATATCGTCACCGGCGCATTCCTGATCGTGCCGTCGGCCCGGCTCGCCCAACGGTTCGGCTTCCGCGCGCTCAGCCTGATGTCGTTCGGCAGCACGGCGCTCGGCGGTGCGGCGGCCCTGGCGCTGGTGTTCACCGGTCACGGGCTAGGCGCGCTGGTCGCCCAGCGCATGGTGGGAATCGCCTTCTTCGCCGCCGCCGCCTCGATCGCCGCGCGCTGGCGCCCGCCCGTCCTGCCGCCGCTATCGGTGATCCGCGCCGCGCTGCGCTTCAACATCCCGATGATGGGGGCGGCGTTCGTCGATTACATCGCGGCGACCGGCTATGTCGTGCTGATCGGCGCGCGGATGCCGGTGGTCGCGGTGGGGCAGTTCCGCATCGCCCAGCGGCTTGCCGAGGTGCTGCAGGAACTGGCGATCTTTCCGGCGAGCAAGGTGTTTCTGCCGGTCTTCGTCGCGGTGCGCGAGAACCCGGAGCGCCGCTTCGCCGTGGCGAAGACGCTGATGGACGCGCTGGCGATCGTCTCGCTCGGCGCGGCGGCGATGGCCGGGGCGGCGGCGAAGCCGATCGTGGTGCTGATGTTCGGTGCCCGCTGGGCCGAGGCGGCTCCGGTATTCGCCGCGATGAGCCTGATCGTGCCGGCGGCGGCGCTCTACGCCTTCGTCAACCCGATGCTGACCGCGCTGAAGCGGCCGGGACTCGTCTCCAGCTTCGCGGCGCTGAACGCGCTGACCATCGCGCTCGCCGCCTGGGTTTCGGCGCCGTTCGGGCTGGTGCCGCTGGCCTGGACGCTGGCCGCGCGCGGCGCTCTCGCGGCGCTGGTGCTATTGCCGGCGCTGTCGATCGGCATCGGCCGCTCGGCCTGGCCGCTGCTGCGCCTGTTCGCCGCCCCGCTCATCGCTTTGGTCGCTGCCCGAATTGCAGCCGCTGTTCTGCTCCGGCACATAGCACCCGCCACGCCGCTCATTGCGCAACTGGTTCTCGGCGCGGGCATCGCCGGGCTCACGTTTCTCGCCGTGCTGATGCTGTTCGCCCCGTCGCGCGTGATCGGGCTGGTCCGTCGCCTGATCGGGGCGTTTCGCCGCGTGCCCGCCGTGCCGGAAACGGTGTGACCTTCAGAAATCCACCAATTCGACTCCGAAAATCCTGGCGAATTCCGCCCGCAGCGCGGCATCGACCGCGTCCATCGCGGCATCGACGCCGAGTGCGGCCAGCGAGGTGACGCCGTGCTGGCTGATGCCGCAGGGCACGATGCCGGCGTAATGCCCGAGATCGGGGGCGACGTTGAGCGCCACGCCGTGGAAGCTGACCCAGCGCGACACCCGCACCCCGATCGCCGCGATTTTCTGCTCGGCGCCGGTCGCGGGATCGACGACCCAGAGTCCGACCCGCCCCGCGCGCGTCTCCGCGCGCACCCCGAACCGCGCGAGCGCGCCGATCATCCAGGCTTCCAGCCCGGCGACGAATTGGCGGATATCGCGCGCCGGCACCGCGCCGTGCGGCTTCGCGAGATCGAGCATGACATAGGCGACTCGCTGGCCCGGCCCGTGATAGGTCCATTGCCCACCGCGCCCGGTGCGATGGCTGGGAATTCCGCCAAGCCCGATCAGGTCGGAGTCGCGCGCCGAGGTGCCGGCGGTATAGAGCGGCGCGTGCTCGACCAGCCACACAAGTTCCGCCGCTTCGCCCGCGCGAATCGCCACGGCGCGGGCCTGCATTTCGGCCAAAGCCGCCGCGTAATCGACGCGGCCGGACGCCCTCGCCCACTCGACCGGAGCGGTTATTGATGCCTGCCGATCCATCGGCTATAGCGCTCCCGCTGCGATGCGGTCGTGGCGGAATGGTAGACGCGCAAGCTTGAGGTGCTTGTGGGGGAAACCCTGTGGAAGTTCGAGTCTTCTCGACCGCATTCTGATCCCGAAACCTTGGCGAGACCGGCCCGGCGGACATTTATAGTGCCCCGAGCGGCTTGTTCGCGCACATATATGGCCGCACGGAGTGTCCGCGCATAGCTCGTCTACGCGCGCCTGCCATGCCGCCCCGGTTGTTCCCGCCGCCGCGATCGCGCATTCTGCCGGCGAGAAGGGGAACGAAAACATGGATGACACGCTCCGCAAGGCGGCACTCGACTACCACCGCTACCCGCGACCGGGCAAACTCGCGATCACGCCGACCAAGCGGATGGAGACCTCGCGCGACCTCGCGCTCGCCTATTCACCCGGCGTCGCCGCCGCGTGCCTCGCCATCAAGGACGATCCCGACACCTCCTACGACTACACGATCCGCGGCAATCTGGTCGCGGTGATCACCAACGGCACCGCCGTTCTCGGCCTCGGCAATATCGGCGCGCTGGCGTCGAAGCCGGTCATGGAGGGCAAGGCGGTATTGTTCAAGAAGTTCGCCGGAATCGACACGTTCGACATCGAGGTGAACGAGCCCGATCCCGACAGATTCATCGAAGTCGTCGCCGCGCTGGAACCTTCGTTCGGCGGGATCAATCTCGAGGACATCAAGGCGCCGGAATGCTTCCGCATCGAGCAGACCCTGCGGGCGCGGATGAATATTCCGGTGTTCCACGACGATCAGCACGGCACCGCGATCATCGTCGGCGCGGCGGTCACCAATGCACTCCGTCTCCAGGACAAAGCGATCGGCGACGTCAGGATCGTCACTTCGGGCGCGGGGGCGGCGGCGATTTCGTGCGTGAACATCCTGATCGCGCTGGGGGCCAAGCGCGAGAACGTCACGATGACCGATATCGAAGGGGTCATCTACCAGGGACGGCCGAAGCTCGACCCCACGCTTGAAGCCTTCGCCCGCGAGACCGGGGCGCGGACGCTGAACGAGGTGCTGGACGGCGCCGATATTTTCCTCGGCCTGTCCGCGCCGGGCGTGCTGAAGGCCGAATGGCTCGGCAAATTCGCGCCGAACCCGCTGATCCTCGCTTTGGCCAATCCCGAGCCGGAAATCATGCCCGACCTGGTCGCCGAGCACCGGCCGGATGCGATCATCTGCACCGGGCGCAGCGATTTTCCCAACCAGGTGAACAACGTCCTGTGTTTCCCGTTCATTTTTCGCGGCGCGCTGGATGTGGGCGCGACCGCGATCACCGAGGGAATGAAGCTCGCGGCGGTAACGGCGATCGCCGGACTCACCAGGATCGAGGCGTCGGAGACGGTGGCGGCGGCCTATGGCGGGCAGGCGCCGGTGTTCGGGCCGGACTACATCATTCCCAAACCGTTCGACCCGCGCCTGATTCTGCACATCGCCCCGGCGGTGGCCAAAGCCGCGATGGACGAAGGCGTGGCGCGGCGGCCGATCGCCGATTTCGATGTCTATGCCCACGAGCTGGAGCGGTTCGTGTTCCGCTCGGGATTGCTGCTCCGCCCGGTCATCGAGGTCGCGCGGCAGGCGCGGCAGCGCATCGTCTATGCCGAAGGCGAGGACGAGCGTACCCTGCGCGCGGCGCAAAGCGTGATCGACGACCGGCTCGGCATACCCCTGCTGGTCGGACGGAGCGAGACCATCCTGCGCCGCATCGCCTCGCTCGGGCTCAGGATGAAGCCGGAGCAGGATTTCCGCATCGTCGATTTCGAGCGTGATACCGGGCTGTTCCGCCGCCTGCTCGACGACTACCAGCGCATCGTCGGGCGGCGCGGCGTGCCGCCGGACGCAGCGACCCGTCAGCTCTCCCGCCGCCCGACCGTCGCCGCCGGGATGCTGCTCTCGGCCGGCGAGGCGGATGCCGCGATCTGCGGCGGGCTGGGCGACTGGTCGCGCCAGTTCCGCTACGCCATGCCGATCATTCAGCGCCGGAAGGGGATCAGCCGGGTTTCGGCGGTGACCGCGCTGATCCTGCAAAGCGGCAATCTGTTCTTCTGCGACACCCATGTGAACGAGGACCCGTCCGCCGAGGAAATCGCCGAAATGACCCATCTCGCCGCCGACATGGTGGCGCGGTTCGGCATCGCGCCCAAGGTGGCGCTGCTCTCGCATTCCAATTTCGGCGCCTCGAACTCGCCGTCGGCGCGCAAGATGCGCCAGGCGCTGGCGCTGATCCGCGCGGAAGACCCGGAGCTGGAGGTGGACGGCGAAATGCACGCCGACGACGCTTTGTTCGAGCCGATCCGCGCGCGCTCGGTCTGCGACAGCCGGCTGACCGGCTCGGCCAATCTGCTGGTGCTGCCCAATATCGATTCCGCGAACATCTCCTTCAACCTGCTCAAGGCGGCCGGGGAAGCCGTGACCGTCGGGCCGTTCCTGCTCGGGCTCGCCAAGCCGCTGCATATCGCGGTGCCGAGCGTCACCGCGCGCGGCCTGATCAACATGAGCGCCGTCGCCGCGATGGAAGCGGCGCTGCTCGCGAAATAGCGCATGGCGGACGCCGCCGATCGCCTGATCCTCGCGGGGCTGCTCGCCGGAGCGGCGTTCCTGGTGCTGTTCTGGCCGCAGAAGGATGGCAGGCGCGACTGGCGGGGCGCGCTGCGCCACCCGGCCCTCTGGGTGCTGATCTCGCTCGCGGTCAGTTTCGGCGCGACCGCCCTGCTCGCCGGGCACGGCATCGTCGCTCTCGGCGTGCTGCCGTTTCTCGGCGCGCTCTGGCCGGACCGCGGCGGCGCGAAGCCCCAGCCTCCGCCCGCGCCGCGTGCCGTCCCGCCGCCGAAGGCGATGACGCGGGCGGAAGCGCTGGCCGTTCTCGGCCTCACGCCGAGCACCACGCGCGAGGAGGTGCTGGAGGCCTATCGCCATATGATGTGGTTCGCCAACCCCGACCACGGCGGCTCGCAATGGCTGGCGGACCGGCTCAACGAGGCGCGGGACGTGCTGCTGAAGCGGTGAAGGACAACCCTTCCGATCCGGGGCGATTCTTGCCATACTTTGCGCACAAGCCAAGGAGGAAACCAGAATGTCGCATCCCGAGCTCGTCAAGGTGAAGCCGGACATCGCGGCCAATGCCCTGATAAACCGCCAGAAATACGACGACATGGCACGCCGCGCGAGCACCGGCCCCGATGCATTCTGGGCGGCGGAGGCGAAACGCCTCGACTGGATCAAGCCGCCGACGAAAATCAAGAACACCAGTTTTTCCGGCGCGGTTTCGATCAAATGGTTCGAGGACGGGGTGCTGAACGCTTCCGCCAATTGTCTCGACCGGCACCTTGCCGCGCGCGGCGATCAGGTTGCGATCATCTGGGAAGGCGACGACCCGAACGATCAGAAGCACGTCACCTACCGGCAGCTTCACGCCGAGGTCTGCCGCATGGCCAACGTGCTGAAATCGCTCGGCGCGAAAAAGGGCGACCGGATCACCATCTACCTGCCAATGATCGTCGAAGCGGCGGTGGCACTCCTCGCCTGTGCCCGCATCGGCGCGGTCCATTCGGTGGTGTTCGGCGGCTTCTCGCCGGACAGCCTCGCCAACCGCATTCAGGATTGCGATTCCAGCATTCTCATCACCGCCGACGAGGGGCGGCGCGGCGGGCGCAAGGTTCCGCTGAAAGCCAATGCCGATGCGGCGCTGAAATCCTGCCCGATGATGAAATCGGTGCTGGTGGTACGCGCGACCGGCGGCGACGTGCCGATGCAGGCGGGGCGCGACCACTGGTACCACGAGGCGGCGGCGCAGGTTTCCGCCGATTGCGCGCCCGAGCCGATGGGCGCGGAAGACCCGCTGTTCATTCTGTACACCTCGGGCAGCACGGGCAAGCCGAAGGGGGTGCTGCACACCACCGGCGGCTACATGGTCTGGGCGAGCTTCACCCATGAATACGTGTTCGACTATCATCCGGGCGAGATCTACTGGTGCACCGCCGATGTCGGCTGGGTGACCGGCCACACCTATATCGTCTACGGCCCGCTCGCCAACGGCGCGACCACGCTGATGTTCGAGGGGATTCCGAACTACCCGGACAGTTCGCGCTTCTGGCAGGTGGTGGATAAGCACAAGGTCAATATCTTCTACACCGCCCCCACCGCGATCCGTGCGCTGATGCGCGACGGCGAGGCGCCGGTGAAACGCGCCTCGCGCGCCAGCCTGCGCGTGCTCGGCACCGTCGGCGAGCCGATCAACCCGGAAGCCTGGCTCTGGTATTACCGCGTGGTCGGCGATGAGCGCTGCCCGATCGTCGATACCTGGTGGCAGACCGAAACCGGCGGCATCATGATCACCGCCCTGCCCGGCGCGATCGACCAGAAACCCGGCTCGGCGACCTTGCCGCTGCCCGGCGTGCAACCCGTGATCGTCGATGGCGAGGGCCACGTTCTGGAGGGGCCAACCGAAGGCAATCTCTGCATCGCCGATAGCTGGCCGGGGATGATGCGCACCGTGTTCGGCGACCATGAGCGCTTCGTCCAGACCTATTTTTCCACCTTCAAGGGCTACTACTTCTCCGGCGACGGCGCGCGCCGCGACGAGGACGGATATTACTGGATCACCGGACGGGTCGACGACGTGATCAACGTGAGCGGCCACCGGATGGGCACGGCGGAGGTCGAATCCGCCCTGGTCGCCCACCCGAAAGTCGCCGAGGCGGCGGTGGTCGGCTTCCCGCACGACATCAAGGGCCAGGGCATCTACGCCTATGTCACGCTGATCGCCAGCGAGGAGCCGACCGAAGCGCTGCGCCGCGAACTGGTCGCCTGGGTGCGCAAGGAAATCGGCCCGATCGCGGCACCCGACGCGATCCAGTGGGCGCCCGGCCTGCCCAAGACCCGCTCGGGCAAGATCATGCGCCGGATTCTGCGCAAGATCGCCGCGAACGAAACCTCCAATCTGGGCGATACCTCGACGCTCGCCGATCCTGGCGTGGTGGACGACCTCGTCGCCAACCGGGCGGCGTAGCGCGTGACGCGCCGGCAGCGCCGCGCACGCATTCTCCTGGCCGTGGCGGCGCTGTTCGGCGCGACCGGGGCCGGCTTCGCGCAAACCCGGATGCAAAACCACCGACCTTCTTTGCGGGAGACATCGACATGAGCGCAACCGACACGATCGACCATCAGGCCGGCAAGGTTCACCGCATCCTGGGGTCCGGCGGCGTGGGGCTTCACGTGCGCGAATGGGGGCCGGACGGCGCGCAGCCGATCCTGTTCATCCATGGCTGGTCGGCGTGCTACCTCGCCTGGCATAACCAGTTCGACAGCGCCCTGCGCGAGCGCTTCCGCATCGTCTGCATGGATCTGCGCGGCCATGGATTTTCCGACAAGTCGCTCGAACCCGAAGCCTATCAGACCGGCGCACACTGGGCCGACGACGTAGCCGCCGTGATGATCGAGTTGCGGCTCAAGCGGCCGGTTCTGGTCGGCTGGTCCTATGGCGGGTTCGTGATCTCGGACTATCTCACCCGCCACGGCACCACCAATGTCGGCGCGGTCAACTTCGTCGGCGCCGCCGTCATTTCCTCCAATCCGCCCACTCATGTCGGCGAGCGTTTCATCGATGGCGCGCTGATGGCGGCGAGCGACGACCCCGCCGTGATGATCGAGGGCGTGCGCCACGTGGTTCACGCCACCACCTTCAAGCCCCTGCCGGTGGCCGATACCGAACGCGCGCTGGTCGCCCTCGGCCTGACCCCGCCGGCGGTGCGCGCCTTCCTGCTGATGCGCACGCTCGATTTTACCGACACCCTGGCAAAGCTCGACCGGCCCTGCCTGATCACCCAGGGCGACGAGGATTGCATCGTGCTGCCCTCGATGGCCGAGCATATCGCGGCATCGGTGCCGGGGGCGACACTGTCGCGCTACGCTGCCTGCGGCCATGCACCGCAGCAGGAATACACCGAACGGTTCAATGCGGAATTGACCGCACTCGCCCAGCAGGTTTGAGACCGGAGCACATCAAGCGGAGGAAACCATGGACGCCATCGTCTCCAATTCCGGCACCGCCGTTTCGAACTGGCTCGCCGATTTCGAATCCGCGCTGGCGCAGCGCGATATCGAAGCCGCCACCGCGCTTTTCGCGGATGAGTGCTATTGGCGCGATCTCGTCAGTTTCACCTGGAACATCAAAACCGTCGAAGGCCGCAGCGAGATCGCGGCGCTGCTCGACGCGGTGCTCGAGGCCGTCAAGCCACGCCATTTCCTGATCGATGGCGAGGCCGCCGAGGCCGATGGCGTTACCGAAGGCTGGTTCTCCTTCGAGACCGAGGCGGCGCGCGGGCGCGGCCATATCCGCCTCAAGGACGGGACATGCTGGACGCTGCTGACCACCATGACCGAGTTGAAAGGGTTCGAGGAACCGCGCGGTTCGGCACGGCCGAAAGGCGCCGAGCACGGCGTGCATCCGGGCCGCAAGACCTGGCTCGATCATCGGCGCGAGGAGGCAGCAAAACTCGGCTCCGAAACCCAACCCTATTGCGTCGTCATCGGCGGCGGCCAGGGCGGCATCGCGCTCGGCGCGCGGCTGCGGCGCCTCGGCGTGCCCACCATCATCCTCGAAAAGAACGAGCGCGGCGGCGATTCCTGGCGCAAGCGCTACAAATCGCTCTGCCTGCACGATCCGGTCTGGTACGATCATCTGCCCTATTTGCCATTCCCGGACCATTGGCCGGTATTTTCCCCGAAGGACAAGATCGGGGACTGGCTGGAATCCTACGTTTCGATCATGGAACTGAACTACTGGACCAGCAGCGAGGCGATATCCGCACGCCATGACGCGGCGAAGGGCGAATGGGCGGTGGAGGTTCTACGCGACGGCAAGCAACTGACATTGCGGCCGAAACAGCTCATTCTCGCAACCGGCATGTCCGGCATCGCGAATATGCCCGATTACCCTGGAATGGATAAATTCAAGGGAGAACAGCATCATTCCAGCAAGCATCCCGGCGGCGAAGCCTATAAGGGTAAGAAGGCCGTGGTCATCGGCTCCAACAATTCCGCGCACGATATCTGTGCCGATCTGTGGGAACACGGCGCGGACGTGACGATGGTACAACGGTCCTCGACCCATATCGCGCGATCCGACACGCTGATGGATCTGGCGCTCGGCGGGCTCTATTCCGAACAGGCGGTGGCGAACGGCATCACCACCGACAAGGCCGATCTGATCTTCGCCTCGATCCCGTACCGGATCATGGCGGAGCTTCAGAAACCCATCTATGCCGAGATGAAGCAGCGTGACGCGGATTTTTACGCGCGTCTGGAAAAAGCCGGGTTCATGCTCGATTTCGGCGAGGACGATTCCGGCCTGTTCATGAAATATCTACGCCGGGGCTCAGGCTATTACATCGATGTCGGTGCGTCCGACCTGGTCGCCGACGGCAAGATCAGGCTCAAATCCGGCGTCTCGGTCAAGGAGATCAAGGAGCATTCCGTCGTGTTCAGCGACGGGTCGGAATTGCCCGCCGATCTCATCGTCTACGCCACCGGCTACGGTTCGATGAATGGTTGGGCGGCCAGGCTGATTTCCCAGGACATCGCCGACAAGGTGGGCAAATGCTGGGGTTTCGGCTCGGGCACCAAAAAAGACCCCAGACCCTTCGAAGGCGAGTTGCGCAACATGTGGAAGCCGACGCACCAGGACGGGCTATGGTTCCACGGCGGCAATCTCCACCAGTCGCGTCACTACTCGCTCTACCTCGCTTTGCAATTGAAGGCCCGGATGGAGGGGATTTCTACCCCGGTCTATGGCATGGGAGCGGTGCACCATCTGCACTAGTCTTTGTTTGGGCGAGCAATTTCATGGCTTTGTGGATCGCTGCGCGATTCCACTTAAAGCCATATTGCTCTAACGATTGGCGCGCGCGAGCACGACATCGAGCAGAACCTGCGCGCCGGCGGCGGCTTCGGCCTCGGTGATCGACTCCGCCTCGTTATGCGACAAGCCGTCCTTGCACGGCGTGAAAATCATCGCCGTGGGCACGCGGGGCGCCACATGCACCGCATCATGTCCCGCGCCGGAGACCATCTCGCGCGCCGGATAACCCAGCCGCGCGCAAGCGTCGCGCACCAGGGCGACGCAACCCGGATCGAACTCCGTCGCGGCGACGCGGAACACCGGCGTCAGTGACAGATCGAGCCCGCGCGCTTGCGCGATCGCTGCGGCTTGCTCGGGAAAACGCGACGCGACCGTCGTGATCGCCGCATCGTCGGGGTGGCGAAACTCCGCCGCGAATCGCACTTCGCCGGGGATCACGTTCGGCGAATTGGGATGCACGGTGAGTCGCCCCACCGTGCCGCGCCCGGCATCGCCCCGTTCGCGCATGGTCGCCTCGACCAGGAGGATGATTTCCGCCGCACCGGCCAGCGCGTCGCGCCGTGCATCGGGCGGGGTGGTGCCGGCATGCGATTCGCGCCCGCGGAGCACCGCGTCGAACCAGATCTGCGCCTGCGCGCCGGTGACGATGCCGATCGTCTTCGCCTCGCGTTCCAGGATCGGCCCCTGCTCGATATGCAGTTCGAAATAGGCATCCGCCGCGAAGGCGCGCGCTGGCGCGCTGCCGGCGGCGCCGATTCCGGTCAGCGCCTCGCCGACCGACACGCCATCGGCGTCGCGCAGCGCCTTGATGGTCTGCTCGTCATGCACCCCGGCCCAGACCGCGCTGCCCATCATTGCGCGGCCGAACCGGCACCCTTCCTCGTCGGTCCAGTTGACCAGTTCCAGCGGCGCTTCGGTGACGATGCCGAGTTCATTCAGCGCGCGCATCACTTCAAGCCCGGCGATCACGCCGAGCGCGCCGTCGAACTTGCCGCCGGTCGGCTGGCTGTCGAGATGGCTACCGAACAGCACCGGCTTGCGCGCCGGGTCGCGGCCTTCGCGGCGGGCGAACATGTTGCCCATCGAATCGGCGCGCACCGACAATCCCAATGCGCCGCACCATTCGGCGAATCGCGCGCGGCCGGCGCGATCCACCTCGGTCAACGTAACGCGATTCACCCCGCCTTTCGGCGTCGCACCGATCTCCGCCATCGCCATCAGCGCGCCCCAGAGCCGCTTGCCGTCGATGCGGTAGTTGCTGTCCCGATTCATTGCAAAAACCCCTTCAACGCCGCGATCACCTCGGCTGGTTTCTCGGCATGGAGCCAATGGCCGACGCCATCGAGCGTCTCGATCGCCGCGTTCGGAAACCGCGCGCGGATCGCGCCGTGAGCGCGCGCCGGCACGTAGGGCGAATGGCCGCCGCACAGGAACAATGCCGGACCATCATAAGGCGTTAACGGTTCGGGGTCGCGCCAGTCGATCAGATCCTCCATCGCGCCGGCGATCTCGTCGAGCCCGAGGCGCCAGTGCGGCGCGGGCGCCAGGATCAGATTGTTGAGCAGAAAGGCGCGCATCGCGGCATCGGGCGCGGCGTCCGCCAGGGCGGTATCGGCCTCGTGCCGGGTCAGGCCGGGGCGAAGCGGCAAGGCGCGCATCGCCGCGAGATAGGCATCGTAATCGTGGCCGTAGGCGATCGGCGCGATATCCATCGCCACCAGCGCATCCACCCGCGCGGGCGCGGTCAGCGCCATCATCATCGCCGCCTTGCCGCCCATCGAATGGCCGGCCACCACGGCATTGCCGATGCCGAGCGAATCCATGGTTTCCAGCACATCCGCCGCCATGGCCGCGTAGCGCATATCCGCTGCGTGACCGCTCGATCCGTGATTGCGCAGATCGAGCGAATTCACCCGGAACTTCGCGGCCAGCCCGCGCGCGATGGCGCCAAGATTCTTGCCCGCCCCGAATAGGCCGTGAAGCAGCAGAAGGTCCGGGCCGTCGCCGGTGGCGGTCGCGTGCAGGATCATCGTGGATCTCTAATGTTCCATTTGTTGATTGAATATTAACGATCAGAGGTTAAGACTCGCCCGATGACCGACTTAATGCAAGATGCCACGCCCGCTGCGCGCCTCGCCCGGCTGATCGCGCGGCAGGCGGAGAAGCGTCACCTCGCCGCCATCTGGGCCGAGGCCGCCGGGCTCGCGCCCGCGATGGTCGTGCTCGATATCGGCGCGGGCACCGGCGCGCTGGCGCTCGAATATGCTCGAATCGTCGGGCCGGACGGCTGGGTCATCGCCCTCGACCCCGATGCGCTCTGCCTGCACCACGCCAGCGCCGAGGCCGATCGGCGCGGGCTTCGGCTCCGCACGATCACCGGTTCGATCGAATCGCTTCCGGCGCTTCCCGCCGCGCCCGACCGCGTCATGCTGACCGACGCGCTGCACCACATGGACGATCCCGGTGCCGGGCTGCGGGCGATCCGCGCCGCCATGCCGGAACACGCCACGCTGTTCATCGCCGAATACGATCCCGCGGCGCCAGGCGCGGTCGGCGCCCCGCCGGCAAAGCGCCTGCCGCGCGCCTGCGTGCGCGCAATGCTGGCGGATGCGGGCTTTGCCGTGACTCGCGACGCGGATGCGCCGGACGAACACTATATCATCCTCGCCCACGCGACATGATCCGCGCGGCGCGGCGCGATCCGGTCCGGTGGCTCGCCCTCGCGGGGCTCGCCGGGTTCGCCGCTACCGCATTCATAATGCCGCCGGTAACCGGGACGCTGCTGGTGCTGACCGGACTGGGTCTTGTTGCCGCCGTCGCCTATGCCCGGCCGGCCGCCGCCATGGCCGCCTGGCTGCTTCTGGTCGAAACCACGCCGGAAATGTGGCTGTCCGACATGATCGGCCATCACGAACTGATCATCGCGGCCTTGAAATCCGCCGGGCTGCTCATCGTGGCGCTCGCGGCGCTGCGCAACGGTGCGCGATTCGACCGGTTCAACCCGTCCTATGCCTTCGCCGCGATGTTCGGCGCCGGGCTGGTCCACGGATTTTGGCCCGGGCTGACCATGATCGCGTCGTTCCGCTCGCTGGTGGGGTCCGCCGCGCCCTTCGCGCCGGGATTCCTGCGCCTCACCCCAGCAATGCGGCGTGGCATCGTCCGTTGCACCATCATCGGCCCGAGCGTGACCATGACCTATGGCGCGGCACTGGCCGCGCTCGGCGTGCGCGCACTCTATGGCACGCAACAGGGCGCGGTGCGGCTGATCGCCTCCAGCAATCCCGCCTTTCTCGGCGGTTTCGCGATGATCGCGGTGTTCGCCGGGCTGGTGGAATTCCTGCGCGCCGGGCGATTGCGCGAATCGGGCTGGATCGCGGTCAATTTCGTCATCCTGCTCGCCACCGGCGCCCGCGCGCCGCTGGCGCTGGCCGTTTGCGTCACGCTGGCGACCCTGCTCGCCACGCCTTCGCCCCATCTGCCGGCATCGCGGCGCATCGCCCTGCTCGCTGCCGGCGGGGTGGTGCTCGGCGCGGCGATCATGGCGTTTTCCGCGCTGCATGCCATCCGGGTGGTCGATCTGATCCATCTGGGCGAGGCGGGGGATCTGTCGAACCGCAACCTGATCTGGCCCGATTTCGAGGCGGCGATCGCCCGCTCGCCGTTGCTGGGCTGGGGCGTGGGCGCGGGCAAGGTGATCGTACCGCTACAATCGCATCTCGGCCGGTTTCTCGGCACCAACGCGGCGCATAACGAATATTTGCGCATCGCCGCTGAGGGCGGGGTGATTGGCGCGGTGCTGCTCTTCGCCCTGCTCTGTCTCTGGCTCCGGCGGGGCACAGCCGCGCTGCCGGCGGGGCAGCGCCTTGTGATCCGTCTTGTATTTCTCGCCTTCGCGGTGCAATCTTTCACGGATAATACCTTGATTGCAACGACTAGTCTCGCGTTCTTCACATGGGCGCGAGCGGTCTTCGCCGACGCCGATGAAGGACCCCCTGCCGCATGACTGATTCCGCTCCGCTGTCTCGCCGCACGTTACTCGCCGTTCCCACGCTGGGGCTGGCGCTGCCGGCGATAGCGCGCGCCGCCGCTGCACCGCCATTGTGCATCGTGATGAATTCCGGCGGCGCGACGGTTTCGGAAATCGACATGGCCACGCGCCGCGTGCTGCGCACGGTGCCGACCTTTCGCGAGCCGAGCCATTGGGCGCTCAGCCCCGATCACAGGAAACTGCTGATCGCCGACGCCTCGGGCAATGCGATCTTCTTCCTCGACCCCACGACCGGCGCGGAGTTGGGCCACAAGCTGATCCCCGACCCGTATCAGCTCTGGTTCAGCCCGGACGGGCAATATCTCACGGTCAATTGCCTGCGGCTCAACCATGTCGATGTCTACCAAGCCGACACGCTGACGCTCGCGAAACGCTTCCGCCCCGGCTCGATGCCGAGTCATCTGAGCTATGCGCCGGATTCGCGCACCGTGTTCAATTCGCTGCAGGGTTCCGACGCGCTGACCTCCTTCGACCTCGCCACCATGACCGAGCGCTGGCGCGTGCCGGTCGGCAAAACCCCCGCCGGGGTGATGTGGCATGACGGCGTGGTTCTGGTCGCGATCATGGGGCGCGATTACGTCGTCGTGGTCGATCCCAAGGACGGCAAAGTGATGCGCCGCATCGTCACCGATCGCGGCGCGCATAATTTGTTCCTCACGCCGGACCGCAAGCATATCTACGTCACCAACCGCGTCGCAGGGTCGCTCTCCGTGCTCGACGCCAGGACGCTCGATGTGGTCAAGCACATTCCGATGCCGGGCGGCCCGGACGATCTATGTTTCGCGCCGGACGGCAGGCTGTGGATCGCGCTGCGCTTTGCCTCGCGCGTCGGCGTCTATGATCCCGCGACCGGCCATACCGAGCGTATTCCGGTCGGCCGTTCACCGCATGGAATTTTCATTTCGACGCTGTTGACCGACCGGCCCGCCTTTTCGGCGATGCGGCTCGCCTGATGCCGATCCCCGTCCACCCGTTCAACGATCTTGCCGGCTGGATCGAACAGGTCGCGGTTCTGCCGGCTTTGTACCGGCTCGGGCTGATGCAATGGGAATTCGTCTCGTTCGGCTGGACCCTGGTGGCGGTCTACGGTGTCGCGCAAATGATCCTCGCCTACGCGGTCTGCGTGCCGCTGGAACGCCGCTTCCCGATCGAGCGATGGACGGGAAAAAAACCCGTCCTGGTCGATGTGTTCTACACATTCCTCGCGCGCGTCGGCGTGCTGCCGGTGATGACCTTCGTGGTCTTCTATGCCGCCCAGGTCCGGCTCGACGGGTTTCTCGCCGATCGCGGCTATATCCCGCCGATGCTGGAGACGATCATCCCTCCGCTGTTCGGCCATCCGGTCGTCACCTTCATTCTCTACGCGCTAATCCTCGACTTCGCCGATTACTGGCGGCACCGGCTGTCGCACCGATTCCGCCTCTGGTACGCGCTGCACGCCGTGCATCATGCGCAGCGGCAAATGACCTTCTGGTCCGACGACCGCAACCATATTCTCGACGAACTCATCGGCTTTCTCTGGTTCATGGCGGTCGGCCTGCTGATCGGCATTCCGCCGCTGCAATTTCCGGTACTGGTGCTGATGCTCCGCTTCGTCGAGAGTTTCAGCCACGCCAATATCAGGCTTTCGTTCGGGCGGATCGGCGAGCGGCTGCTGGTTTCGCCGCGCTTTCATCGTGCGCATCACGGCATTCTCGCCGCCGGCCAGCGCTCCTGCAACTACGGCGCGGTGTTTCCGTTCTGGGACATGTTGTTCCGCACCGCCGATTTCACCCGCGATTTCCCGCCGACCGGCGATGAGACGGCCCCCGAGGCGATGGCGACCGGCGGCTATCTGGCGCAGCAATGGTCCGGCCTGGTTCAGTTGATGCGTTCGTTCTAATAGAACAGCGAAACGGAGCGTCAGCTCGTTTCGCTGCCGACGGCTCCGCCCGGCGTTTGAGGGCATTTTATTGGTGCACACGCTCTGCCGCGACTGCGACGCGATCTTTCCGAAAACCGCACCCTGCCCGCGCTGCGGCGGAACCAGGCTGGTCAGCCATCCCGAACTCGCCAGCCTCGCCGTGGCCCATATCGATTGCGACGCGTTTTTCGCGAGCGTCGAAAAACGCGACCGGCCTGAACTGCGCGACCGCCCGGTGATCGTCGGCGGCGGGGCGCGCGGTGTGGTCGCGGCCTGCTGCTACATCGCCAGGCTGTCCGGCGTGCGCTCGGCGATGCCGATGTTCAAGGCGCTGAAACTCTGCCCGGACGCGACGGTGATCCGTCCCGATCTTGGGAAATACGCCGCCGCGGCGCGACAGATCCGGGATTTGATGAACGCGCTCACGCCCCTGGTCCAGCCGCTCTCGATCGACGAGGCGGCGCTCGACCTGACGGGCACCGAGGCGCTGCACGGCGCACCGCCCGCCGCGGTGCTCAGCCGCTTCGCCCGCATGGTGGAACGCGAGGTCGGCGTGACGATCTCGATCGGACTCGCACCCAACCGCCTGCTCGGCAAACTCGCCACCGAACGCGACAAGCCGCGCGGCTTCGCCGTTCTGGGGACCGACGCCGCCGCGATCCTGGCGCCGGAGCCGGTCGGCATCCTGCCCGGCATCGGTCCCGGCCTGGCGCGCAAGCTCGGCGAAATCGGAATTACCCGGATCGGCCAGCTCGCCGCGCTCGATTCGCGCACCGCCCGCGCCCGGCTGGGCGAGGACGGACCCGCGCTCGCCGCCCGCGCGCGCGGCGAGGATGCGCGGGTCGTCGATCCGACGCGCTCGGCCAAGTCGATCAGCGCGGAGACCACGTTCGCCGAGGGTATCGCCGATCCCGCCCGGCTCGCCCGCGAACTCTGGCCGCTCTGCGAAAAACTCGGCCGCAGGCTGCGCGCGGAGAATTTCGCCGCCGCGGGTCTCACGCTGAAACTGAAGACCGCGCGGTTTCAGACCCACACGCGGGCGGTCCCGCTCGCTTCACCCACGCAACTGCCCGAAACCATGTTCGAAGCCGCGAAACCGGTTCTGCTGCGCGCCGCCGACGGCACGGCATTCCGCCTGATCGGCATCGGCGCATCCCGGCTGGCCGGCGCCGATCAGGCCGATCGCGGCGACCTGGTGGACCAGGAAACCCCTCGCCGCGCTGCCCGCCAACAGGCGCTCGACAAACTCCGCGAAAAATTCGGTGCGGACATCATCCGGCGCGGTTCGTGAGCAGCCCGTGCTTGCGCAACCGATGCCTCAACTGATCGTAGGTCAGGCCGAGCGCTGATGCTGTGCGCCGCTGATTGTGCCGGTGCTCGGCGAGCGAGGCGGCCAGGGTTTCGCGTTCGCCGGGCGCGGCTTCGACCTCCGGCGCCGCGCCGAACGGATCGATCCGCACCGCTTCGAGCGGCGCCTGCCACTCCGCCTGACGATACACGCTGCGCTCCACCACGTTGCGCAGCTCGCGCACATTGCCCGGCCAGCGATGCGCCAGCAGCGCGTCCCGCGCGGGTTCGGCAAACCCGGCGAAGAAATCCCGCCCCAGTTCGGCGGTCATGCGCTGGGCGAAATGCTCGGCGAGGAGCAGGATATCCTCGCTCCGCTCGCGCAGCGGCGGGATTCGGATCACGTCGAAGGCCAGCCGGTCCAGCAGATCGGCACGGAATTTCCCGCTTCCGGCCAGGGCCGGCAAATCCTCGTGCGTCGCGGCGATCACCCGGACATCGACACGCACCGGCTCGTTGCCGCCGACCCGTTCGAACACGCCGTATTCGATCACCCGCAGCAGCTTTTCCTGCACCGCGAGCGAGGCATTGGCGATTTCGTCGAGAAACAACGTGCCGCGATCGGCGAGTTCGAAGCGCGAGGCGCGCCGCCGCACCGCGCCGGTAAACGCTCCGGCCTCATGGCCGAACAATTCGGAATCGAGCAGCGATTCCGACAAAGCGGCACAGTTCAGTTGCAGCAGCGGCTGGTTCCATCGCCCCGACAGCAGCGCCAGCCGGCTCGCCACCAGTTCCTTGCCGGTGCCGCGCTCGCCGATCACCAGAACCGGCCGGTCGATCGGCGCCAGATCGGAGACATGGGCGAGCATCGCGCGGAACGGCGCACTCTCGCCGATCAGGTTGGTCTCCGCCGGGCTGGGCGGCATTGGACTCGACATGGTGTTAATACCATAAATTAGCGCCAATTATTAGCAATATTCCAAGCCGGCTTGCAATCCCGACCTCTGCGAATCAACGGGTTAGCCGCACTCGTGACGCTCGACACAGTTGGCACGGGACATGCAACATGGTTTTCAGAAACGATTTCTCACCCGATAGGAGGGTTCCATGGGAGTTTTCTCGCGCCTATCCGACATCGTGAACTCCAACCTCAACGCCATGCTCGATCGCGCGGAAGACCCCCAGAAGCTGATCCGTCTGGTGATCCAGGAGATGGAGGATACGCTGGTCGAGGTGCGCTCCGCCGCGGTGCGGCTGATCGCCGAGCGGCGCGAACTCGAACGCCGCATCACTGCCCTCACCCGCGATCAGGACGAATGGCACCGCAAGGCGGAATTCGCCGTGCAGCGCGGCCGCGAGGATCTCGCCAAGGCCGCGCTGCTCGCCAAAAGCCGCGCAGCGCAGGCGATCGCGGCGGCGCAAGCGCAGATCGAGGCGGTTCAGGGTGCCATCGCCCAGCAGAACGAGGATGTCGGCAAGCTCCAGACCAAGCTCGACGATGCCAAGGGGCGCGAAAAATCCATCCTACTCCGCCAGCAAAGTGCGACCACGCGGCTGCGGGTGAAACAGTCGCTCTACGACGAGCGGGTGACCGACGCCTTCGCCCGGTTCGAGCAGGTCGAGCGCAATCTCGACATGATGGAAGGCCGCGCCGAGGCCTATGATCTCGGCCGCCGCCCGGCAGCGCCCACGGTGAGCGAGGAATTCGCCGCCCTTGAAGCGGACGACAAGGTCGAGCGCGAACTCGCCGAGTTGAAATCGCGGATCAAGCCGGAAGACAAGGCAGCGTAACAACGCACGCAAGGAGAGAAGGTTTCATGTCAAGTTTCCTGGCCCTGATGATCCCGATCATCGCGATCGCCGGCGCCTACGCGCTCTCGGCCTACAAAGTCTACCTGCGCGCCCATGGCGCCGGTCTCTCCACCGCCGACCGGCAGGCGATCGACGGGCTGCAGGCGACCGCGCAGCGGCTCGAATCCCGAGTCGCGACACTCGAACGCGCCTTGCTCGATGCCGAACGACAATTCGGCACCAAGGTCTGACCAGGAATCGCAATCATGAGCACCACCATGAGCCAATACGACTTCAGCACCAGCACCCCGCCGCGGCGCGGCATGGCCGCCGGCGTCTGCGCCTCGCTCGCCGCGATGGTCGGGGTGCCGGTCTGGATCATCCGTGCCGTCGCGGTGCTGCTCCTGCTCTGGCACCCGATCGTCATCGTCCTGGCCTATCTCGCCTGCGCCGCCTTCATCCGCCACGGCAGAACGCCTTTCGCCCAACGGTTGTCGGCCCTGCGCGATCGCGTCGCCCCACCGCGCCGGCCCGATTTTGGCGACCACCCGCCGCCGGTCCCGCCGATCGACGGTCTCGCCTCCCGTTTCGCCACTCTCGACCTCCGGCTCGCCGAGCTGGAGGCCCGCGCCGCCGACCCCGATCGTCTGTTGCGCCGGCGCTTCGATTCGCTCTAACATGTGATTGTCTCGTGAGGACACGGCTATGACTGAAAAACTGGTAAAATACCGCACTCCTGAGGAACCGCCGCCAAGCTGGTCTCCCGGTGCGCTCGCAGCACCGGAGGCGCCGCGCGAGGTGCGGCTCGCCCGGCTCGCCATGCTCGCCGGCCCGGTGATCGGCTTCGCCCTGGCCGCCATGCTTGTCGTCTCCTTCGCCCTGGCGCTCGCCGGCGGTGCCGGCGACGCCGCGACTGGCGGCCGTCACGCCGCCACGGCAACGCACACCGCGATTTTCGTATTGTGATGCGCGCTCCGCTCATCGCGCTCGGCGCGGCGGCCATCCTGGTGGCGGCATCGGCACCGGCCGAGGCGCGCACCAAACATTTCGCGCTGCCGCCGTTCCACGCCATCGCGATCGACGGCGCGGCCCATCTCGACTTCACCGAGGGGCCGGCTCAATCGGTGACGGCGACGGCCAGGCCGTCACTGCTGCGCCGGGTGCGGATCAGGGTGCGGGACGGCGTGCTGCATGTCGACGAGCGGCACGGCCTCGGCCTGTTCGGACGCCGTAGGCTCGACCTCGTCGTCACCGCCCCCGCGCTCGACCGGATCGGCATCGACGGCGCCGTAAGCGGCTGGGCCCGCGACCTGTCCGGCGCGACCTTCGTGCTGAGCCTGTCCGGTGCCGGATCGATGACCCTTGCCGGCACCGTCGCGAACGTTTCGGTATCGATCAGCGGGGCCGGCAGCGTCGATGCGCGCTCGCTCATGGCAAAGGATCTGGTCGTCCGGCTCAGCGGTGCCGGCTCGCTGCGCGCCTATGCCAGCCAGTCCTGCCATGTCTCGATCAGCGGGGCCGGGTCGGTGGCGATCGCCGGCAACCCGAAAATCCGCCAGATCACCAATAGCGGCGTCGGGTCGGTCAGCTTCGACTGATCCGGCCCGATTTTCCGGTTGCGCGGAACCCCGAACCGGCCATAACGACCGTTCAATATCGACGGGAGCGGAACATGGTCCGAAAACGCACCGGCCATTGCGGCAAAGGATGCCGTCGCGCCATCGCCCTATCGCTCGCAGCCCTCGCCGTGGCGGCACAGGCCCGCGCCGCCACGGTCACCACCCATCCCCGACCCGGCGCGTTCTCGGCGCTGCGCCTGTCCGGCCGGTTCCACCTCGATTTTGCCGAATCGGCACGGGAAACGGTCAGCCTTACCGGCAATCGCTACGTCATCGATGCATTGCTGGTCTCGGCGTCGCGCGGCGTGCTCGGCATCGTCCGGCCCAGCGGCTTTTATATGCCGAAACACCAAACGGTCGTCGTCACCGTGACCGCGCCCAGCCTCACCAGCCTCGATCTGCGCGGCCGGATTCGCGCGAAACTGAGCGGCCTCACCGGGAAAACGTTTTCCCTCGACAATCACGGCGCCGCGGCGGCCACGCTGTCCGGCTCGGTGCGGCGGCTCGACATCGCCTCGCGCGGCGTCGTCTCGATCGATGCCGGGGCGCTGCACGCGCGCGATCTCAAGGTCGAGGTCCGGGGACAGGGAAATTTGCGGGTTTTCGCGAGCCACAGCGCGATCGTCGACATGTATGGCGAAGGGCGGGTCGACGTGCTCGGCCATCCGCCGATCCGTCAGTTCAAGGCGATGGCCTATGGGGTCGTGTCCTCAAAGTAGTAGATCATGCCGCCTCGAACGCGAGGCCGGCGCGGCCCTTTACCCGTGCCCGATAGGCCGATAAGTCCGTTGCCATGACGGAAATCCGCACCACGCTCGACCCCGAGGACTGGACCGATTTGCGTGCGCTCGGCCACCGCATGATCGACGACATGATCGACCGGCTCGCCGCAATCCGCGACGGTAAAGTGTGGCAGCAGATGCCCGATCCGGTGCGCGCCGGATTTCGTGCCGAATTGCCGCGCCAGGGTGTCGGCGCCGAGGCAGCCTATCGGGATTTCGCCGAAACCATAGCACCCTACGCTTCGGGCAATGCGCATCCGCGCTTCATGGGCTGGGTGCAGGGCGGCGGCAACCCGGCCGGGATGCTCGCCGAATTGCTGGCGGGCGGGCTCAACGAGAATTGCGGCGGGCGCGACCATGTCGGGCTTGCCGTCGAGCGGCAGGTCATCGCCTGGTCGGCCGGAATGCTCGGCCTGCCGCGCGAGACCGGCGGCTTGCTGGTCACCGGCTCGTCGATGGCCAATTTCATTTCGCTCCTATGCGCGCGGCGGCATGTTCTGGGTGCTCCGGTGCGCGCCGACGGGCTAAGGGGCGCAAAGCTCGTGGGCTATGCCCAGGCGGGCGTGCATCGCTGCGTCCCCGGCGCGTTCGACATGGCGGGACTCGGCACCAAGGCGCTGCGCCGCATCCCGGCCGATGCCGATTGCCGGATCGATCTCGCCGCCCTGGAGGAGCGGATCGCCGCCGATCGCGCTTCCGGCATGACCCCGTTCTTTCTGGTCGGCACCGCGGGCGCGGTGGATACCGGCGCGATCGACGATCTCGCGACGCTTGCCGATATCGCCGCCCGGCATGGGCTGTGGTTCCATGCCGATGCCGCGTTCGGCGCGCTCGCCGCACTTTCGCCCACCAAACGCGGTTTGCTCGCCGGCATCGAGCGGGCCGATTCGGTGGCGTTCGATTTTCACAAATGGGCGCAGGTGCAATACGATTCCGGCTGCATCCTGGTGCGCAACGAACGTCTGATGCTCGATACCTTCGCCCAGGCGGCGAATTACCTGGTCAGCGACGCGCGCGGCCTCGCCGGCGGCGCGCCCTGGCCCTGCGATCTCGGCCCCGATCTGTCGCGCGGCTTCCGGGCGCTGAAGGTCTGGATGACCATGCAAAGCTATGGGGCCGACCGGCTCGGCGCCGTCGTCGATCGCACCTGCGCGCTGGCCCAGCGCCTCGCCGCGCGGATCGACGCGACCAATGCCCTGAACCGTCTCGCCCCGGTACCGCTCAACATCGTGTGCTTTCGCTACGATGACGGCGGCGATGACCTCGATGCGCTCAACGCCGATATCGTCGCCGATCTGCAGGAGGCCGGAGCGTTCGTGCCGTCCACCACCATGATCGGCGGCAAACGCGCGATCCGCGCCGCCATCGTCAACCATCGCACCAATGAGGCCGATATCGATGCGCTGGCGGAGGCAGTGATCGCGGCAGGACAGGCGCGGCGCAACCGATCGCCGTAACCGATCGGTTCCATCGCCACCCGCCCGTGGACGAGCCGGATTGGTGCTCCCATAGTCGTGGCAGAGGTGCACGATGCCCGAAGACCGCATTGCCTATTCCGAACCCGTCGGCGACCGGGTGGCCTATACCACCTGCTACATGTGCGCCTGCCGCTGCGGCATCAAAGTCCATCTGAAGAACGGTGCGCTGCGCTACATCGAAGGCAATCGCGACCATCCAGTCAATCGCGGCGTGCTGTGCGGCAAAGGTTCGGCGGGGATCATGACGGCGCTGTCGCCGGCCCGGCTGCGCAAGCCGCTCAAGCGGATCGGCCCGCGCGGCGCGGGCGAATTCATCGAAATCGAATGGGACGAGGCGATGGCGATCGCAACCGAGCGCCTCGCCAAAATCCGCGCGACCGCCCCCAACCGCCTAGCCTTCTTCACTGGCCGCGACCAGTCGCAATCGCTCACCGGCTATTTCGCGCAGATGTTCGGCACAATGAACTTCGCCGCCCATGGCGGGTTCTGTTCGGTCAACATGGCCGCCGCCGGCATCTATTCGCTGGGCGGCGCATTCTGGGAATTCGGCGAGCCGGACTGGGAGCACGCCAAGCTGTTTCTGCTGTTCGGCGTCGCCGAGGACCACGATTCCAACCCGATCAAGCTGGGGCTTTCGAAGCTCAAGGAACGCGGCGCGAAGTTCGTTTCGATCAATCCGGTGCGCACCGGCTATTCCGCGATCGCCGACGAGTTCATCGGCATCACACCGGGTACCGACGGTTTGTTCGTTCTCGCGCTGATCCATTGCCTGCTCGAATCGGGCAGCATCGATACCGAATTCCTGATCCGCTATACCAACGCGCATTATCTGGTGATCGACGCGCCGGGCGAACCAGGTAACGGACTGTTTATCCGCAATGAATTCGACAAGCCCCTGGCCTATGACCGGACGACCCGCGCGTTCGTCGATGCGCAGGCAACCGGCACCGATCCCGCGCTGCTCGGCAGCTTTTCCCTGCCCGATGGCAGACAGGCCAGGCCGGCGTTCGCACTTCTGGCCGAGCGTTATTCGGCGCCGGACTACGCGCCCGAAGCGGCCGCGCAACGCTGCGGCGTCGATGCCGCGACAATCCGCCGGATCGCCGCGGAAATCGCCGAAATCGCGTTCAATCACGCGCTCACCCTCGATCAACCCTGGATCGACAGCGCCGGCCGCCGTCACGCCACTATGATCGGAAGGCCGGTCGCGATGCACGCGATGCGCGGCATTTCCGCCCATTCCAACGGGTTTCATACCTGCCGCGCGATCCATGTGCTGCAAATGCTGATCGGCGCGGTGGATACGCCCGGCTCCTGGCGCTACAAATCGCCCTACCCGAAGCCGATTCCCGCCGGTCCCGCGCCGGGCGGCGTGCGGCGCCATGCGGACGGATCGCTTGCCAACGCCCCGTTAGGATTTCCGCGCGGGCCCGACGATCTTCTGGTGGACGATGCGGGCGAGGCGCTGCGGCTCGACCGCGCATTTTCCTGGGACGCACCGCTCGGCATTCACGGGCTGATGCATATGGCGATCGCCGAGGCCCATGAAGCCGGGCCGGACAAAATCGACACGCTGTTCATGTATATGTCGAACATGGCGTGGAACTCGGCGATGAACCCCGGCGAAACCACCCGGATGCTGACCGATCGGGACGCCGGCGGCAATTATCGCATCCCCTTCGTGATCTATGCCGATGCGTTCTTCTCCGAAACCGTCGCCTATGCCGATCTCGTGCTACCCGACACCACCTATCTCGAACGCTACGACTGCATTTCCTTGCTGGACCGGCCGATCGGCTCGGCGCACGGCCCGGCCGATGCGATCCGCGTGCCAGTGCTCAAGCCCGACCGCGACGTGCGGCCGTTCCAGGACGTGCTGATCGACCTTGCTGGCCGGCTTGGATTGCCGAATTTCGTCGACGAATCCGGCAACAAGCTCTATGCGAGCTATGCCGACTACATGGTCCGCCACGAACGCAAGCCCGGTATCGGGCCGCTGGCGGGATTTCGCGGCGAAGACGGCACCGCGATCGGCCGGGGTGCGCCGAACCCGGATCAGCTTCGCCGCTATGTGGAGAATCACGGATTCTGGCGCCACCATCTGCCGCCCGAACAGCTCTACTACAAGCACGCCAACCGCGCCTATCTGGAGGGTGCCAAGGCGATGGGGCTTGTCGAGTCCGACGATCAGATCGTTCTGCATCTCTACAGCGAAATCATGCAACGTTTCTGTCTCGCCGGCGAAGGCCATGGCAGCCGATTGCCGCCCGAGCGGCTGCGCGCGCGCATCGCCCGCGTCATGGACCCGCTGCCGATCTGGTATCCACCGGTCGAGGAAACGCTGACGGACACAAAGCGTTTCCCGCTGCACGCGATCACCCAGCGGCCGATGGCGATGTATCATTCCTGGGGATCGCAAAACGCGTGGCTGCGCCAGATTCTTTCGGAAAACCGGCTGTATCTGCACCGCGATCTCGCCGCGGCGCACGATCTCGCTGACGAAGATTGGGTGTTCGTGGAATCCCGCAACGGACGGGTGAAATGCCAGGTCCGGCTGATGGACGGCGTCAACCCCGGCACGGTCTGGACCTGGAACGCGATCGGCAAACGCTCGGGCGCCTGGGCACTCGCAAAGGACGCCCCCGAAGCGCGGCGCGGCTTTCTGCTCAACCACATTATTTCGGAATATCTGCCGGCGGATGCCGGCGGTGCGCGCCAATCCAATTCCGATCCGGTGACCGGACAGGCGGCGTGGTTCGATCTCACCGTGCGGCTGGAAAAATGCGAGGCGGACACCATCGCCGAAACCCAGCCGCGCATGGCGCCGCTCGATCCGCCATTTGCCGTGAATAATCCGGCGATCCTGCGCTTTGGTGCGAAGGAGGGCGTGCGATGACCAGCCTGCCGCAATCGCTGCCGGGTGCGAAAAAACTTGGGCTGGTTATCGATCTCGATACCTGCGTCGGCTGTCATGCCTGTGCGGTGAATTGCAAGGAATGGAATACCGGCGGGCATTACGCGCCGCTCCCCGATCATGCCCCCTACGGCGCGGAGCCGGACGGCGTCTGGTTCAACCGCATCCATTCCTATGAAGCGGAAGACAGCAACTGCGGCGGCCGCACGGTGAATTTTCCGCGCTCCTGCCTGCATTGCGAGCAGCCGCAATGCGTCACCGTCTGCCCCACCGGCGCATCCTACAAACGGGCGGAAGACGGCATCGTTCTGGTCAACACCGATATCTGCATCGGCTGCAAACTATGTTCCTGGGCCTGCCCCTATGGCGCGCGCGAGTTCGACGAGGATGCCGGAGTGATGAAGAAATGCACCCTGTGCATCGACCGCATCTATAACACCTCGTTACCGGAAGCCGAACGCGAGCCCGCCTGTGTCGCGACCTGCCCGTCCCGTGCGCGGCATTTCGGCGATCTGGGCGATCCCGAGAGCAAGGTCTCGAAACTGGTGGCGTCGCGCGGCGGCGTCGATCTGATGCCGGAACTCGGCTACAAGCCGGTGAACAAATATCTGCCGCCGCGCCGCGCCCAGATCCCGACCAAGCCCACCGAAGCGCCGATGCGCAACGGCAAGGGCGTCGGCTCTGCCTTGCTCAATCTGGTGGACCGGGTGCTGTCGCGATGACACCGGCAAGTTCCGTTCTTCTGCTCACCACGCTGACCGGCTTCGGCTATGGGTTGCTGGCCTGGCTTGGCGTGTTCGCTTCCGCGCGCGCACTGCCGGCATCGCCCTGGTTCGTGCCGGTTGCGGTGGTGATCGGACTGGCGTTCGCGAGCGCGGGTCTGCTCGCGTCCACCCTGCATCTCGGCCGGCCGGAACGGGCGTGGCGCGCGTTCAGCCAATGGCGTTCGTCATGGCTGTCGCGCGAAGGTGTCGCCTCGATGCTCACCTATCCGCCGGCAATGGCCTTCGCGGCGCTGTGGTGGCTCATGGGACCGGGAGCAATCGCGACCCGTGCGGTGGGATTGCTCGCGGCGATCCTGGGCATGGTCACGGTATTCTGCACCGCGATGATCTATGCGAGCCTGAAGCCGATCCGCCAATGGCACAACCGGCATACCGCGCCGGATTACCTGATCTTCGCACTGTTTTCCGGGGCGGTTCTGCTCGCGGCACTGCTCGGCATGTGGTTCGGACACGTGCTGATCGCGGGGATCGTGGCGGTAATCGCCGCCCTGATCGGTGCTGGCGCGAAACTCGCTTATTGGCGCTTCATCGACGCACAATCGCCGCTCGCGACCCTCGCCTCGGCGACCGGTCTCGCGAATTTCGGCATGGTCAAGCCGCTGGATCAGCCGCACTTCACCGAAAACTACATTCTGCGCGAAATGGGTTATCAGATCGCCCGCAAGCACGCGGCGAGGCTGCGCCGGATCGTGCTGATTATGGCGTTTTTGCTCCCCGCGCTGTTGGCCCTGATCGCGACGTTCGGCGTTCTGCCGGCGATCGCCGCACCGCTGGCGGTCGTTCTCGCCGGGGCAGGATTGTTCATCGAGCGCTGGCTGTTCTTTGCCGAAGCGACCCATGTTTCGGCGCTCTATTACGGCCGCGCGGCCTGATTAGAGCAAGGTAGGTTCCGATTGAACCATTCCGTTCAATCAGAACCGGCTCACTTGCTCGCCAAACAATGAAACCAGACCGCGCGGCGTTAGCAAACAATCAGGCGCGGTTCGCCGCGCGCTCGCCATGGCTCCGGTTGCCGTGCGATGCGCTGGCGCCCGGACGGTGCTGCTGACGGCCCCGCTCCTGCTTATGCGCCGGGTTATGGCCGTTGCCGTGATTCTGGGCATGATTGCGCGCATTGTTCACACGGTTCAGATGCGGCGGCGCGACGCCGCGCGGCGGAACCGCCCCGCCGGGGATCAACTGGCGGCCGATCAGCCGCTCGATATCGCGCAGATAGGCCAGCTCGGCCGGCTCGCAGAACGACACGGCCACTCCGCTCGCGCCCGCCCGCGCGGTGCGCCCGATCCGGTGGACATAGGATTCCGGCACGTTCGGCAATTCGTAGTTGACGACATGCGAAATGCCGTCGACATCGATGCCGCGCGCGGCGATGTCGGTCGCGACCAGGATGCGGATGCGCCCGTCGCGGAACATGCCGAGCGCGCGCTCGCGCTGGCTCTGGCTCTTGTTGCCATGGATCGCGGCGGCGGTAAGGCCGGAGGTCTCGAGATGCTTCACGAGCTTGTCCGCCCCGTGCTTGGTGCGGGTGAACACGATGGCGCGTTCGACCGCGCGGTCGGCGAGCAACGTCACCACCGCGGTGCGCTTCGCGTTCGCGTCGAGCAGCATCACCTGCTGGTCGATCCGGTCGATCGGGCGGGATTCCGGCGTCACCGCGACCTCGCGCGGGTCGCGCAGGAACTCGGTGGCGAGCGCGCGGATCGGCTTCGGCATGGTCGCCGAAAACAGCATGGTCTGGCGCCGCGCGGGCAGCATCGCCATGATGCGGCGGATCGCCGGCATGAAGCCGAGATCGAGCATCTGATCGGCTTCGTCCAGAACGATCGTATCGGTCGCATCCAGCCTGAAAACGCCGGTGGCGATGTGATCGAGCAGGCGCCCTGGGGTCGCGACCACGATGTCGAGCCCCGCCAGCAACTGCCGCGCCTGCGGGCCGGGTTTCGCACCGCCGATCACCACCGCGACGCGGGGGCGGATGAACTTGCCGTAGGCGCGGGTGCTTTCGGCGATCTGCTGGGCAAGCTCGCGGGTGGGCGCGAGGATCAGCGCGCGGCAGGTGCGCGCTTCCGGCGCCTGACGCTGCTCCGCGAGCTTATGCAGCAGCGGCAGCACGAAGGCGGCGGTCTTGCCGGTGCCGGTCTGGGCGATGCCGATCAGATCGGCCCCCGCGAGAACCACGGGGATCGCCTGGGCCTGGATCGGGGTGGGGGTGGTGTAGGATTCGGCCACGACGGCGCGCAGCACGGGCTCGGCAAGGCCGAGTTCGGTAAAGAGGGTCAAGAACAATGCTTTCAAAACCGCCGCTCCGGCACATGCCGGGGAGGCGACAATAAGGTTGAAGGAAGCGTGCGTAGAACAGCTACCCGGCAAAAGCGTCCGGTATTGCGACCGAGGCCAACCTGGGATGCCGCACCTGCTAATGGGTACGAAGCATCCAGTGAACAGGGCCGGCGGCGGTTACGCCGCATCTACGAGCACTGCTCTGTTGCAGTGCATATAAAGCACGAACCAGCCTTCTGGCAAGGGAGCGGTTCAATGGCGCTCGTCACCGCCGCGCCAACCGCCGCCGTCACCCCAATCGCCGCCGCCATCACCCCAATCATCGCCACCGCCCCACCAGCCACCGCCGAGCGTGACGCTGCCGGAAACCGGTGGAGCATAGTAGCCGCCGCCGTAACCATAGCCGCCATAGCCGCCATAGCCGTAACCATAGCCGGGATAATAGACGCAGCCGGAAAGCGCGAGTGCCGCGGCACCCACCGCCGTCATGAGAAGGATCTTGCGAAACATCGGTTTCATGATCGCACCTCGTTGAACGCTAGTGTCCCGATTCGAAAACTCGTCGTAGCTGAAGCGAGTGTTTTACGAATTTCCGAATCGAAAGGACGCTAGCAAACATATGATTTCAGTGTGGTTTCAGTTTTGAAGTTCCTAAAATTGCTACCGCAAATACGTAGGAACTCCAGAACCACCACACTGCCAATATATAGGATACCTCTTATGGCGAGGATGAGGCGCGGAGGCGTCTAAATTGTAACAGATGGACACGGGCCGCCTTCATCTCGCCGCGATCCGGGCGATATTGGGTCGTAGTGTGATCGTTGTATCCTCGATACTGTCATACGGAGACTAACCATGCGCCCCAACATCCGCTTCGTTCTCGCTTTCACCACGGCGATCGGCCTGATCCTGCCGGCCCTGCAAGCGGCGCATGCCCAGACCGCGTCCGCCCCGCCGGGCCGGGTCGGCCAGATCGCGCAGCTTAACGGTTCGGTGTCGTTCGACGGGTCCGCGACCGGCGGCTGGACCCAGGCGGCGCTGAATTATCCGGTCACCGGCGGCGACGCGCTCTATACCCAGCCGAACGCTCAGGCCGCCATCGCGATCGACTGGAGCCGGATCACCCTCAACGGCGCGACCGAACTGCAGGTGACAAGCATCGGCCCGCGCACTGTGGAAGCGGCGCTGCCGCAGGGCGAGGCGTTCCTCGACCTGCGCTACCTCGCCCCCGGCGCGAGTTACGTGATCACCACGCCGCGCGGCACGGTGAACATCACCCGGAACGGGCGCTACGACATTCTGGCGGGCGATCAGAACACCCCCACCATGGTCACCGTGATCAACGGCGCCGCCCAGTTGCAGGGCCAGGACGTATCGCTGAATATCGGCCCAGGGGAAACCGCGACGCTGCAAGGCGCCAATCCGGTTACGGCGGCTCTTGGCGGCGCGGAGCGCGACCCGTTCACCATGCGGATGATGGCGGTGCGCTATGCGGCGCCGCCCTCCTATGTCCCGCCGGTGGTCGATCAGATGACCGGCGCCTACCAGCTTTCCCAATACGGCAACTGGTCGCAGACGCCGCAATATGGCGCCATCTGGTATCCGCGCGTGGCCGCCGGCTGGGTGCCGTATCGCGATGGTCACTGGGCCTATGTGGCGCCGTGGGGCTGGACCTGGGTGGATAACGATCCATGGGGTTTCGCACCGTTCCATTACGGGCGCTGGGTGCAATATGGCGGCCGCTGGGGCTGGGCGCCCGCGCCAATCGCCTATGCGGCACCCGCCTATTACCAGCCGGTCTACGCCCCGGCGCTGGTGAGCTTCTTCGATGTCGGCTCCGGCGTGTCGCTGAGCGTCGGCATCACGACGGGCGCATTCGCCGCCGGCTCGATCGGCTGGGTGCCGCTGGCGCCGGACGAACCCTATCTGCCGTGGTATCACTGCCCACCGCGCTACATCAGACAGGTCAACTACTACAATGTCCGCAACGTCAACCGGATCGTCAACATCAACAACACGACGATCATCAACCGTACCGTCATCAATAATTACGGCCCGACGCGACTGATCAACCGGGGTGGAGCGACGGTGATGCCGGTGGTGGCGATGCGCCGGGGCGACCCGGTGGCGCGATTCGCCCGCCCGGTGCCACATACGGTTCTGGCGGCGGCGCGGCCGGTGCCACCGGCCGGATTCCATCCCGGACCGGGGCCTCTGCACGGCGCGCTGCCCGGACCGAACCATGGACCGAACGGTCAACCGAGCCCTCATGCCGGGCCGCATCCGATGCCCGCTTTCGGACGGCTGCCGACGGCGCCTACCCCGCTCGCCCATCGCGCGCCGGCGCCGGCGCCGCGCCCGGCTCCCTTCGCCGCCGAACGTGGCCTGCCGGTCGCGCATCCGGGGCCGGTCCGCGGGCCGGCAATGCGGCCGCAAATCCGTGTCGCGCCCTTCCATCCGGCGCCGGGACACCTGACTCCGGCGGCGATCGGTCGGCCGATGACTCCCGCGCCGGTCCAGCGGCCAGGCATGCCGCAAGTGCCGCGCCCGCCTGCCCTGCAAAACCATGGGCAAATTCATCCGCAACCGTTCCACCCGCCGGCTCAGCAGACCCACCCGCAGCCGCATCCGCAGCAATTCCATCCGCCGGCCCAGCAATTCCACCCACCGGCCCAGCAATTCCACCCGCAGCCGCAACAATTCCACCCGCCGGTGCAGCAATTCCATCCACCGGCACCGCGTCCCACACCGCACCCGCAGCAGCCGAACCGGAAGGATCAGCATCCCTGACCGTCCCTATCGCGCGCGGGGTGCCGCGTGATACGATAGGCTGATGAGCGACCCCGCCGCATCGCCCGAACTCGACCGCGCGGCACGCCGCCGCCGCTGGCGGCGCACGGTCGAGGATGCCCTACTCCTGCCGCTCGCGCTGGTGCTGGAGTTTCTCGACCGGATCATCTGGCGCGGCACCAAGGCGTTGCTCGAACTGATCTCCCGGCTGCCGGCGGTGGCGCGGCTGCGGCGTTTCCTTCAGGGCCTGCCGCCGCTGATCGTCGTGTTCCTGTTCCTGATCCCCGAGGTGATCGACCATCTGAGCGGGTTCTGGGCCACGCTTCTCTTCGTCAAGGGCAATTGGCTGGGCGCGACGGCGGTGGCGATCTTCGTCAAGGGCTTCGCGATTCTGCTCGCCATCTGGATCTATCAATCCTGCGAAGCGAGCCTGATGTCGGTGCGGTGGTTTGCCACAGCACACGACAAGGCGCTCGCCGGCCGCGATTGGGTGCTGGCGCGCACCGCGCCGGTCCGCAACCGGCTGCGCGCGATCGTCCGGGGCGGCGCAAGCGGCCGGCTCGCGCGCCGGCTCGCCGCATGGCGGCTGCGCCTCGCCCGCATGGCCGGGTTTGCCTCGAAATGAGCACGCTCCCATGAGCCGCGCGGCGCGCGCCCATCTGACCGCCTCCGATCCGGTGCTCGGCACCCTGATCCGCGAGGTCGGGCCGTGCGGGCTGAAGCCGAACCGGGCGCGCGAACCTTATGAGGCGCTGATTTCGGCGGTGGCGCATCAGCAATTGCACGCCCGCGCCGCCGGGGCGATGCTGGTGCGGCTGGCGGCACTCGCCGCGACCCCGATCCCCGACCCCGCCACGCTGCTGTCGCTATCGGAGACAGCGCTGCGCGGCTGCGGCTTTTCGGGTGCGAAAATCGCCGCCCTGCGCGATATCGCGGCTCGCAGCCTCGACGGCACGGTGCCGAGCCGCCGCGCCGCCGCCCGGATGACCGACGCGGTGCTGATCGAGCGGCTCTGCATGGTGCGCGGCATCGGCCGCTGGACGGTGGAAATGCTGCTGATCTTCACTCTCGGCCGGCCCGATGTATTCCCGGTGGACGATTTCGGCGTGCGCGAAGGCTACCGGCTGCTGCATGGGCTGGCGGAACAGCCCAAGCCGCGCAATTTCGCGGTGATCGGCGAAGCCTATGCACCCTATCGCAGCAGCGCCGCCTGGTATCTCTGGCGCGCGGCGGAACGCGGCAAGACGATGAAGCAGGCGGCACCGTGAGGCTGGCCGCCTCCTGCACACACAAGCAGCCAACTTGGGAGACGATCCGCCATGCCGGACGGTGATTGGATGTTTTCGCTGCGGGACGCCGAGGCGAGACTGCCGGACGATCCCAACGTATCCAGGGTTTTCTACGGTCTCCGCCACGGCACGATGCGAATCGGGCTCTATGCGCCGCGCGGCCGGGATATCCAGAAGCCGCATACCCAGGACGAACTCTATATCGTGGCGAGCGGCACCGGCGATTTCGTGAAAGGCGGCGAACGCCGTCGCTTCGCGCCGCAGGATGCCATTTTCGTGGAAGCCGGCATCGAACACCGGTTCGAGAATTTTTCCGAGGATTTCGCCGCCTGGGTGATCTTCTGGGGTGCCGCGGGCGGCGAAGCCGGCCCGCCGGCATGAGCGACGACCCGCGCCTCGCGACGATGGAGGATTGCCCCGCCGTCGAGGCGATCGTCAAAGCCGCCTATTCCCATTATGTGCCGCGCATCGGCCGCGAACCCGGACCGATGCGCGATAACTACGCAACCCTCATCCAGGATGGACGAGTCCATGTCGTCGAACGCGACGGTGCGGTCGCGGGTCTTCTCGTGCTCATCCCCGAGCAGGAGACGCTGCTTCTGGACAATGTCGCCGTCGCCCCAGCGGCGCAGGAAACCGGTCTCGGCCGCAAGCTGCTGGAATTCGCCGAGCGAACCGCCCGCGATGCGGGGTATCGCTCGATCCGGCTCTATACCAACGAGGCAATGACGGAAAACATCGCGCTCTACTCCCGGATCGGCTATGTCGAGACGCGCCGGGGTGAGGAGACGGGGTTGCGGCGGGTCTACATGACCAAAATTCTCGGCTGATTTCAGCCCGCGCCTTGCCTTGATCGCGCCGAGCGGCTAAGCGACCGGCCGACGCGGCCGGTCGGCATCGGGCGCGAACCAGGAGCTATGCGATGAAACCCGACACCCACCCCGACTATCACGAGATCACCGTGGTCATGACCGACGGCACCGAATTCAAGACCCGGTCCTGCTACGGCAAACCGGGCGACACGCTGCGCCTCGACATCGACCCGAAATCCCACCCGGCCTGGACCGGGCAGCATCGCATCGTCGATTCCGGCGGTCAGGTCGCGAAATTCAACAAGCGCTTCGCCAGCATCGGCGCGCGCACGAAGTAAGGTTTTCCGGCCGGATCAGGAATTCGGCCGCAAGAACCGGGGTGTTTCACGCGAAAGCATCGGGCAGATGACGGCGGCAATCATGCCGACGGAGTTTGTCCATGTCCTTTCGCATCACCGGCCTGCCCGCCTCCCCGTTCAGCCATCTGTTCGGCTTGCCCGACGCCGAACTCGCCGGGTTCGACGCCGCGCGCTATACCGTCGATGAAACGCCGGGTTTTCCCGATCGCATCGAACTGCGCGACGGGGTGCCCGGCGAGACCGTGATCCTGGTCAATTACGAACACCTTCCCGCCAGAACCCCCTATCGCTCGCGCCATGCCGTGTTCGTGCTGGAGGGCGCGACCCAATCCTACGACCGGGTTGACGAGGTGCCCAACGCGTTGCGGGGACGGGTTTTATCGCTGCGCGGATTCGACGATCGGGACATGATCGTCGATGCCGATCTGGTCGATGGCGCCGATGTCGAACGCCTGATCGAGCGGCTCTTCGCCGATGCGCGCATCCGCTACATCCATGCGCATTACGCGAAACGCGGCTGCTATGCCTGCCGGATCGGCCGCGAATAGGCTCATAGTCGCGAGGGGTTGAAATCCCTCCATCGAACACCGAAATTTATGAGCGAAGGATGCCATTGGGTCCTTCGCCTATCTACGGGCTGGTCAATCGACAGCCCGGATCGAAACCTTGCTTGACCGAGGAGGTTACCATGACTCTCGACTTTTCACCCCTGTTCCGCACCGCGATCGGCTTCGACCGGCTTCAGCAATTGCTCGATGCCGTTCCCGATGCGAGTGCATCGGCCTATCCCCCTTACAACATCGAGAAGCTCAGCGGCGAGGAATACCGCCTGACCATGGCGGTCGCCGGATTCCGCGCCGAGGACATCGAAATGACGGTGAAGGAAAACACGCTCGTCATCAGCGGCAAGATCGCCGGCGAGACCGCCAAGGGCGAGACGCTGTATCGCGGCATCGCCGCCCGCGCCTTCGAGCGCCGCTTCGCGCTGGCCGACCATATGGTGGTCGATGGTGCGACACTGGAGAACGGCCTGCTGCACGTGGCGCTGAAGCGCGTGATCCCCGAGGCGCTGAAGCCGCGCCGGATCGCGATTTCAGCCGCGGCCCCAGCCGCGGTCCCGACGATCGAGCAGGACACCGCCAAGGCGGCCTGATCGCGAGGGCCTGAATCGAACCCCGCGCCGCAAGGCGCGGGGTTTTTTCATGGGCGGCGCGCTCCCACAATCCGCACGGTCGCGGTCATGCCGGCGGAGAGAAAAATCCCGGCCGGAACGTGGTCGATCGCGATATGCACCGGGATGCGCTGCGACAGGCGCACCCAGGAATAGACCGGGTTGACGACAGGCAGCCCGCCCGCCGAGGCTTGCGCGTCCGCCACCGAAATCCCCCGGCCGATCCCCTGGACATGGCCGGTCAGAATGCGGCCCGGATAGGCCATCAGCTTGATGCGCGCCGCCGCTCCCGGCTTGATCCGGGCAAGCTCGGTTTCCTCGAAATAGGCGGTGATCCAGCTATCCCGCGCATCGACCACGGTGAGCGCGCTCTGCCCGGCATGGGCGTAATCCCCGGCGTGCAGTGTGAGATTGGTGATCGTGCCGGTGACCGGCGCGCGCACCACGGTGCGCTTGAGATCGAGCAGCGCCTGCGCGACCCGCGCTTTCGCGCCGGCAACCGCGGCGGCGGCGGCGAGCGCGGCGGCCTGGGTGTTTTCCTGCGATTCCGCCGAAACCGCGATCGACGGCAGATTGGCCCGCCGCCGCGCATTGGCGAATTTCATCCGCGCCGTCGCCTGATCGGCGGCAAGTGCCGCCTTGGCTTCGGCGAGGCTGTTTTCGAAATCGCTCGGGTCGATGCGCATCAGCACGTCGCCCTTGCGGACGAACTGATTGGCGCGAACATCGACCTGATCGATCCGCCCGGAAATCTCCGGGGCGATCGCGACGGCGAAGGCGCGCACCCGCGCATCCCGCGTCCACGGCGTGGTGTCGTAGCGGGTCCAGGCCAGAACGCCGATCCACACCGCGCCGATCGCCACGAGGATCGTCGCCAGGACCGAGAACACCGGCATATAGGGGCGCGGCGCCGGCGGTTTGGCCTGTTGCGGCACGGCGTCGCGCTGCGGCGAATCGAACATAGCCATCTCCAAAGACTCAGATCAGCGGCATCGCGAGGATCAATCCCCCGGCGATGCAGCCGAATACGGCAAACATGAACAGCGGCCAGTTCCAGACCATCCGGTCGAACCCCAGCCGGGTCAGCACGCGGCGCAGCACATCGGCGATCGCCACCGCGAGCAGAAGCATCGGCACCGCCGGCTCGATCCCGATACCGAAGATCGAAAACTCCGCGAGATGGGGAAGGAAGGTCATGCCGGCCTCCGCCGCAGCAGTTCGCGGATCGGCACCAGGCCGAGGAACGCGGCGATCGAGAACAGCACGCCGAGGATCATCGCAAGATCGGTGTTCAGTGCGGCGCCGAGATCGAAATCGATCCGGTTGGCCGGGTCGGCGGCAAGCATGAAGGCCAGGTTATAGCCGGTCGCCGGCCCTTGGGTGCGCGGATCGGTCACGCCGAGGCCGCCAAGAATCAGGAACGGCAGCAGGATCAGCGCCTCGGTGAAAAAATCGGCGCCCTGGGCGAACAGGATGAAGCGGGCGAACAGCCCGAGCGCGGTGCCCAGCAGAAAGCCGCGCAACAGCCCGAGCGTCGCGGTCAGCTTGCTGGGATGCGCGGCGAACAGGGTCGTGGCCGCGCCGGACATCAGCACGAAATCCGGCCCGTTCTGCCATTGCGAGACATACCAGAACAGACTCGCGAGCCCGATCGCCAGCGCCGCGCGGACAGCGTTGCGCATCGCCTGTCCCGGCACCGGCGAGGCCGCATGCGCCAGCCCCTGAGCCCGATGGCCGGCGAACAGCGCCGCGGCAAGCCCGGCGCAGACCACCCCGAGCGTGACCTCGGCGGTCCGGCTCACCGCGATGGTAAAAGCATTGCCGGGATCGGCCACGCTCGCATAGGCGACGATGCCGGTGGTCAGCCAGGTCAGCGCCAGCGCATAGGTCTGATATTGCCGGACCCTGGTGCCGATATAAACGCACAGCGCCGCCCACAGCGCCATCGCGGCGCTGAATATCAGCGGGGTTTGCGCGAAGGCGGCGATGAAGATGATGCCCATGGCCGCGCCCACCAGCGTGCCGATCATCCGGTAGAGCGATTTGGAAAACGCGTGGTCCGGCGAGGGCAGGCTGACGGTCAGCACCGTCCAGGCCGCCCAGTGCGGCGTGTCGAGATTGAGCGCCATGGCGAGATACAGCGCGAGCAGCGCCGCCGCCGCCGTGCACGACGCAAAAATGAGGTCGCGCGGCAGGTCGCGGCAAAGCGCGGCAGCGGACGGGCGCAACCGGGCGAAACTGATAGCGGCCATGACGACAGAAATATATTCACAATCGGACTTAACCGATATCGTGAAATTCGGATTTATCTCATGCGTCGCGGAGAATGAATGTTTCCGGTCACGACTGACACGGTGGTCGCCCCATGGACCAGTTGACGCTGCTCAATACGTTCGTGCGGGTTGCCGAGCGCGGCTCGTTCTCCGCCGTCGCGCGGGAGATGAACACCTCGCAGCCCGTCGTCTCGCGGCAGATCGCCGGCCTGGAGGATCAGCTCGGCGTGCGGCTGATCCAGCGCACCACGCGGCGCCTGTCCCTGACCGAGGACGGGCAGGTGTTTCTCGATCACGCCCGCGCGGTGGTCGAGGCGATGGAAGCGGCGCAAGCCAGTGTCGGGTCGGCACAGAAAACCCCGATGGGCCAGGTCCGGCTCGGCGTGCCGACCTCGGTGGGGATGTATCTCGCGGCACGGCTGCCGGAGTTTTTCGCCCGCTTCCCGGACATGTCGATCGACCTGAAAATGCGCGACGGACCGTTCGACCTGGTCGAGGAAGGGCTCGACCTCGCGATCTCGGTCGCCGAGGCGACGCAAGCCAGCGTGATCACGCGGGTGATCGGCAGCGCCGCCTCGGTACTGGTGGCGTCGGCCGCCTATCTCGCGGCTCATGGCACGCCGGAATCGCCACAGGATCTGCTGAAGCATGAATGCATCGTCTATACCCGGCCGGGGATCGACCGGAACTGGCGTTTCGCGACCAACGGCACCGAGGAGACGGTGACGGTGCAGGGGCGCTTCCACGCCGATTCCAGCGAAGCGGTGCGCCGGGCGGCGCGCGCGGGCCTCGGCATCGCGATGCTGCCGCGCCTGACCACGATCGACGATGTCAATGCCGGACGGCTGGTCACCCTGCTGGACGCGTTCTGCCCGATGAAGGTGAAGGTCTACGCGATCCTGCCGACCCGCCGCTACGTGCCGACGCGCACCCGCACGATTCTGGATTTCCTGATCACCGAATTCGCGCAGACCCCGTTCCTGCAATCCACCGCCGCGATCGCGGGCGTGCCGCAGGCGCCGATTTTCGATTAGCCCCTTGCCAGCTCCCGCGAGCGTTCGGTGGCGGCGGCGATCGCTTTCGACATTGCCTCCGGCCAGGCGGATCGCTCCATCAGCACGGCGAGCGCGCGTTCGGTGGTGCCGTTCGGGCTGGTGACGGCGCGGCGCAACGCCTCGGCGGGCTCGGGGCTCGCGGCGAGCAGCGCGCCAGAGCCGATCACCGTCCGGCGGGCGAGATCGCGCGCAAGCTCGGGCGGAATGCCTTGTTCGACCGCCGCCGCTTCCAGCAATTCGGCCAGAAGAAACACATAGGCGGGTCCTCCGCCGGAAACCGCGGTCACCGGATCGAGCAGAGCTTCATCCTCGACAAACGCGACCGCGCCCACCGCGGCGAGCAGCGTTTCGGCGAGATCGCGCTGATCCGGGGCGACGTTCGGCCCGGCGCAGGCCACGGTGATGCCCATGCGCACGGCGGCGGGCGTGTTCGGCATCGCGCGGATCACCGCCGCCCCGGCGCCGAACTGGGATGCGAGCCAGGCGATGGTTTTTCCCGCCATGATCGAGACGATCGCGGCACCGCCGGCAAGGTGCCTGAGCGGCGCCACCGCCTCGGAAGCGACCTGGGGTTTCACCGCGAGAATGATTGCTCCGGGCGCGAAATCCGCCGGAATTGCATCCACCGAAGCCACTACCACGACATGCCCGTCGGCGAGCGATGCAGCCTGCGCGCCGGGATCGACCACGACGACGCGGGAAATCCCCCGCTCGCGCCAGCCGGCGAGCATCGCCGATCCCATCTTGCCGCCGCCCAGAAGCAGCAGCGGCGGCAACGCCTCGGTCATGCCTCGCCGACACACTCCAGCATGGCGGCGGCCAGTGCCTCGTCTGGGCTCTTGCCGCCCCACAGCACGAACTGGAACGCCGGAAAAAAGCGCTCGCATTCGGTGACCGCGATATCCACCATGTCCTCGACGCTTTCCGCCGAGGCGCCGGACGCGCCGCGCAGCAGGACGGAATGGCGGAACACCGGCATTCCGTCGTCCTGGTCCATGCCGAAATGGCCGATCCATAATTTCTCGTTGGCGCGGGCGAGCAGCTCGTAGAGCGCGGTACGCCGCCGCTCCGGCGCCTTCAGGTCGAAAGCGCAGGAGAAATGCATGACCGAGATTTCATGCGACCATGAAAAATAAAGCCCGTAATCGCACCAGCGGCCGGGTGCTTCGGCGGCGATTTCACTGTCGCTGCGGCGGTCGAACGCCCAGTCATTGGCCGCGATCACCTGTTCGACGATATCGAGCGGATTGCCGGCATGTCCGGGAGATTCCAAGGTCAGGGAGGTCATCGAGGGTCTCCTCCTGCGTGCAAGAGCCTGGAGCGCACGGCGCGATGGCCGACTCCGACTCGGAGTCTACCGGAGTTTGGTGCCGCGCCGCAATCAAAGCTTTTCCAACAGGATATCACCAAATGGTAAACCCGCCTCGAAAGGCGGGTTGCCGTGGTGCAGCCGGGCTTCAGTTTCAGGTGGAGGCCGCTTCGCGCTTGGCCGCCGCCCGCGTGATCCGGCGCTTGAGCAGAAGCGCCTCGTCGGTCAGCTTGCGGTTCGGCGTCGCCAGCAGGAACGCGTCCAGCCCGCCTTTGTGCTCGATGGTGGAAAGGCCGCGCGGCGTCACCCGCAGCCGCACCGAATGGCCCAGAGCCTCGGACTGCAGCGAGCTGTCCTGCAGATTGGGCAGGAACCTGCGGCGCGACTTGTTGTTCGCGCGGCTCACATTGTTGCCGGAGAGCACGCTCTTGCCGGTGATGTCGCAGCGACGGGTCATGGCGGAAACCTCGATCCAGAAAGTCCCGGCCAAGGCCGGTTTGGTGTCGGACAATAAAAAATCAACCGTGACACGCCCCCGTGCCACGGTGTTCGTGCGCTATATCGCCAAATCGTGCGCTCGGGTCAAGCAAGGCGCCCCATTTCACCGGAGAAATCTGCCCGGCAACGTACCAAGTACCCGACGAAGACCAGCAAAGGGAGTTATGATGGCTCAGCCTATCCCAGAAAAGAAACCGCGCCATTTTCCCGTCGCGGCGGATGCCACCCGCGCGGAACACCGACCGCACACCCTGAAATCGGACGACAGTTTCGCGATATTCGGCCCGAACGGCGACATGGAGGCCGGAGCGGAGGGGCTGTATCATCGCGACACCCGCCACCTCTCGCGGCTCGCGGTCGCGCTCTCCGGCGCGCGACCCCGCCTGCTGAGTGCCGCGATCAGCGCGGACAACGCGGCCCTGGTCTGCGATCTCGCCTGTCCGGCGCCCAAGCCGAACACCGACATGGGCGACGATACGAACGAGATTGCGCTGCGCTGGGAAAGCTTCCTGTGGCGCGCGGCGCGGCACGACACTCTGACCGTCACCAACTGGTCGCAACTGGCGCAGCACGTGCCGGTATCCATCGGTTTTGGATCGGATTTCGCCGATCTGTTCGAGATTCGCGGCACCAGGCGCGCACGGCACGGCACGATCCAGCCGCCTTCCTGCACGGGTCACGGCGCCACGCTCGCCTGTCTCGGGCTCGACGGCGTGCGGCGCTGGACCAGGCTGCATTTCGACCCGAAGCCCGACCGGCTGGATGGCGAGCGCGCCGAATTCGTCCTCGACCTCGCGCCGGGTGAAACACAGAGGATCACCCTGGCGATCCAGGCCGGGATCGACGAGGATACGCCGACCATCGAGGGCTTCGCCCCCGCGCGGGAAGCAGCCCGCACGCAGCGGCAGAGGCTGCGCGACGATGCCGCCACCCTCGCGACCGGCAATCCGCTGGCCGATGCGATCCTGCGCCGGGCACGCGACGATCTGCTCATGCTGACCACCGAAACCGAGTACGGGCCGTTTCCCTATGCCGGTGTACCCTGGTTCAGCACCGCGTTCGGCCGCGACGCGATCATCACCGCGATGGAGGTTCTGTGGCTCGCGCCCGCGCTGGCGCGCGGCGTTCTGGCCTACCTCGCCGCCAATCAGGCCACCGAAACCGACCCAGCCGCCGATGCCGAGCCGGGCAAGATCCTGCACGAAGCCCGCGACGGTGAGATGGCAAGGCTCGGCGAAGTGCCGTTCCGGCGTTATTACGGCTCGGTCGATGCTACGCCGCTCTTCGTGATGCTGGCCGGCGCCTATGCCGATCGCACCGGCGATATCGCGTTCATCCGTATGCTCTGGCCGCATATCGAGGCGGCGCTGAACTGGATCGACCGATATGGCGACGCCGATGGCGACGGGTTCGTCGAATATGGCCGCAAATCGGCCCATGGCCTCGCCAACCAGGGCTGGAAGGACAGCCGGGACTCGATTTTCCATGCCGACGGCGCGCTCGCGCGCGGGCCGATCGCGCTGTGCGAGGTGCAGGCCTATGTGTTCGCCGCGAAATCGGCGGCGAGCCGCATCGCCGCATCGCTCGGCATGAAGGATCGCGCCGCTTCGCTTGCCGGCGAGGCGGCATCCCTCCGCGCGGCCTTCGATTCGGCGTTCTGGGACGAGGAATTCGGTTTCTATGTGCTCGCCCTGGATGGCGAGAAGCGGCCCTGCCGGGTGCTGGCCTCCAATGCCGGACACGCGCTGTTCGCCGGCATCGCCCTGCCCGAACGCGCCGCATCGGTCGCGGACCGGCTGATGGGCGAGGATTTCTTCTCGGGCTGGGGCATTCGCACCCTCGCGCGCGGCCAGGCGCGGTTCAACCCGATGTCCTACCATAACGGCTCGGTCTGGCCGCACGACAATGCGCTGATCGGCCTCGGCCTCGCCCGCTACGGACGCCGCGACGCCGCCGCCCGTCTGTTCGATTCCCTGTTCGCAACCGCAAGCTGGGCGGAACGCTACCGGCTGCCCGAATTGTTCTGCGGGTTTCCCCGCGCGCGGGACCGGGCGCCGACCGCCTATCCGGTCGCCTGCGCGCCGCAGGCCTGGGCGGCGGGCGCTTTGTTCGCGTTGCTGGACGCCTGTACCGGGATCAGCGTCGACCCGGCGGCAGACACGGGCAGCGCGATCCTGCCGGCGCTTCCGGCCAGTATTCCCCATTTGCGGATCGAGGGATTGACCATCGGCAATGCCGCGCGCGGCTTCGCGTTCCAGCGCAACACGGACGGTCAGGTCGTGGTGGACTCCTGATCCGTCACCGTTTCGGGCATCAGGAACCACACCGCCACCGTCGCCAGAAGCCCAGCGCCGGCCAGCGCGAAAAACGCCGCGCGCACCCCGACCCCATTGGCGATCGCCCCGGCGGCGCCACTGCTGACCGTCGCCCCCAGCCCGACCGCAAGCCCGATCGCGCCCATGGTCAGGTTGAAATGGCCGCGTTCCCGCGCGATGTCGGCCGCGATCAGCGGCAGCAGCACCCCGATCACCGCGGCGCTGATGCCGTCCAGCCCCTGGATCAGCACCACCGGCACCGGCGATCCGGTCAGGCCGAACAACAACCCGCGCAACGGTTCCGCGGCGAAGCCGAGCAGCAGAAGCCGCCGCCGTCCGTGGCGCTGCGCGGCACGCCCGACCCAGGGCGAGATCGCCGCAACCACCATTTGCGGCCAGACGATGCAGGCGGCGATCACCAGATTGGCGACACTACCCGCCTTGCCGGCGATTTCGCTGCCGACGAACGGCAGCATCGCCGCATCCGCCATCTGGAACAGCACGATGCAGGCCATGAAGGCGAGCAATCGCCGGTCCAGGAACAGCGCCCGCAATTCGGCCCAGGTGCCGCCATGCGGGCGCCGGCGCTCGGCCGCATCGCGCACCACCCGGCGGGATTCGATCCGCGACAAGGCCAGCAGCGACGGCACCCCGAGCGCCGCCGTGAGCCAGAACACCGAACCCGGCGCGAAATAATAGCCGAAACCGCCCATCACCGCCGCCGCCACGCCGTTGCCGATCGAGGCGAAGCGCGCGTTGCGGCCCAGCCGCTCGCCAAGGGCGGCGACGCTGACCAGCGAAATACTCACCGCCGCGATCGCAGGGTTCAACATGCAGCTTGCGAAACCGTGGAGGATTTCGGCGAGGCCGATGCCGAAATGCGACGGCATCAGCACGAACAACAGCGCGCTGCCGGTGATCGCGCCGATCGCCAGCGCCGCCGCCAGCCGCTTGCTCGGCATCCAGTCGACCAGTGCGCCGGCCGGCAACTGGCTCGCCATCGCGACGATGGTGCCGAGCGAGAGCACGCCGCCGATCGCGAGATCGGTCCAGTGCTGGGTGGTCAGATAGATCGCGATGAACGGGCCGAAGCCGGTCTGCACGTCGGCGACGAAGAAATTCAGCCAATCCAGGCCGCGCAGGCTGCGCGGCGAGACCGGATCACCGTTCACTGGGCCGCTTTGGCGCGGGGCTGGATGGCGACGGGCACCGACGGCGCGCTCGGCTTGTATTCCGGCAGGGATTTCAGTTTGGCGGCGTCGAGGTCGATGGTGATCGCGATGCGCTGCTTGACCACACTGAAATGCAGCGCGGTCCAGGCGACCGCGATCTTGCGGTTGCCGACGCCGAGGAACCCGGCAAACTCGATCACCGCGGCGTTCGGATCACCCCGCTGATCGATCAGCACATCGACAATAGTGCCGATCGCTTTTCCCTTGGTGTCGAGCACGGGCTGGCCAAGCAACCCCTCGGCATGGACTTTCCGCAAATGCTCCAGCTTCGGCGGCTGCGGCTTGGGCTTGGGCGGTCGAACCGGCGGCGGCGGCAGCCGCGCCGCGCCGCTCGCGCCATAGGGCGTCTGCGGGTGCGCCACCGGGACGGCGAGCAGCACGGCGAGACAGGCCGCCCGCGCATCATTCCGCATCGATCATCTTCCTTGTCATGCCGCCGGCCTCCACACTTTATCCTGTACGAAATGGCGGGCGCCGCATGGGTTTCCAACCCGGCCAACCGGCTTGCGCCCGGCCGGATATCCAACTATATGAAATTGGATATCCCCCCATGGAGGGTGCGATGCCCCTGTTCATCAAGGACGACGAAACCGCCGCGCTGGTCGCCGAACTCGCGCAAAAGCGCCATTGCACCAAGCAGGACGCGGTGAAACAGGCGGTGCGCGCCGCTCTCGATCACGACCGCGAAGCCATCCCGCTGCGCGAGCGGCTCCGGCAGCTCTGGGCCGAACATCCTTTGCCGCCGAAATCCGGGCTCGTCGCCGACAAGGCGTTTTTCGACGACCTTTCCGGCGAACCGTGAGAGTTTTCACCGACGCTTCCGCGCTGGTCGCGATTCTCGCGAAGGAGCCTGCGGCAATCGCTTTGGCCGATTGTCTCGATGCCGCGTCATCACGGCTCTGTTCAGCCTTGTCGGCGTGGGAAACCGTCGCCGCGCTTTGCCGCAGCCACGCCCTGCCGATCGACATCACCCGCGCCCGCGTCGATCTTTTTCTTGAGAATCTGGGTTTTGGCTTCGTCCCCATTGCGGAACGCGAATTTGCCCTCGCCACCGAAGCTTATGCGCGCTTCGGCAAGGGCCGGCACCAAGCCGCACTCAACATGGGCGATTGCTTCGCCTATGCCTGCGCGCGATCGAACGATGCGAAGCTGCTGTTTCTCGGCGATGATTTCGCCCGAACCGACATCACGCCCGCGCTGGTCTGACGCTCAGGCGGCTTCGACCGACTTCAACTGCCCGCAGGCCGCCAGGATGTCGCGTCCGCGCGGGGTGCGCACTGGAGACGAATAGCCGGCATTCATCACGATATCGGCGAAGCGGCGGATCGCGTTGCCGCTCGATGTTTCATAGGTCGAGCCCGGCCAGGGGTTGAACGGAATCAGGTTCACTTTGGCCGGAATCCCCGCGATCAGCCGCACCAGTTCGCGCGCGTCGGCTTCGCTGTCGTTGATCCCCTTGAGCATGACATATTCGAAGGTGATCCGCCGCGCGTTCGAGGCGGCGGGATAGCGCCGGCAGGCGGCGATCAGTTCGGCGATATTGTATTTGCGGTTGAGCGGCACGATCACGTCGCGCACGTCGTCGCGCACCGCATGGAGCGACACCGCGAGGTTGACCCCGAGTTCCGTGCCGGCCCGGTCCATCATCGGCACCACGCCGGAGGTCGACAGCGTGATCCGCCGGCGCGACAGGCCGATCCCCTCGCCATCCATCACGATCTTCATCGCCGCCGCGACATTCTCGTAATTATACAGCGGCTCGCCCATGCCCATCAGAACGATGGTCGAGAGCAGGCGCGGGGTCTCGCCCTTCGGGCTCGGCCATTCGCCATAGGCGTCGCGCATCGTCATGAACTGGCCGACGATTTCGCCCGGCGAGAGATTGCGGGTCAGCCGCTGGGTGCCGGTATGGCAGAACCGGCACGACAGGGTGCAGCCCACCTGCGAGGAAATGCACACCGCGCCGCGATCCTCGGTCACATCCGGGATATACACCGTCTCCACCGCCTCATGGTCGCGGAAGCGGAGCAGCATTTTGCGGGTCTCGTCCGCGCTGAGCCGGTCGGCGGCGATATCCGGCCGGGAAATCGCGAAATGCGCGGCCAGTTTCTCGCGCAAGGGCTTGGCGATATTCGCCATCAGCGCGAAATCGGTCACCCCCTGGTGATAGATCCAGTGCCAGAGCTGCTTGGCGCGGAACGGCGCCTCGCCCACGCTCGCCACCGCCTCGGCCAGTTCCGCGCGCGACAGCCCGACCAGATCGCGCCGCCCATCGTCCAAGGTCGCCGAAGGCGGCGCAAAAATTGCCGCCTTGGCGAGAATTCGCGTGCGTTCGGCTTCGTCGAGGTCGAGGGTCGCGGACAATTCTTCAGCTTTTCGTCTTGGTGCTGCCGGGCGTTTTTGCTCCTGAAGCGGCCGGGCAGGCTTTCTGGATCGCCTTATAGGCATCGGCGAACCCGTCGAGCCCGAACGTATCGGTCACCGGCTTGGCGTTGGGCGCCGTCGCGGTCGCGGTGACGGAACTGCCGGCAAGGAACGCCTTGGTGGTCGCCGCACCCTTCATCGCATAGGCCATATTGTCCTTGGTGAAGAATTTCAGCGTGGTCGGGCCCACCGCCAGCGTCACCTTGGCGCCCTTGGAATAGGTGATGCCCTGGCTCAGCGAAATCTCGTCGCGGAACGCGGCGCGCTCGGTCACGGTCAGCATCGCCGGCGTGGCCTTGCTGCCTTTCGGCAGTTTCGTCGTGGCGAAGGCATAGCAGGCCTTGTCCGCGCCGGTGCCGTAGGTCGCGGCGGTCCAGGATTTGAACACGCCGAGCGGTTTCGGCGCATCGGCGGCCGGGGTTTGCGCCGCGACGGCCAAGCCTGGCAGGGCGACGGCGGCGAGAAGCAGGAGGGCGGGTGCGTGTTTCATGACCGGAGAAATACGCGCCCCGCCCCGCCGCGACAAGCTGTCCCGCGTTTATCGCCCGACGCGGATGCCGATATTCACCTGGGCGATCGCCGCATCGACCGCCCGCAGCGCCGCGACCCGATGGCCGCCCTTGTTGTGCCTTGCCGCGAGCAACTGGCTGCGCGCGGCGTAGAGTGCGTTGCGCGCCTGGAACATATGACCCTGATAGGCCAGGGCAACCCCGCTCGCGGCACCGCTCGCCAGCAGAACGCCGGCCATGATCGCGGCTCTGGTCTTGCTCAATGTCATGAATTCGTCTCCCATCCGGTGTTGAACACGAACACGTTATCGCGGCGGATCATGGCGCGTATCGGGCGGTTCGGCAACGAAATGTAAACGGCCATCGTCTTGGCAATCCGACCTGCACGCCGTAATTTTGAGGCACCGATGAAACCGCTCGCGATCCTGCTGATCCTCGCCACCGCGCTGCTCGCCGGCTGTGCCGACAGCACCGCCACCTATTATCACAAGCACCCACACACCCTGATGCGCGAAGTGGTGAGGTGCGAAAACAACGGCGGCGCGCTGGCCAACACGCCGCTCTGCCGCAAGGTGCTGCGGATCAACAGCCAGTTGTTCTAACGATCATTTCCCGAACCGCGCGATCAGCGACGACGTGTCCCACCGGCTGCCGCCCATCGCCTGCACATCGGCGTAGAACTGATCGATCAGCGCGGTCACCGGCAGCCGCGCCCCGGTTTCGTGCGCCTGGGCGAGGCAGATGCCCAGATCCTTGCGCATCCAGTCGACCGCGAAGCCGAAATCGAAGTCCTTCGCGACCATCGCCTTCCAGCGATTCTCCATCTGCCAGCTTTGCGCGGCCCCCTTGGAAATCGCGCCGACCACCGCCGCGACATCGAGTCCCGCCGCCTCGGCGAAATGCAGCCCCTCGGCGAGCCCCTGCACCACGCCGGCGACACAGATCTGGTTGACCATCTTGGTCAACTGGCCGCTGCCCGACGGGCCGATATGGCTGATCGCCGCACCGAAACAGCCGATCGCCGGCCTGGCGCGCTCGAAATCGCCCGCATCGCCGCCGACCATCACGGTCAGCTTGCCAGATTCCGCACCTGCCTGACCGCCCGAGACCGGCGCATCGAGAAATCCGAGTTTCCGCTCCCGCGCCGCCGCGTCCAGCTCGCGCGCGACGGTGGCCGAGGCGGTGGTGTGGTCGACGAATACCGAGCCCGGCTGCATCCCGGCGAAGGCGCCGCCGTCGCCAATCGTCACCGTGCGCAGATCATCGTCATTGCCGACACAGGCGAACACGAACGCACAGTCGCGCGCCGCCGCTTCCGGCGTCGGTGCGCTGCGTCCGCCATGTTTCTTGACCCAGGCCTCGGCTTTCGCCGGAGAACGGTTATAGACCGTGACATTGTGCCCACCCGACGCAAGATGCCCGGCCATCGGAAAACCCATCACGCCGAGACCGATGAATGCAATTTTCGCCATATTTTTGCTCCTTATCCGTTTGCGCCCACCGCACCAAGGCCGATCAGCGCGTCGATCTCAGCCTCGCCATAACCAAGCTCCGCCAGCACGTTTCGGCTATCCGCCCCCGCCGCCGGCACGTCGCGCCGGAGCGGCAATCGTTCGCCGCCCATGCTGATCGGCAATCCGGGCAGATCGACGCGCCGCCCATCCGGCAGCGACACCGAAACCAATCCTCCCGAATCCCGCAAATGCCGGTCCTCGAACAGATCGGCGGGTCGCGCGATCGGCGCGAACGGCAGGCCGAGCCGTTCGCAGCGCGCGATCAGCTCGGTTTCGGTCAGGCGCGCGAACGCGCTCGCGATCACCGGCAGGGTGCGCGGCCGTGCCGCGCGGCGCTCCGCCTGGGTGGACAAAACGGGGTCGTTCGCGAGTCCGGCGAGTCCGAATTCCGCGCACAGCACGCGCCATTGCGTATCGGTCACCACGCCGATGAAAATCTTCCGTCCATCCGCGGTATCGAAAATATCGTAGACCGGCCAGGCGACATCGCGCGCACTCATCGGCTTGGGCTCGGTGCCGGTAATCGCCGCCTGTGCCATGTGCTGCGCCATCAGCATCGCGACACTCTCGAACAGGCCGGACTGCACGTGCTGGCCGAGCCCGGTGCGCTCCCGCTCGGCGAGCGCCGCCAGCACCGCGAGCGCGCCATAGGTGCCGCCCATGATGTCGATCACCGAAGCCCCGGCGCGCAAGGGCTGGCCGACCGGGCCGGTCATGTAGGCGAGGCCGCCCATCATCTGCACCACCTCGTCGAGCGCGGTGCGGTGCTCATACGGGCCGGGCAGGAAACCCTTCAGCGAGCAATAGATCAGGCGGGGATTCGCCGCACCGCATTCCGCATAGCCGAGCCCGAGCTTGTCCAGCGCGCCGGGGCGGAAATTCTCGGTCAGCACATCCGCGCGCCCGATCAGCCGGCGCGCCACCGTGAGCCCCTCGGGCGATTTCAGATCGAGCATGACGCTGCGCTTGTTGCGGCTCGCCATGGTGAAAAAGCCGATGCCCGAGCCGGTCAGCCGTCGCGTGTTGTCGCCGTCGGGCGTCGGTTCGATCTTCACCACGTCGGCGCCGAGATCGGCCAGGATCAACCCGGCGGTTGGCCCCATCACCATATGCGCGAATTCGACGACGCGGAGCCCCGCCAGCGCCGCGGCGCTCATGCGGCTTTCTGAAATGTTCGGGGAATCCCCGCTTTCGCGAGCTGGCCGTGCATCGGCTCGGCCGGCAATCCGGCATGCAGCAGGCCGCGCGCCGCGATCAGTTTCGCGAGATCGATGCCGGTTTCAAACCCCATGCTCTCCAGCATGAACACCAGATCCTCGGTGACGATATTGCCCGAGGCCCCCGGCGCGAACGGGCAGCCGCCGAGCCCGGCCAGCGCGGAATCGAAATCGCGGATGCCTGCTTCCAGCCCTGCCAGCGCATTGGCGATGCCGAGTCCCATCGTATCGTGCAGATGCAGCCCGCGCAGCACCGGCCCGATCTCGGCGCGCACCGCGCGCACCACCGACTTGATCTGTGCGGGATTGGCGTAGCCGACCGTATCGGCCAGCGCGATCTGGCTCACCCCGGCCTCGGCCAGCGCCGATGCGATCCGCACCACCGCATGCTCCGGCACCGCGCCGTCGATCGAGCAGCCGAAGGCAGTGGAGCAGGCGACCTCGATTTCCGCCTTGTCGCCCGCCTCGCGCATCCAGGCGACGATCTTCGCCACCACCGCGACCTGCTCGTCCGGCGAGCGGTTGAGATTGGCGCGGGAATGCCCCTCGCTGACCGATACCGGAATGCTGATCCGGTGCGCCCCCGCCGCAAGGGCTGCTTCCGCGCCGCGCAGATTGGGCGCCAGCGCCACCACGGTCAGCCCTGGAATTCCGCGCGAAAACCGCACCACAGCATCGGTATCCGCCATTTGCGGGATCAGTTTCGCCGGCACGAAACTGCCCACCTCGATCTCCCGCAGACCCGACGCCGCCAATGCGCCGATCCAGGCGCATTTCGCCTCGGTGGGCATGACCGATTTCGCCATCTGCAACCCGTCGCGCGGGCCGACCTCGCAGACCATTACATGTTCGCTCATGCGGCCAATCTGCGCCGCCCGCGCCGGCGCGGCAAGGGTCGTGCCGGTTACCCAGACATTCAGAATTTCGCGGTCAGCGATACCAGATACTGGCGCGGTGCACCTGGGGCAACCAGGATCGTTCCCGCACTGTTACCGCCGAAATACCCGCCACTCGAAATATACTGGACCGGGTTGTAGCGGGTGCCGAACAGATTGTTGATATTGAATGCCAGTTTCAGCACCTTCACTGCGCGGGAAACATTTTGCGGCACCGGAATATCGGCACCCAGACTCAGATTGGCGATGTTGAAGCTCTTCTGCTTCACATTCGAGGGCGCACCGGTCAGATTGTTGAACAGATATTGCGAGCCGGTATATTGATCGAGGAAGCCGACATTCACCAGAATGCCGCGTACGAAAGTTTTGTAGTCGATACCGATGGAGGCCAGGACTTTCGGGTTATAGGAGATCGGAACGCCCTGGAGCGGCATGGTCGCGCCGCCCGGCAGATAGGAATTGTAGATGTTGTTGCTGAAGCTGACATTGGCGAACAGATGCCAATGGAAGTTCGGATCGGCGGTCGCCGCGATATTGAATCCCTTCAGCGTGGCGTTGGCAGATGCGAATTTGGTCAGCGCAAAATTCGTAACATAGGTTGCGATCGTCTCGTTGGTTAGTTTGTCGTGAAAGTAATTGATGTTGAGCGATGCGTTGTGCAGAAAGCCCGCATCGTGAAACAGCAGCTTGGCGCCGATTTCGTAATCGACGCTCTTGACCGGCTTCAGCGTCGCGATATCCACGGCACCGGCATTACTGTTGTTGGCGCCGAACCCGTTATCGGTTGGATTTTGATAGGATGTCGCGTAACTCGCATACAACGCGCCCCAAGGTACCGGTTGGTAACGTACGCTCACCGAAGGCTCCGGGTTGGTAAATGTTTTCTGCGTATTGCCCGTCACCGAAACGTTGTTTGGATTGCCCAGGGCGTTATTATAGAAGCTGGTTTGATACTCCACACCCGCAATACCTGGGGTAATGCTCAATCCCTTGAACGGCGTGATCGTGTCCTGAATGTATGCGTCAAGAAACGTGTTATAGAGCGTAAAGTTTGAAATCTGAGAGGGATTCGGCTGGTTGGTGCCAAGGCTCGGCGTATAGCCGAGATAGATCGGCTGATAGCGCTGATGGATCGCGTAGCCCCCGAACTTTACATCGTTCGCCGGCAGTTTCCAGTCCATGTAGGCCTGATCGCCATACGTGTCGGATTCGGTATAATAATACTCGGTATTCGCCGCGTTGCCCGGAATATAATTATTCATCCTGTAATGAACGCGCGCCCCGTGCCGGAACCAGGTATTGTTGTGGAAGGTCAAGTCTGGCGCGAGATCGAGCGCCAGTTTGCCGTAAAGCATGTAGTCGCGCACCTGAATGCGCTTGAACCAGACAGCGGGCGACAACAGACTGTAATAGCCGCTGGTCGACTGGCTGTAGAGCGGCGCATTGGCACCCAGCCCTTCAGTCGTGATTCCGGCGATCGGCGCGATCGGGATGAACAGTGGACTGGGGCGCTCTTCATGATTGTTGTCGACATAACCGCCGAAACTGATCGCGCCGCCGTCGAACACCCGGGTCACCTTGCCAAAATAGGCATTGGATTCGGATGGCGCGTGAAAACTGACGCCCGGCACGCCAACGCGGAACGTATCGTTGCGGATATAGCCGCCCGCGAGAAGGATGCTCCACCCATCGATCAGGCCGGAATTGGCGATGAAATGCCCGCCATAGGTGGCATCGCTGCCGAACGTGCCGCCAACCTCGTAGTCCGGCTTGGCGGTCGGCTGCACCGGCACGAAATCGACTGTGCCGCCGATGCTGTCGAACCAGCGCGACGCCGGATTGCCCGGTCCGTTGATCACGTTGATGCCGCTGATCATTTGCAGAATCGGAATTTCGTTGGAATCCCACTGGCCGTTATGCGCGGTTAGGTTGTTCATCGGAATGCCATCGAACAGAACCGTGATCCCGTTGCGCTCGGCATCGCCGTTCACCGACGACCAGCCAACCTTCGCGCCACGCAGCGAAAACTCATAGCGCGCCGTTCCTGCCGATCCGCCATAACCACGCACCGCAACGCCTGGTGCCAGCGACAATGCCTGTGCGGCACCCGCTGCCGGCCCGACCGATTGAATCTGCTGTCTGGTCAGAACCGCTTTGCTCTGGCCGGAGGCAAAAATCTGCTTTTTGGTGAGTCTCCGGTCGGTTTTTTTCAGCGCTGCGGCGGCGGCATTCATCGTCCCGCTCGCCGACACCGTTCCCGCGTTTACCGCCTGCGCCTGTGCCGCTCCGGCCATGGCCATCATGCTCGCCGCACCCAGCAACGCCGCGCGCAAGCCCTGGCGCGCCATGCGCCGGCCGGAAAAACCGCTTTTCATCGAAGTCCCCTCTGTATCGCGTCGGTAATGCGCCGGTAACGGCGCGAAAGATCGAGCGGGGGATAGCCGGAACCGGCCGCGCGGGGTGTTAAGCTTTCGGGACGGTTTGGTTGCGCCTCGATGACGCACCGTCGTGCCCGATGCAGGTTTGGCAGGGTCGCGGTGCGGTGGTAAACGCCGCGCCATGACCGCCGTGACCCCTATTCCACCGGCAGCCGACGTTGCGAGCCGCACGCTGGTTCTCGCTTTGCCGAAAGGTCGCATTCTCGCCGAATGCGCGCCGCTGCTCGCCCGCGCCGGCATCGTCCCGGAAGCGGATTATGCCGACGAAAGCTCCCGCCGCCTGCGCTTTCACACGGAAACCCCCGAGCTCGACGTGATCCGGGTGCGCAGCTTCGACGTCGCCACCTTCGTCGCCTTCGGCGCCGCCGAAATCGGCATTTGCGGCGCCGACGTGCTGATGGAGTTCGACTACCCGGATATCTACGCGCCGCTCGATCTCGGCATCGGCCATTGCCGCATCTCGGTCGCCGAACCGGCGGACGCGGCCGGGCGCACCAATTTTTCGCGCCTGTCGCGGGTGCGGGTGGCGAGCAAATACCCCAGCATCACCCGCAAGCACTTCGCGATGCGCGGCATCCAGGCGGAAATCGTCACGCTCAACGGCGCGATGGAACTCGCCCCCGGCCTCGGTCTGTCGCGCCTGATCGTCGATCTGGTGCAGACCGGCAGCACCCTCGTCGCCAACGGCCTGGTCGAGACCGAGGTGATCGCCCATGTCACCTCGCGGCTGATCGTCAACCGAACCGCGCTGAAAACCCGACCCGAGGCAATCGGCGCCTGGATCGCCCGGTTCCGCGCCGCCCTCGAAGCCGCCGCCTGATGCGCCGCCTCGCCACCACCGATCCTGGGTTCGATGCCGCGCTCGCCGCCTTGCTCGCCGATCGCGCCACGGCGATCGATGTCAGCGAAGCCGTCGCCGCGATCATAGCCCGCGTGCGCGCCGAGGGTGACGCGGCGCTGATCGACCTGACCGCGCGCTTCGACCGTTTCCCGCTCACCGAAACCACGCTCCACATCGGCGCCACCGAAATCGGCGCGGCGGTCGCCGCCGTGCCGGCGGCGCAGCGTGCAGCGCTCGACCGCGCCGCGACCCGCATCGAGACATTCCACCGCGCCCAGATGCCCGCCGACCTCGCCTTCACCGACGAAACCGGCGCGCGCCTCGGCCTGCGCTGGGGACCACTCGATGCCGTTGGCATCTATGTGCCGGGCGGCAAGGCGGCCTATCCGTCCTCGGTTCTGATGAACGCGATCCCCGCGCGCATCGCGGGGGTTTCGCGCATCGCCATGTGCGTGCCCACACCGGACGGGGTGACGAACCCCCTGGTTCTGGCCGCCGCCCACCGCGCCGGCGTGACCGAGATCTACCGCGTCGGCGGCGCGCAGGCGGTCGCAGCACTCGCCTACGGCACGGCGCGCATCGCCCCGGTCGATCGCATCGTCGGCCCCGGCAATGCCTATGTCGCCGAGGCCAAGCGCCTTGTGTTCGGCCGGGTCGGCATCGACAGTATCGCCGGCCCCTCGGAAGTCCTGGTCATCGCCGATGCGGCGCAGAACCCCGATCACGTCGCCCTCGACCTTCTCGCCCAGGCCGAGCATGACGAGGCAGCGCAGGCCATTCTGATCACCGACGATGCCGGTTTCGCCGACGCGGTTGCCGAAACCATCGCACGCGTGCTCAAAACCCTGCCACGCTCGGCCGTCGCCGGGGCAAGCTGGCGCGACCATGGCGCAATCGTCCTGGTGCGCAACCTCGACGAGGCGACCGCCATTGCCAATCGCATCGCCCCCGAACATCTGCAGATCATGACCGCCGATCCGGCGCGGGATTTCGCGCGCATCCGCCATGCCGGCGCGGTTTTCCTGGGCCGGCACACGCCCGAGGCGATCGGCGATTACATCGCCGGGCCGAACCACGTGCTGCCGACCTCGGGAACCGCGCGCTTCGCCTCCGGCCTGTCGGTCTATGATTTTCTTAAGCGCACCACCTGGGCGGAACTCGATGCCGCATCCCTCGCCACGATCGGCCCCTCGGCCGTCACCCTCGCCGAAGCCGAAGGGCTCGGCGCCCATGCCCGCTCGGTCGCGATCCGGCTCGAAGCTTGACCAATTCGCCGCTCGGGCTCATGGGAACGATCGTTCAATGACCGACCGACGAGGATAGATGTCGAAAGAAGACATGATCGAATTCAGCGGCACCGTCGCCGAGCTGCTGCCCAATGCCATGTTCCGCGTCAAGCTGGACAACGACCACGTGATTCTGGCGCATACCAGTGGCAAGATGCGCAAGAACCGCATCCGCGTCCTGGCCGGCGACCGGGTGAACGTGGAAATGACCCCCTACGACCTCACCAAGGGCCGGATCACGTTTCGCTTCAAGTAAGCGGGCCGCTTCAAGTGACTCTGGTTCTCGCCTCGTCGAGCCCGCGTCGGCTCGATCTGCTGCGCCAGCTCGGCATCGCGCCCGACGCGATTGTCGTCCCCGAAATCGACGAGACGCCCTTGCGCGGCGAAACCCCGCGCGAACTCGCCGCGCGCCTCGCCCGCGCCAAATGCGCCGCCGTGCCGCGCGCCGATGCCTTCATTCTCGCCGCCGATACCGTGGTCGGGCTCGGTCGGCGCGTCCTGCCGAAAGCCGGCACTGAAACCGAAGCGCGGCGCTGCCTCGAATTGCTCGCCGGGCGCCGCCATCGGGTCTATTCCGCGATCGCGCTCCGCGCGCCGGATGGGCGGATCGCCGCGCGCAACGTCGCCTCGGTGGTCGGCTTCGCCCGGCTCGAACCCGCGATGGTCGATGCCTACATCGCCAGCGGCGAATGGCGCGGCAAGGCCGGCGGCTACGCGATCCAGGGCCGCGCTGCCGGCTTCGTCGATTTTCTCGCCGGCTCCTATTCCGGCGTGGTCGGGCTGCCGCTGCACGAAACGGCGAATCTGCTGCGCGGCCTCGGATGGCGACCGTAATTCTGGCCTCCGCGCGTGGTGAAGCCGTCAGGCTCGCCCTGATCGAGAACGGCGCGCTCGCCGAATACACGCTCTGGCGCCCGGCGAGCCCGGACGGCGTGGGCGATCTTTATACCGGGCGAGTCAGCACCCGCGCTTCGGCCCTCGGCGGCGCGTTCGCCGATCTTGGCGACACCACCGGCTTCCTGCCCGACAGCGCGGGCGGCAAGACCCTGTCGGAGGGCGATATCGCCGCCTTCCGCGTCACCCGCGCAGCCCAGGGCGGCAAGGGACCGCGCCTCGCGCTCGCGAAGGACGCGCCCGGCGCCAGACCCGGCCTGATCGCGCGCGGGCCTGGCCCGCTCGGCGACTGGCGCGCACTGCACCCGACCGCCCCGATCTACGCCGATGACTACGCCCTGATCGCCGCGCTCCGCCCCCGATTTGCCCTGGTCGAATACAAATCCGGCTGCTTTGCCGACATCGAAGACGAAATCGCGTCTCTCGAAGACCTCGAAATCGCCCTTCCCGGCGGCGCGCGCGCCACCATCACGCCGACCCCCGCGCTCACCGCGATCGACATCGACGCCGGCGCCGCGACCGCCGAACGCGGCGGCAAAGCCGCATCCCAGGCACGGCTGAACCGCGCGGTGATTCCCGAACTCGCCCGCCAGATCCGGCTGCGCAATCTCGGCGGCGCGATCCTGATCGATTTTGCCGGCATGAAAGCGTCGTCCCGCGCGGCACTCGGCCCCGATCTCGCCGCCGCCCTCGCGCGCGATCCCCTGAAACCCCGTCTGCTCGGCTTCACCGTCCTCGGTTTCGCCGAAGTGCTGCGCCCGCGCGTCCGCACGCCGTTGCACGAGATCCTGCGGTGACCACGCCGCCGCTCTGCCCGATCTGCCATAAACCGGCCACGCGGGAGCACAAACCCTTCTGCTCGCGCCGGTGCCGGGAAGTCGATCTCGGCCGCTGGTTCGGCGAGGATTACCGGCTGCCGACCGCGGAAATCCCCACGGACGATTCCGGCTCGGAATAATCTGCCAGCGCCTCCAGCCGGGCGAGTGCCACCGGCACATCCTTCACCATCTCGATCAAACCCCGCGCCGAAGGCCGGGCGAAACCGGCCGCGATCACGTGGTCGAGCAGAGCGGCGACCGGCTGCGCCCAGCCGAGAATATCGACCAGGATGATCGGCTTGTCGTGCCGGCCGAGCTGCTTCCAGGTGATGATTTCAATCAGCTCGTCCAGCGTGCCGAGCCCGCCCGGCAGCACCACGAAGGCATCCGCGCGGGCGAACATGCGCCGCTTGCGGGTGTGCATGGAATCCGTCACGATCAGCTCGCTGAGGCCGGGAAACTCGACCTCGCGGGCGCGCAGGAATTCGGGAATGATGCCGGTGACATGAGCGCCCGCGCCGAGCGCCGCACCGGCGAGTTCGCCCATCAGCCCGACATTGCCGCCGCCGAACACGAGGCCCATGCCGCGCGCCGCCAGACCCTTTCCCAGCGCGCGCGCCGCCGCCATGTAGTCGGGCTCGGCACCCACCGAAGACCCGCAGAATACCGTGACCGAAATGTGACTCATCATCCAGAATTACCCACCGATACTATCGAACAGCGCGCCTTCGTGGCAGGGTCTTTCCACCGAAGCAAGCTAGTGTCTCGATTCGGAAGTTCGTCGGTGCCAAAAGCGGCGTTTTACGACCTTCCGAATCGGAAAAACACTAGCAAATATATGATTCTAGTGTGGTTTTTGGTTCTGGAGTTCCTAAAACCACCGCCGCGAATGCATAGGAACTTCAGAACCGCCACACTAGCGACAGAGTCTCCGATGTCTCAGAACGCGCAGCAGGCCGGACCCGACAAAATCGATCGGCGACCGGCGATCCCCGATTGGGCCGCCCCGGCGGCGATCGCCACGCTCGGCGTGCTCGCGTTGCTCGGCCTCGTATTCCTCAGCGGCAAGAGCCATTTCGAACCGACCAAGGCCGCGCCGAAAATCGCCCAGGCAACGGTTCAGAAGCAGGCAGCGCCGAACGGACCGACTTTCGACACCGTGCGCGTCGATGCCGGCGGCAATGCGGTGATCGCGGGGCGCGCAGCACCCGGCGCCACGGTGACGATCACCGCCAACGGCAAACCGATCGGCACGGTGAAGGCGGATTCCTCGGGCAGCTTCGCCTTCGTCACCTCCAAGCCGCTGGCGCCGGGCGGCCAGCAGATCGCGATCTCCGAGGCGCTGGGCAATGGCCAGACCCTGGCGAGCGCGCGCAGCGTGACGGTTTCGGTGCCCAACGCGCCGAACGAGGGTGCGCTCGCGGTGCTGAGCGGCATCGGCAAAACCCCGTCCGAGGTGTTGACCGGCCAGGGGCCGAAACCCGGCAGCCTCGGCCTCGGTTCGGTCGATTATGACGCCACCGGCAACGCGGTGATCGCCGGCACCGCGAAGCCGGGCGCGCATGTGTCGCTGTTCCTCGGCCACACCAAGCTCGGCACCGCGATCGCCGGCGCCAACGGGCGATGGCAGATGCGCACCGATCACATGCAAGCCAAGCCCGGCACGTTCCGGCTGGAAACCACGGGCAGCAACGGTGCCGTCACCGCGACCATGCAGACCGCCTTCGCGCCGCATCGCGTCGCGTCGCTGGCACCCGGCCATGTCGTGATCAAGCGCGGCCAGTGCCTCTGGCTGATCGCGCGCGCGGTGTACGGCAAGGGCACCGAATATTCTCTGATCTATCGCGCCAACGAAGCGAGCATCCGCGACCCCAACCTGATCTATCCCGGCCAGAGATTCGTGCTGCCGCAGCCGGCGCAGAATTAGGGTGTGTCGTCATTTGACCGGGGGGATTCCGGCGCGACCGTTTTCCTGATTCATAGCAGATCAGCATTCCGAAAGGCTGATTGATGGGGCGTTATGGGCTGAGGGCTGACCAATGGGAGCGGATTGCGCATCTTT